>WBOU01000017.1 GCA_009268125.1 Chloroflexia bacterium SDU3-3 | reverse complement strand
CGGTGCCATAGCCCACCGTCACGTCGGTCAACTGGCCCAGCGTGTCGTAGGCGTAGCGGGTGCGGATGCCCGCCGCGTCCTTCACCTCCTGCACGCGGTTGTCGGTCGTGTAGGTGTAGGCGGTGGTCAGGCGCATGGCGCTGTTGGCGATCTGCATCACCGCCGCGAGATTGCCCCGCGCATCATAGGTCGCCGAGTTGAGGATGCTATCAGCCCCTCGGAAGGTGCTGATCTGGTTATCGCTGCGGTAGGTGGCGGTGGTGGTGTGGCCACTGGCATTGACCACCTGGAGCGGCTGCCCCACGCGGTTGTTGCTCACGGTGGTCGCCAGCGGGACGTCATTCACCATGGCCCCATCCACGATGGTGGTCGGGGTCCCACTGGCGTCATAGGTGACATACGAGGTGATCTGCCCGCCCCGCTCCTGGTACTCCAGCGTGCCATCCAGGCGGTAGTGGTCGATCTGGATATCGGCATCTGCGGGGATCGCGGTCTCATCCTGCATGATCAAGGGGAAGTAGACCGTCTTCGCCGCGAAGGACATGCGGGTCGACCGACTGGCCTCAGCCGCTGGCTCCGCCGTGATCTTCGCGGGCGGCTGCCCAGACGCCGTGGCGACCTCGGTATCCCAGACCGTCGACGCGGCCCCATCCGCTGCGCCATGGCGATAGGTGAAGATGGTGCGCTGGCCATTCGCGAGGCGCTGCAGCTTCACCCGATGCCGCTGATCGTAGATATTGGTCAGCTGGGGGATGCCCAGCGGGTCAATGATCCCCGTGAGCAGATGCCGATCATCGCTTGGCACACTGCCGTTGCTATAGGTATAGGTCGTGATCCCGCCGCGCAGGTCGGTCACGGTCGAGAGATCGCCGGTGTCACTATAGCCATAGGTGATGCTGCGCCCGGCGCTGTCGGTCACGGTGTGCAGGCGCTGCTGGCCCGCCGCCTCGGTGTAGGCGAAGCTGAGGAAGCGCCCACTGGCCGCATCGGTGACGCGGTCGAGCCGCCCAGTGGCGTAGGTCAGGTTCTGATCGCGGCCCTGGGCATCGGTGCGCTTGGTCAGCAGGCCGTCGGCGCTAAAGGTGGCCGTGCTGCGGTCGCGCAGCGCTACCACATAGCTGCTGCCCTGGCGGGCGAGCGTGGCGTAGACATCCGGCAGCGGCGTGAAGGTGTCATCACCGTTGTCGAGGAAGCGCAGGCGGCTGCTGCTGGCCGTCTCGTAGATCACCATCCCCGCCTCACCGCCCGGCTGGTCGGCAAAGGTCAGGCGCTCATCGAAATTGTGCCGCCAGCCGGGGCTGAGCATGCCATCGGCCAGCAGGGCAGGCTGGGTGAGCAGCGAGCTGTAGCTGCGGCTCAGTGTCAGCGACTGGCCGGACGTGGGGACCGAAAGATCGGTGAAGCGCTCGTAGAGCGAGCCGGTGAAGGTGTTGACCGGGTGGAGCGTGAACACGACCGGCGTGTTGCCCCCATCGCCCTTGCAGGGACACGTGCCCGCATTGCGATCCTGATAGACCGGGAAGGTCTGGAGCGAGGTGCCATTGACAAATAGCTAAAGGTCGTCAAAGCTGAACACCTCATTCAGGTTCCCATGATCTTTTTGGATCTCGAACCACCCGACTTTTCCTGCAAGATCATTGGGTTTACTCAGCGCGGAACTCGTGGCGTGCTGCCACGGCGTTGCGGTTGGGGTGCTTATGGAATTAATCTGGAGGAGGGTCCAAGTGCTGGTCGTTCCTGCCTCATGGAATCGGACATAGAACCTTCCGCTGTCGTTCCCAGTGGTTGGCGGTGCAATGAAGGTGCGCGCCCACCAAACGCTGGTGGTAACCACACTCGTGCTCAGGAGTTTCGGGAAGGTGGTGGTGGGAGAGCGGAGTTTCAGCGACTTGACGGGAACCGCAGGATGGGTGATGCTCCGCAACGAAATGAAACTCGACGCCCCCCTACGGGAGGTCACACCGGTGGTAATGACATCGGTGGTCTGTATTGACCAATGGGGAGAAGAGCGATTGTCATCAAAGAATGCGGCCCATTCCTTTGGCAAATCGCGATGCAGGCGAATATTGGAAACCTTGCATGATGCCGCGTAATCAAGCAGATCATAGCGATTATCAATATGGCAGCCGATGCGCACATCGACGGGTTGATCTTCGGAAACTAAGCTCCCAATCACGCCATGAATATCTTTGGTATCGTCTTTAAAGCCTTTCCCGTCAGAAACCCATACACCTTCGGTATGCAGATTTGAGTAGGATGGCGGATTCCACACAGTTGTATTGGGTGCCCGCCATTGAATATACGCTTCATGACCGAGCGATTTTCCATTGGTCATGACCATATCGAAATCAATACTATCACGCGGCATCCCAGCGGGGATGGTAAATTCATATGGGGTACCATAGGTGCCGGACTTAGGAAAAGGAAGATCAAAGGTGCCCGGGATAGTATAGGTGTCTGTTGCGGTGAGCGTGAAGGTCCCATCCAGGATGCCGCCCGCCATCTGCTGCCCACCATAATCTTTGCGCAGCACGTCAATCTTGCTCGTCGGCATGCCCGTTGATTTGGCATCGGCGGGCTTGGTCGGCTCGGTCCCCACGGCCAGCGCGGGCGCGGGGCGCGGCGCGGCGGGCGGCGCGGCCACCGGAGCAGCGTGGGCCGGGGCCGCTGGCGCGGTCGGCAGGAGCAGGGTCATGCACACCAGCAGGTGGATGAACGCGCGGAACGAACGTCGGTGCAAACCCATGGACCACTCCTTCACACGCCACGATACCAGGCACGCCACCACGGCGGGCCACGACAGGCACCCACGGCCAAAACACGGTTGGGAGAACAGCGCTGCGATCGTACTCGCATTGCTTTGGGTTGTCAACTATTCGCAGCACGTACCATGGATTGGCCATGCGCAGCGCGCCCCCACCATGCGCCCAACGACACCGCATCCCCGCGCGTCTGCGCCGCATGCCTCCCCCCGGCACCCATCCGTCCCCGCCCCCAGCGATGGTCTGATCGTTACCTGGGGTAGTGCAATCATCCCCAGCGGCCCCGCGCATCCTGTGCACGGGGCCGCTGCTCGTTTCGCGTGTGAGGTCGTCCCTACGCCCCCGGCGTCAGCCCCATACGGCGGCACCAGGCGGCGCGGGGGTCGTGGGCGTCGATCCCGGCCAGGCGGATGGGCCGCTGGTCGGGGATCGGGTCGTCGTCGATCAGCGGGGCGATGAGCATGCCCATGCGGCGCGGCAGGAGCGCGGTGCAGCCCCGCTCGTCCGTCGGCAGCGCGTCGGAGAGCTCAAGGCGCTCTACCGTGCTGGTCAGGGTGTACCAGGTGTCCGCCTGGATGTCATCGTTCTGCACGCCGACCACGGCCTGGGCCAGGGCGTAGCGCAGCGGCAGGTTGATCGGCTGCACCTCGTTGGGCGGGTAGGGCACATCCAACGCCCAGTGATCGCCGCCGTCGTGGATGGTCCACATGTCCCCCGGCGTCTCCTCATCGAGGTACTGCACGTAGCCGTAGACCGTCGTCGCGTCCAGCATGCCCTGGGCGCGGCTGAAACGCGCCCGCTGCGTCCAGAGCGAGCGGAACCACCACGTTTGCACCTGGGGAAACACCCGCGCGAAGGCCAGGTCGTACCAGAAGGCCCACGCCGTCGGGCAGTCGTGCGCGGCCTGGGCGATGGCGTCGCCGCCCTGATAGAGCGTGGCCACGCCGGGGGCGTACTGGATGCCGGTGCCGAGGTGCGGCACATACACGTGGCCGGGGGCCAGCAGGATCGGGGTGGTCATGATGAAACTCCTTCTGTCTAGTGCGGCTGAAGCCGCTTGAAGATGGTGGCCAGTCGCCGCCCGACCTGGGTCGGCATGTCGGAGAGCTCATTGATGGTGGTCCAGTTGCCGACGCCGTACAGCTCGTCCATCCGGTCCGCGCTGGCATGGGTGCCGAAGAACAGCCCGAAGGTCACGATGCCCTGTTTCCGCGCCTCGGCCAGCTGGGCCACGGTCTCGTTGTGGTCGCCCAGATCGCCGTCGGTCAGCGTGATGCTGATCTTGTTGCGCTCCGGGCAGCCCTGGAGCGCCGTGGTGGTCAGCTGGGCGGTCTCCAGCAGCCGCGTCCCGCCGCCGCTCCACGAGGCCAGCGCCGCCGCCCGCTGCTCGTCAAAGGCCGGGTCGCCGATGCTCTTCATCTGCGCCGTGTGGGTGCCGAAGGCCCGCACCTCGAAGGGGATATCCAGCTGGTCGAAGGTGTCGCCTAAGACGCGCACCGCATCATACAGCGCCGCGCTCTGGATGGCGTGGCTCATCGAGCCGGACATATCCACCGCGACCGAGGCCGCGAAGCGGGTGGCCGGGTGGATCTGCGTGCGGGTGCGCACGGTGTCCTGCCCAGTGACAGCAGCCACCAGCCGACCGCGATCCAGCCGCCCCTCGGTCTGTTTGCGGAAGCGCTGCTCCGTCGCGTCCCGGATGGCCGCGAGCTGGGTGGCGAGCTGGCGGGCCACGGCCTGGTGGGCACGGCGGCGGGTGGCCAGCTCCGCCACGAGGGAAGGGTTGGCCGTCGGCTGCATGACCTGATGCGCCTGGATGTGCCCGCCCTGGCTGCGGCTCCGCTGCGTGCTGGTGGGGACCGAGCGCAGCGGCTGGTGCAGCGCCTGGCCCATGGCCTCGGGGCGGTTGCGGGTGCGGATGAGGCCGCCCAGCACCATGCCCGCCTGGGTGGCCAAGCGGTTGCGCACCGCCTCGAAGTCCTGCACCCCGAAGGGCTGCTGCACGTCGCGTCGCGGCCCGCTGGTCACGGACTCGCTCCAGTCCCCGCGTGTGCCGCCGACGCCGCCCTGGTTTGGCTGCTGGCCACGCTGCCCCGCCTGGTCGCCTTGCTGACCGTCTGGCGGTCCGCCCGACCCCGACGACGGCTGGGGTTGGGGCTGCCCGCCGGGTTGGCCCGGCTGCCCACCCTGGCCACCCTGACCTGGCGGATCGGATGGGTCCGGCTGCCCACCCGGCTGGCCGCCCTGGCCGCGTTGCCCCGGCTGCGGGCGCTGCTCGCCCGGTTGCCCTGGCTGGTTCCCCGGCTGGCCGCCCTGGCCTTGCTGCTGGCCGCCCGGCTGCCCTTGCTGATCCCCCTGCTGGCGACCCTGTTGTCCCTGCTGGCCCTGCTGCGGCTGGCCCTTCGGCTCACCCGCCCGCTGCTGGCCGTCTTGCGGGTTCTGCTGGTTGCCCTGCGGGTCTGACTGGTCCGGCTGGCCCTGCTGCCCCGCCTGCTGGCCCTGTTGGCCACCCGGCCCACCCTGGCCCGGCTGCGGCTGGCCCGGCTGGTCTGGCGGTCGCTCCTGCGGCTCGGGCGGGGTGTCCGGGCGCGGCTTCACCGCCGACGGCGGCGGGGGCGTGGCTAATCCCTCCTGCTCCAGCCGCCAGGCCAGATACAGCGCCGCGCTGGCCGCGTCCTCTGGCCTGCCCACCACCGCCGCCGCCACCACCGGCTCCAGCTCTGCGAACAGGCGACGCGCGTCCGGGCTCATCCCCGCCCGCGCCTCCGGTGAGACCGCGAAGTACGGCAGCGCGGTGTAGAGCAATGCCCCCTCGACCTGGTGCCGCGTCGGCACGCGCTCGCCCACGGTCTGGTCCCAGCGCGGGTCGATCAGCGCATCGGCGGCCAGGATCTCCGCCACGCCCCGATAGTCCGCGCTCACCGCCCGCTCCATGCGCCCGTCCTCGATGATGTTGTAGCACCTTGGCACCTGGCCCTTGAGCGCGTCCAGGGTTATGTCCACCGATCCCAGGCCCGCGAAACCCAGATCCAGCGTGCGCGTCACCGGCGCATCGCTCCGCGCGATGGTCAGCATGTCCGCCCACAGCTCTGGCGGGGTATACTGCTCGTGCCCCAACTCGTGGTAGATCCCGGCGTTCACCGCCAGCAGCTGGTCGCCCAGCGTCGCGCCCGCTGGCAGCGGCTGCGGGTCAGCCATGATCCGCCCCTGCATGTTGGTCGCGAACCCGCTGCCCGGCGCGCCGAACATCACCCGCCTGGGTGCGCCCGCGATCGCCGTCGCGATCCGGCTGAACATCCCCGCGATCGCCTCGTTGTCAATCGGGTCGCCGCCCACTAGCGTCCGCGCCGCCGGGAGCGCCATGTCCCCGTCCACCACCTGCGCCACCGTCCCGGTCGGGCAGCGGTGCCCCGACCGCGCGCTGCGAAACTGCCCGCAGTTCCCGCAGCGGTCCATCCCGCCCGCCACGCACACCAGCGTCGCCGCCTGTTGCATCCGCCGCTCGGGCGGCAGCTGCATAATCGCCGCCTCCAGCTCCTTGGGCGTGTCCGACTGGAACAGCAGCGCGATCAGCCCCTCCTCCACCGGGTGCGTCACCACCTCCTGGTTGGCCAGGGCGCACAGCCCCGCGCTGAAGTGCTGGACGAACTGGGCGCAGTGGTCGGCATACAAGGCGGGGGCGACGCGCAGCTGCCCCAGCACGGAGGCCGCCGTCAGCCATTCCTGCGGCGTGGTCGCCGCCAGCGCCTGCGCCGCCCAGGCCTCCACAATCGGCTGTTTCTTGCGCAGGTGCGCAAAGCGCGGGTCGCGCAGGCGCTGCGCCGCCGTGGCCAGCTGCAGCTGCCCCAGCTCGCTCCGCTTCCCGCTGCCCAGGTTCCGAATCATCGCCCGCACGCCGGGTGCCGCCGCCACCGTGTGCAGCCAGTCCTCCAGCGGCCCGCCCCGCCGCAGCTTTGGGATACCCGCAATGGTGAAGGTGGCGGAGCCGGGGCAGTCGTGCGCGCTGCCGCGAAACTGCCCGCAGACCGGGCAGCGCGTCGCGCCGGTGTGGGCCAGCAGCGCCTGGGTGAACGTCGCCACGTCCTGCCCGGACAGCCCGGTGCGGAGGTGGGTGTCGCGCAGCGCCGCCGCCTGCGTGGCCAGCGCGTGCGGCCTGCCGTCCGGCAGCGGCAGCCGCGCCAGCTGCACCGCCGCGAACAGCGCCTCGTGCACCGACGGCGGCACCTGCGCCCCCACCGCGAGCTGCCCGTTCGCCAGGTCGCCGAGCACCGGCTCGCGGGCCAGCAGGTCGGACAGCGCCGCGTCCACCTGACGGGCGTCGGCCACCGGCACCGGCAGCCCCACCAGCGTCTGGCCGTCCGCCGCCACCAGTCCCACCCCCAGCGCCTCCGCCCCCGCGATCACCTCCGGCAGCGAGGCCGGGATGTCCCAGTAGCCCTGTGGGGCGCGATGGGCGACCGGGTTGGGGCGGTGACGGAAGCAGCTCCCGTCCAGGTCGAAGGTCTGGCGCAGCCCGGCCACCAGCACCTCGAAGGACGCCTCCGGGCCGCCCAGGATGGTGTAGTCCGCCCCGCCGACCGTGATGGGCACCCGCTTGCCGGGACGCGGCGGGTCGGGCAGCGGCGGCAGATCTGCCGTCGCCACGTGCGCGGCCTGCGCCGCCGCCACGCGCCGCTGCTGGCGCGTGGTTAGCACCTCGCGGGCCAGCGGCGGCAGCGGCTGGCCCTGGATCGCCGCCCGCAGCGTCTGCCACACGGCGGCGTAGCCGTGGCAGGAGGCGGGCTTAGGCAGCGGCACGCCGTCGCGCCCCTGGCCGTGGGCCGGGAGCTGGTCCGGCGGGATGCCGTGGTGGTCGCGGAGATACGTAAAGAACGCCACCGTCATGTCGGCGGCCACCCGGTTGTGCAGCTGCTCGCGCAGTGCGCCCGTGGTCTTGCGGCCTGTAGCGACGGTCTGGACGCTGCGGCTCTGGGCCACGCGGTAGACCTCCTCCAGCACGCCCGTCGGATCATCGCCCAGCGCCGCCGCCGCCGCGCTCCCCGGCGGGGCGACCGCCGCGCAGGCCGCGCTCAACTTGCCTTCGCACGACATTGCGACCCCTCCTATCGCCGCTCGCGCGGGGCCAGCGTGCCGAAGCACGCGTCCATGCGGTTCTCGACGAGCGCCCATTGCCCAGCAAAATCCTCGCCCTGGTCGCAGCAAATCTTGAACATGTCGGCGGCCCGCCGCCAGCCCACCGCCTTACCCAAGAGCAGGAAACGCGCGAGCTGGCGGTCGCCCGGCGCGGTTGAGGTGGCCGAGGCCAGCCCGATCTGCTTGGCCCCCACCCCCGCGTCCGCCAGCTGCTCGATGTCGGTCACGAGCTTGACCGCCGCCCGCAGCTCCTCCGGGGCCGGGGTCACGTTCTGCGGGATCTGATACTTGGTGCGCAGGATCTCCTGCCGCCGCGCCTCCTGGCGCTGGCCGAGGTCCTGGGTACTTTCCGCCGCGCTGGGCGGGGTCCGGCCCGTGCTGAAGCGCGTCACAAAGCGCATGGCGCGCTCGGCCCGCTCGTTCTCGGTGGCCTTGTCCATCGGGAAGGTGGTGATGCGCGAGAGCGGGGCCTGGGCCGGGCGGTCGGGGTCGCCCTCGTTGCCGGGGTTCCAGGTCAGGAACATGGTGGTCGCCGGGTGGACCGGGATGCGCACCATGCCCGCCTCCGGGCTGGAGATCAGGATCTCGCCGTCCTCCAGGATCGACTGGAGCGCGGTGGCCAGCTTGGGGTTGCGCACAATCTCGTTCACACAGACCACCGACCCCATCGCGGCGGCCAGGCCGATCTTGCCCAGCCGCACCGCCGAGCGCGTCCCGCCCCGGCCATCCGGCTCCAGCACCACCGCGCCGATCATCTCGTCCGCCGTCGAGTCCGGCAGGATGTTGACCTCGGCGTAGTGCATGCCCTGGGTCTCGTTGCCCTCCGCATCGATCGTCAGGATGCTGGCCGCGAGCTGGCGCGGCAGGGTGTTCTTGCCGGTGCCGGGCTTGCCATACAGCCCGAAGGACATACAGGCGCGCTTGGCGGTGCCGGAGACCCGCTGGCCCGCCTGCATCATGGCCGAGATGCTGCGCAGCACCCGCTCGGTGTCGGCAGAGATGGCGTAGTCGGGGTCGAGGTCGGGGATAAACTCCTCCAGCGGGGCGGCGCGCTGGCCGCCGACGGCGGCGGGCACGTCGCGAAGATAGGGGTCGGGCGCGGGCAGGCGGACGCTGGCCAGGATGTGCTCCTGGCCGGTGAGCGGGAGATCGACGGGGCGCATGCGCCCGGTGCGCGGCGGGCGCGCGGTCGGGCCTGCGGGCGCGGGCGGCGGGTCGGCCACGGTCCCCGGCGGCAGCGGCTGGGCCAGGGTGGTAGCGGCCTGCTGCATCGCGGCGCGGAAGGCCCCGGCCAGGGCGTCGTGGTCGAGCTGGAGCTGCACCGTGGCGGCGGGCGCGGCCTGCGCCTCGGGCAGTGTGACCGTGACCTGCGGGGCCGGGACCGCCGCGATCCCGTCCCGGATGGCATCCCGCAGCGCCGCCGGGTCGAGCTGGGGCGGCAGGGCCGCCGCCAGGGCACTGGCCAGGGCCTCGGCGTCCAGCGGCGCGGCGGGCGCGGGCAGCGCGGCAGCGAGCGCGCTGGCCACCGTGGCGGCATCCAGCGGCGGCGCGCCGCCGGGTGCGAGGTGCGTGGCGAAATAGTCCTGCACCTGGGCCGCAAAGGTCGCGGGGTCCGAGGCCGCCATCTCGGCCATTGCGGCCTGGAGCGCGCTGGCCACGGGCTCCACTGCTGCGGCCACGCTGGCCGCTGGCTGCCCATCGCCCTGGTTCGTGGCCACCGGCGGGGGTGGTGCGGTCGTGGTCTGGTCAGCGGCCACCGGCGGCGGGCTCGCCACTGGCTCCGAGGGGGCCGCGTGCGGACACACATGCGCGTCGCCCATAAACTGCCCGCACTGCGGACAGCGTGCCGTGCCGACCTGCGCGCCGAAGCGCAGCTGGTGGGTCGTGTCGAGCGGGCCGTGGGTAATCGCCAGATAGGCCGCGTCCACGGCCTGGAGCGTGGGTACCCGCCCGTCGATCATCGCCTCCAGGTCCATCGCCAGCCCCTGGTCGTAGGCCGTCTCTGGGTGCAGCGCGCGGTGTGCGATCAGCGCGGCCATCTGCGCGCTGCTGGCGTTGGGCGTCCCCGCCGTGTCGCCCAGCGTCCCCGTGGCCGCGTCGTACACCGCCAGCAGATCCCCGCCCGCGTAGACCTGGGTCTGCCCCGCCGCCGTGGTCGCCACCCGCGTAGTCGGGTCGGCCAGGAGCTGCACCGCCCCCGGCAGCGTGCGCCCCACCCCGATGGTTACGCCCTTCTGCGGGGCCAGCCCGGCGTGGCGGGCCGCCGCCCAGTACTGCTGGCCGGTCGCCCGCTGCCCCACGCCCCAGCTGAGGCCGTCGATCTCCACCGGCTGGCCCAGCGCGCTCTTCTTGCGGTACTCTGTGCCCAGGAAGCGGCCCTGGGTGTAGTCCTCCCCACCCGTGACCGTGGTCTCGGTCGCCGTGGCCACCGTCTGCGCCAGCCGCTCCGGCAGCGGCCTCGCCGCGCTCAGCACCGGCGTGTCCGCGCTGAGCACCTGGCCCGAGGCCATGGCCGCCGCCGCCAGGCCCGTCGTCGCCTCGGGCGCAGGCGTGAGGTTGGCCATGCTCAGCACCGGCACCGCCCGCCCATCGGGCGTGGCCGCCACCGCCGCCAGGCCGGTCCAGGCATGCGGCATGTAGCCGCCCTTGATCGCCACCGCCAGCCCGTCGAGCGTGACGCTCACCGCCTCGCCCGTCACCGCGTGGCGCATGCTGACCACGCCCTCATCTTTGGCCTGCGCCACCAGCGACGCGAGCGCCTGGGGCGGGTAGGCCGTGTCCGGCACCCGGAGCGACCGCACCAGCGCCGCCGACAGCGCCGCAGGCGTGGCCGTCTGCGGGCAGAGGTGGGCGCGCAGGGCCGAGGCAAACTGCCCGCAGCCCGTGCAGCGCATCCCGCCGCCTGACCAGGTGTCCGCCCGCAGCGCCGTGATCTGCCGCTCCCTGCGCCGCTGGCGCACCTCGGCGGCCAGACCGGGCAGCGGCCTGCCGCTGGCGGCGGCCTGCACGGCCTCCCACACCGCCGCGTAGCCGTGGCAGGCGTCCAGCTTGGGCAGCGGCACGCCGTCGCGCCCGCGCCCGTGGGCCGGGAGCTGCCCCGGCGGCACCTGGTGCGTGTCGCGCAGGTAGGTGAAAAACGCCACCGTGGCGTCGGTGGCGGCCTGGTCCGCCGCCTTGGCCTTCAGCTCCGCCACGCGCCCCGCCGGGCGATCGCGCCCCGCCGCCTGGCTGCGGGCGATCCGAAAGGTCTCCTCCAAAATGGCCGTGGCCTCCGCCGCGTCGCCGCCGAAGGCCTGCGCCAGCGAGGAGCCACCCCCGCCCAGCATGGTCGCGCAGGCCGTGCCGAGCTTGCCTTCACAGGACATGGCCAACCTCCTCCCGATCCAGCACCCGCTGGAGGAGATGCAGCGCCTCCTCCGTCAGGCCCTCGGCCACGCCCAGCGCCTCGACCAGATCCGCCGCCCAGGCAGCCCCGACCGGCGCATGGTGCGGGCCGTGCAGCGCCGCCACTGCGCCATGCAGCGCCTGGGCGTTGGCCAGCACTGACCGCACCGCCACGGCCACTGGCGGCGGGGTGACGGCTATCCGGGGTATCTCGCATGCCATACCTACTCCTCGTTTGCTATCAGCTCCTGCATCTGGTGCAGGGCCGCGCGCAGCAGCTCCTCCGCCGCGCGCACCACCTCGGCCAAATCGGTTCCTAGCGGCCCGCTGAGCGTGGCCACCGCCTCGCTCAGGGCCTCCGCCCCCATCAGCACCGCCAGCGCCGCCTGTGAGCGCTGCGCCGCCGCAGCAGCGGCCTCGGCCCCCAGCACCGGCGCGGCCTCCCGCCCTGGCGTGCTGGGCGTTCCTAGTCTGGCGGCACCGGCGGGCGCGTCTGTCGCCAGATCCCCGCCCGTCTCGTCCCCCTCGGTCTCCGCCACGCCCGACCAGACCTCGCCGCGCGCCAGGGCCAGCGCGTGGGCCAGCGGATAGCCGCGCGCGGTCACGTCCTGGATGATCGTCTTGACCTTGCGCACCAGGCTGGGATCAGCATCCAGCGCCGCCAGCAGGGTGGTCTGCTGGGCCGCGTCCAGCCGCGCGAAGGCCCGCACGCTGGCCTCGGTCAGCCCCAGCGCCGCCAGCCGCTCCTGGGCCGCATCGGTCAGGGTGAGCAGCTGGAGCTTCTTGCGCAGCGAGGCTGTGCTCATCCCCAGCCCGCGCGCGGTCAGGTACTGCTCCTGCGTCACCGTCGGGCGCGTGGCCGACCAGCCCGCATCCAGGAGCACCTGGGTCAGCGGGGCCAGCGCGCTCTGCACGCTGCCGCCCGCCGCCACCGCCGTGGCCGCCGCCTCGGTCAGCTCCAGCGCGACCGCGTTGGCGATCAGCCAGTCCAGCCGCAGCGCGCGGGCCTCGTCGAGCGGCCCCAGGTCCTTGCGGTGCAAGTTCTCCAGCACCCGCCGGGTGTGGGCCGCCAGGGGGTCGAGCGGCTCCTCGACGAGCGCCGGGATGGTCGCCCAGCCCGCCGCCAGCGCCGCCCGCACCCGCCGCTCGCCCGTTAGCACCGCGTACTGCTCCGGCCCCAACTCCAGCAGCGTGGGCCGCTGCGCCAGCCCCGCGCTCAGCGACGCGGCCAGGCCCGCGATGTCCTCCGCCCCGTCGGTGCGCGGGTTCGCCGCCGCGAGCTGGATCTGGGCGGCGGGCACATCCCGCAGTTGGGCAACCCGCATGTCGTCTTGCATAGCGCCCCCTTTCACCAAGGAGCATAGCAAACGCCGCAGGGGTGTGGACACGGCCTAGTCGTCAATTTGGCGGGTGTTAGTCCTAGTTGGGGAAAGGACTGAGGTACTAGAAAAAGGAAGACTATGAGGAGAATCCCTTAAATGAATTGATATATATTGTATGTATTGACTTAATAGAGACGTGAGGAGCCTATGAACTTATCACAGTCATCGCACCGTCAAACCTTCATTGATCTCCTAGCGGAAGATATCCGAAAAACGGCGGCCAACGAAAGTTACACCTTCCCAGCAGCCGCCGCACGGGTTCTCCTAAAATGGCTTGGCTATGAGAATGACATGACCTTCATTGATACCAAGGATCGTGGTATTGATGCTTGGTCAGCAACCAACGACGGTTTTGATTTATTTCAAGTGAAGACCCATGAACAAGATTCCGATGGACTCCTTGATCTGAGTGCATTTGATGGGAGTGGTATACGAGATTTAGAACGGGCCAAGAACTTCTGGGTCACCGAACGGTTTGACAAAGTCCCGCAAAAAGATCTACGCCTCTTAGTTAGCCGACGCGATTCAGCCCTGAGAAGCCATCGTTTAGAGGCTACCGCGACTGCTATTCCTGTTACGTTCCACCTTGTGATTCTTGGCAATGTCTTAACGCCTCAAGCGGCTGCTGAATTCCAAGCATTTCAACGAGCGAATGCAGAACCAATCCTCCTCGATGAGATCCCCATTCAAATCTATGCGGTACTCCATACGATTGACGATGTCATCGATGGAAAATGGCGAGAACGCAATCGCGATTGGATGGATGCAAAAGGGAGGAAACAGGATCGCATTAACTTGCGGACAAGCAACGAAGGAGCCATAAATGATAACCACAATGCGATCTTCTACTGCAAGGCAAGCGATCTGGTTGATGCCTATAACGCGCTTGGCTATCAGATATTTGAGCCAAATGTGCGAGCAAATATTAGTAACTCTCGGGTAAATCAAGCCATACGCGATTCTGTGCTTCATCAACGATCAAGACGAGAGTTCCGCTTCCTCAACAATGGTGTTACTATCACCTGTGATTCATTTATCAAACCGAACAATCAGCGAAAGCACTTCACCGTTATTCACCCTGGTATTGTCAATGGCCTACAAACGGTGGTTGCCTTACACACGGCATTCCAGCAACTCAATCAACGAGATAAGGAAGATTTTGAACAAAACTGTTCTGTTATGGTTCGCCTACTCCTCAATACCGCCGTTGATGATATCACCAAAGTGGTGAAGGCTACCAACAATCAAAATCCCATGAAGCCGCGTAACCTCGTCTCAAACAACTTTGAGCAACTATTGTATGCCCGCATCTTTGCGGAAGACTTATCATGGTTTTATGAATCAAAAGAAGGTGCCTGGGAAGCATTTGACCAAGACCCGAAACGATGGAGGCCTGCATTAAGCAAACATCCAAGAGAGTTTAAGACCGATCGACGAAAAACACGTCGTCTTGATAATGCAGACTTAGCTCAAACCTGGCTTGCATTTATTGGTTTTGCATCTGAAGCGGTCAACGAAAAAAAGACCCTTTTTGAAGACCGCTTTTACGCTTTGATCTTTAAGCAGCAACCAAGAAAACATGGGTTCGATTATGACTTCGCGCTTGCGAGAGCACGAGAAGATAGTATCGACCTCTCGCCAAGTGCCTCATTAATGCTTGTGTCATATCTCTCCTGGTATTTTGTCGATGCTGTTGTCCCCACTGCCTCACAGAATCGCCAAGCCGCCTGTACGCGCTTAGGCATCGACCCCAGTCGGCTCACAAAATCCGATCTTGATGCCCGTCTGAGTGGTGATAACCAGTTTATCCTCAACCAGATTTTAGCAGGCATGTCGCTGCTCTTCACGGAGTTTGTTGGCTTTGTTCTCTATCGAACTTTCGGTGAAAACATCCACCACTTGGGGAAAAGAATCCTTGATAATCATAGCTTCTCCATGATGGCAAAATCCCTCGCGCCAGAAGTTATCAAGGATCACATCGATAGCAATACATTCAATGAAAAAGATCTTCTCTGTGTACTCTGGCTCTTATTTGTTGAGACCATCGAAAATATGGTCGCCTCAGGGTGGGAAGAAAATTATCGTGCTGCTCCCATTAAAGTACGATTCATCTTCTCGCGCGAAACCCGAGAACGCCTCTATCGCGAAATCCAAAAGACCAATGAGTTTATGAAAAAGCGAAGTGTTCGCGACCCATGGGCCATTGGCGTAAAGGAAGGTCAAGGATTATTCGATTTTATTCGTAGCTGTATTATGGAGTAAAGCCAGAGAACATAGGATGGGGTGTGGTACTCACACCCCATCCTGCCGTGGTCGGCCCTTCGGCACCACGCCCTCGGCGACCTCGCGCTGGTAGCGGCGCACTGCTGCCTCCGAGGTGTACCAGCGCCCTCGGCGCTTCTGCCCCGCCACGCGCCCCTCGCGCAGCAGCCAGCCCAGGTAGTCCCCATCGATCGCGCACGCCTCGGCCACCTCCCGGATCGGTCGCTGGAGTTCCTCCGGCACATCCGCGCACGCCGAGAGGAACATATCCAGCCCTGCCTCCACGGCCTGCCCAATCACGTTGGCCAGCGGGCTGTACTGCCCGTGGTGCGCCCGCTCCATCGCCTGGATGTAGCGCGGCCTCCACCCCGCCAGCAGCAGCGCCGTGGGGTAGCCATCGCGCATGAGCTGGAGATTGAGCACCAGCCGCCCCGTGCGCCCATTCCCATCTGCAAAGGGGTGGATGGCGAGCAGCATCTCGTGGGTCAGCGCCGCCCGCAGCACCGGCTCATACGCCTGCCCATCCCCCGCCACCCACGCCACCAGGTCGGCCATCAGCCCCGACACCTGGCTATGGTGCGGCGGGCGGTGCTCCGACCCGCTGATAAACACGGCGGCGCGGCGGTACGCGCCGGGCGTGTCCACCAGCCCCTGCGTCACCAGCCCATGCAACTCGCAGATCGCCGCCGCATCCAGCGACGCATCGCCCCGCGCCAACTCCAGCATCCGCCCGTAGGCCGCCGCGTGGTTGATCGCCTCCAGGTGCTCGCGCACTGTGTGCCCGCCGATGGTGATGCCCTCGGCCACCACGAGCTGCGTCTCGCTCAGGTCGAGCGTGTTGCCCTCGATGGCGTTCGAGTGGTAGGTCTGGCGGATGCGCAGATCCTCGTACAGCTTCGCCACCACCGTCGGCGACAGCGGGCGCTGAAGGTCAAGCAGCGCCTTCTTCTCATGCAGTCGCTGCGCGAGGCGGGGGTCGAGGCGGATCTCTGGGGTCATGGGCGTCTCCCGTGGTCAACACAATACCATCACGAATAGGAGCACTATAGCACATTTCGTGATCTTTTTTGCGTACTGCGCTCAGAGCCCGAGCAACTCCAGCGCCGCGCCGTCGAGCAGCCCGACCACCTCGCGCGCCGGGATCAGGCTGGTCACGACCGCCCAGCGCGCGGTCGGGAAGCGCCCCGCCCCCACCTGCCGCGCCAGCGCGCCCAGCGCCGAGCGCAGCCCCAGGTTCTGCGGCCCACCCGCGTACTCCGGCAGCGGCCCGGCGGGGTCGCCCCCAGCGAGGATGACCCAGGGCAGCTCGTCGGCGTCCTCCAGCGCGGCCTGGAGCCACACCGCCAGCCCGCGCCCCTCCGGCAGCGCCGTGCGGGTGGTCGCCCGCACGCGCTGCGTCCACGGGCTGCCAAACCACCAGTGGGTGACGTCCGGGAAAGCATCCACAAACGCCGCCGTGGCCCAGCAGGCATGCGGGGAGGCGGTGGCCAGCTCGGCCACGTCCTGCCGCGTGCCGCGCTGCCACAGCTCTAGTGCGCTGGGCGTCCAGCGCAGGCCGCTGCCGACGGTCGGGTCGAAGGGGTGGGCCGGGGCCGTCAGCGCGCCGGTGGCCGATCCGGTCAAGGCGGCGGACAGGCTCGCCGGGTCGTGCGCCGCGCTCTTCGGCGCGAGGCGGGGGATACGTGGGGTCATCTGCGTGTTCCTTGTCTATAGAGGGGGTATCCGTCACGCTGGCCAGCCCGGTCATGGGTCATCTCATGTCTCACGCTGGCCACGCTGGCCAGCGCCTAGTTCCACATCGCCACGGGGGTGGCGGTCTCGGCAGGCGCGACCAGGCGCGCGAAGAACTGCTCCTTGGTCACGCCCGCGCCGCCGAACATATCCTCCTGGCTCGGGTCGGGCGCATCCTCGATTGCCTGCGCATAGGTCCCCAGAAAGCCCCGGATCGCCTTGGGCGTGCGCCCGATCTTGTCGAAGTGCCGCAGCATGTCCTCCTGGAGCGGCGTCAGCTCGCGGTCGAACATCGTCGATTGCTCCAGGTAGACATGCACCGGCATCTCCTGCTCGCGCAGCCGCGCCAGCATGTCCAGCGAGGCCGCCATATCCGCCGACAGGTCGAGGTCGGCCCGCCGCTGGCCGCTGCGGATGCGGCTCTGGGCCCGCACCAGCGCCGGGAGCGTCCCCGCCACCGCGCTCTCAAAATTGCGTGTCGTCGAGTCGAGGGCCTCGGTGAAGGTCTCCGCCAGCCGCCCGCCCGCCGCGCCGGGGAACACCCGCGTGAACAGCGCGGCCTTGATCCGCCAGATGCCCTGCTGGGAGAGCGTCCCGTCCGCCCGCATCAGCGTGGCCCGCTCGTTCGCGGGCAGCGTCTCCATGAAGTCGCGCACAAAGCCTCGGTTGGCCGTGGCCCGCAGCGCGAGGTCGATGCTCTGGTCCTCGCGCACCTGGAGCCGCAGCAGCGTGGCGTCCGTCAGCCGCTGCGCATCCACCCGCGCGTTCTCCAGCGTGGACATCTGCAAGACCGGCGGCGCGTTGGCCTCGCGGGCAAACGCCGCCCGGTCGGCCACCGGCCCGCGCTCGCGCACCAGCACCGGCGCGCGCATCCCCGCCAGCGTCGCCCCGTCGATGCCAAAGTCGCCCGCCACCGCCCGCAGCCGGTCCTGATAGCTCTCCCACTGCGCGGGAAAGGATTCCCGCGCCTTGCGCAGCGCCAGCACGCGCCCGTTCCCCGACTCCACACACATGTCGTCCCCGCCGATGATCGGCGTGCCCTTGTCGAGCTGCTTGAAGTCGGTCAGCAGTGCGTCGGGCGTCAGGGTTTGGGCGACCTTGGCGATCTGGGCCTGGCTGGCCGCGCGGTCGCGCTGGCGCGGCTGGAGCGCCGGGTCATAGGCCGGGTTGATCGCCCCGCTGTCGAGGTTCGAGGGGATGAGGTCGTCGAGGTCCACCACACGGTAGCGCACCGGATAGGCCTGGCTGGGGTCGGCCCCGTAGGCCAGCGACTGCGCCTGCGCGGGGTCGGGGGTGGGGTCGGGCGCAGCGGGCGGCACGTCGCCGCCTGCGGGCAGGTCCGCCGCCGCGCGGTCGCCCAGCATGGCCACCGCCACCGGGTGGGGCGTGTCGCCCGCCCGCCAGGTGCGCGTCCCGGTCAGGCGGTTCAGCCAGGCCGCCTCCGCCGCCGTCAGCGCACGCGGCTCCAGCGCCGTCCCGGCCCCAAAGATCGGGGTGTCGGCGTCCAGCGCCAGCCCGAAGTCGGCGGCGGCGCGGGCCACGGCGTCGTAGTCCTGCATGGCCGCCTGGAGCCGCGCGTGGGCCGCCGCCAGCGCCTTCGGCCCGACGGGCGGCGCGTCCGCCTGGAGCGCGTCCGGCCCCGCCGCCCGCCGCGTGCGCAACTGCGCGTCCAAGCCCATCAGCGCCGGGTCGAGCGCGCTGCGCACCTCGGGCAGTGGCGCATCCCCCGCCGCCGCATCCCCATCCAGCGGGACGGCCAGCACCCGCCCCTCGGGCGTGATGGTGCGCACGGTCGCACCCCACCCCTCGGGCACGAACCCGCTGGCCAGCGCCACGGGCAGCGCGTCCAGCGTGGCCGTCACCAGCTCACCCGTGGCCGAGTGGGTCAAGGCGACCGCCCCCGTCTGGGCCGCCGTGATCAGCGCGGCCAGCGCGGTCTCGGGGTAGGTCTCGGGGGCCACGCCCAGCCGCCGCACCAGGCTGCGCCGCAGCGCCGCCGCCGTGGCCGTGCGCGGGCAGACGTGGCCCCGCACCGCCGAGGCGAACTGCCCGCAGCCCGTGCAGCGCAGCCGCCCGCCCCCGTCCGCCTGCACCCCGCGCAGGAGCCGCTGCCGCTCCTGGGCCCGCAGCAGCGCCGCCGCCTGGGGCGGCAGCGGCTCCTGCCGCTCCAGCGCCGTCAGCGTCCGCTGCACCAGCGCATACCCCACCTGCGCATCGGTTTTGGGCAGCCCCCGCGCGCTGTGGGTCGGCGGGCGGATGTTCGCCCGCTGCATCTGCGCAAACAGCATGCGGGTCTGCGCCGCCGCCAGCGCCTGCTCAGCGGGCGGCCTGGGGCCGTTCCGCCCCAGCTTGAACAGCTCCTCCAGCGCGGCCACCGCCGCCGACGGGGAGCCGAACGCCATGGCCGCCGGGCTGCCCGCCCCGGCCACGGCGGTGTAGTAGGCGTGGGCATTGTGGTCACATGACATGCCGTCCTCGCTCCTGCTGTTGATCCCTCACCCCACAGCATAGCGGCAACGGCACGGGCGTGGACACCGCCTAGTCGTCAATCTGGGCGGCGGAGGTACTAGCGAGCAGAGGACCGGGGTACTAGGAGCGGTTCCATCGACCAAAACGCTATGCTATACTCGTTCAGAGCAGTGATCTCCATCCCAACGGGTTGCACGCACCTGAAGAGAAAGACCGCGCCATGGGCGATACCTACACCGACGGCGATAACTATACCAACGCCAATCTCAGCCATTCCATCAACAACATTCGCTCGCATGTGAATGTCTATCTCCCTGCCGACCCCGAAGATCGCAAACGCATGCTTGATGCGGCCACCGCCCGCCTCGCGCAGCTGCCCACCGCCGAGGATGCGCCGATCCCCACCCCCGCACCGCTGCCGACCCCGCACCGCATGCTGCTCCCGCCCAGCGCGACCTTTGTCGGGCGCGACGCCGAGCTGCGCCAGCTCGCCACCGCGCTGAAGAGCGGCGCGACCGCCGTCGTCTCCGCCGTCACCGGCATCGGCGGCATGGGTAAGACCCAGCTCGCGAGCGAGTTCGCCCACCGCTACGGCACCTTCTTTCTGGGCGGGGTGTTCTGGCTGAGCCTCGCGGATGCAGGCGGCATCGAGGCCGAGATCGCCGCCTGTGGGGGGACGATGCAGCTCCCCGCCTGGGAGGCGCTCTCCTTCGCTGACCAAGTGCAGCGCGTCCGCCAGATATGGGAGGAGCCGCTGCCCCGCCTGCTCATCTTTGACAACTGCGAGGACCTGGACCTGCTCGACCGCTACCGCCCCGCCACCGGCGGCTGCCGCGTGCTCGTGACCAGCCGCCGCGACGACTGGGGCACCGCCCGCCACCTGCCGACCTTTCCGCTCGCCACCCTGCCGCGCGCCCAGAGCATCGCCCTGCTCCGCCAGTTCCGACCCGATCTGGCTGAGAACGCCCCCCACCTCGACGCTCTGGCCGCCGAGCTTGGCGACCTCCCGCTCGCGCTCCACGTGGCGGGCAGCTTCCTCCAGCGCTACCCTCGCCTGTCCCTTGCCGACTACCTCACCCAACTCCGCGCCGCGCCGCTAGGTACCCTCACCCAGCGCCTGGAGCGGCTGGCCGCCGCGCCGACCCGGCACGACCTTGACGTGGCCCGCACCTTCCGTGTGAGCTACGACCGACTGGATGCCAGCAACCCCATCGACCGCCTCGCCCGCACGCTCCTCGCCCGCGCGGCATGCTTTGCGCCCGGCGAGCCGATCCCAACCGAGGTCCTCATCCAAACCCTGCCGGATGGCACCGACCTGCGGGATGCAGAGGATGGGCTGCGGCGACTGGGCGAACTCGGACTGCTGGAGGGGGGAGGGCACGCATGGCGACTCCACCGCTTGCTGGCCACCTTTGTACAAGCCGCCATAACGCTCCTAGAATATCAAGCAGCACAGAAAGCAGTAGAAAGTACCCTGATTACTATTGCTGAAAGTGTCAACCATCATGCGAGACCTCATGATCTCCTTTGTATTCAACCACACCTTTACTATGTTACCGATCAAGCACTACCACGAAAAGACATACAAGCAGCACAACTTTGTCAAATCATGGGGAGCTACCTAACGGAATTAGCTAATTACCCATCTGCTCGCTCATACTATAAGCACTGTCTTATAATAACAATGCACCTCTTTGGGCATAATCACCCGAATACGAGTACAAGCCTCAATAATCTTGCACGCCTACTCCATATGCAAGGAGAATATGAGCAATCCTATAAGTTATTCACACAAGCTCTTACTCTTCTTGAGCCACATCTTAATAAGCATCTTATCCTTATAGCCAGTATTCTGAACAACCTTGGATCATTACTAAAAGACCAAGGAGAACTTACCCGTGCTCGTTCATGTTACGAACGAGCACTTAGCATTCGTAAACACGAGCTTGGGCCAAACCATCGTGAAACGGCGCAAAGTTTGGGAAACTTAGCAGCATTGCTTTCCAACCAGGGGGATTTCACCATGGCACATCGACTTTACGAACAAGCGTTAACTATTCATATACATCTATTTGGAGAGGCTCATCTCTATACAGCTAATACATTGAATAATATAGCTACCCTCTTTCAAATGCAGGGTAACTATGCACGAGCAAAGGAGTTTGCAGAGCGCGCAGTTAAAATCTGCATTCAGGTCCGGGGTATATATCATCCATATACCAGTAAAACGATTAACAATCTTGCGGTTATTTTACAAAACCTAGGAGATATAGATACTGCACTTACTCTCTATCAACAATCATATACCATCGAAAAGCATATACTTAACCCGAACCACCCAAATATAGCAACCCATCTCCAAAATATTGCTGTTATATTCCAAGCTCAAAACAGATTTGATGACGCAAAAATATTATATAAACATGCACTTATTATACGAGAACGAAACAAACATATAAACCATCCTTTAACAGCACAACTACTTTGCAACTTTGCGTCTCTACTTTATACTATGCATGATACAGACACATCCTACAAATACTATATACGAGCACTAGATATCAGCAAGAAATCTAATGGAATAAACCACCCAGACACAGCACGTATTATTATGCATATTGCCGATTTACTCAAAGAAATTAACAATTTTTCATGTGCTCAAAAATATTATGATCAAGCACTTACTATTTTCGAACAGAAACTAGGCTCACATCACCCAGATATTATATATGTTCTAAACAGAATCGCAGATCTAATGTATTTATCTGGTAAGAATCGTGAAGCTCAGAAACTTCTCTACCGTGCTCTTTCAATTGCGAAATGCCACCTGAGTATAAATCACCCGGTCACAAATACTATTCAAAAGAACTTAGAAACCCTCATAATGGAACAATCTCCAGACGATCAAGAGTAGGGGAAATCTTTGCTATACACATCCTCTCATATAGGAGCACCACCGATGGCCACTCCCAACGAGATCCACAACCAACAGATCAACCTAGGCATCTACCGCCAGACCCTGGCGGACATGCTGCGCCAGCAAGCAATGCAGGGAACTGCCTACGCTCAGCCCGCCCTGCTCGCGACCATCCGCGACTCGCGCCACAACATCGCCCGCATCAAGGGCATCCTACGCTCGTGGGGCATTGCCGCCGACGATCACCCCGATGACACCGACCCTACGCTCACCCCACGCACGGCCACGCCCACGCCCGTCGCACCAGCAGCATCCTTCCAGTTCAATGGCCCTATCCACGCAGGCAACCTGAACGTCGGCGGCACCCAAACCATTCAACGGCAAGACATCACGATGGGCAACACCTACAACGGTGGCGATAACTTCAGCGGCTCAAACTTCAGCGGAGCCATCGTCAACATCCGCGCAACCCTCTCCAATGTCACCCAATCCATCGGCAGCCTGAACCACGGCTCCGCTGACGACAAACAGCAGCTCGCCGCCCTCGTCGAGCAGCTCCGCGATGCGCTCTCGACGGCCCCTGCTGACGTCCAGGAAGACGTCGAAGTCGTCGCCGAGCAGACCAAGGATCTCCTTGACAAGGCATCCAAAGAGAAACCCAACAAGAAACTGGTCATGATAAGCGCTGAGGGTCTCACAAAAGCGGCAGAGAACCTCGGGGCCGCACTCCCCGCCGTCCTCTCGCTCGTGCCTCAGATCATCCTGACCGTCCAGAAGATGTTGCCCGCCTAGCCAGAAAGGACCGACCTATGCGCGACGCGTGGCGCACCGGGGTTGCATCGACCCTGACCCACCTGGTACGAGACCTCGCCACCAGACCGCAGTTCGACCTCGGACTGCTCGCTACCGGCGTGCTCTGGCCGATCCGCACCCTCATCCGGGAGGACAAGGCACCGCCCACCCTCTAGTGCCCAACACACACAAACGCGCCGCTGGCCCTGCGACCAGCGGCGCGTCACACATCTCCCACCCTCATCACTCGTTCAGCGCGCCCGCCATCGCCGCCACGAGCTGCGCCCACAGCGGCGCGACCCGCCGCCGCTGCGCCGCGCTCAAGGTCAGCACCCCCGCGTCCGCGCAGGCCTGCCGCGCCGCCTCCAGCGCGCCTTCCAGGATGAGCACCGCATCCTCCTCCCACGCCCCCACGGGCGTCACCGGCGGCGTACTCCCGCGCGCGGGCGGGGCCTGGTCCACCACCAGCTTCGGCGCGGTGTGCCCCTTCGTCAGCAGCGCCAGCGCCGGGTCGGGGACGAACGCGTCCGTCGGCTCGGCCAGCGGCAGCGGCGCGCCATCATCCTCGCCATCATCCCCGCCCGCATCCCCATCGCTCAGCGTGGCACTCGCGCGGGGCGACTTCCCGCTCTTCTCCGCGATCGCCTTGCGCACCGCACCGCCCACGTCCCCGTCCTCCACCTCCCGCGCCGCGCTCACAATGGCGACCTGCTCCTCCGGCGCGAACTGCCGCAGATCCCGCAGCACCCGCGCCGATACGTCCACCCCCGCCAAGAGGTCCTGCACCTCCGGCGCGACATCCAGCGTCCCGAACAGCTTGCGCAGCCGCGATGCCTCCCAGCCCGCCATCCCGTAGCGCGCCAGGATGGTCTTCCGGCTCACCCGCACCTGCCCACCCCGGAAGTAGTCCACCACGGACCCCACCCCCGCCAGCGCCGCCAGCCGGTCCTCCAGCGCCGCGATCTGCGCGCTGGGCGTCAGGTACGACGCCAACAGCCGCGCCGTCGCCGCGCCGTCCTCCGCGCGCTCCTCCTCGATGGCCGCGATGTTCGCCCCCAGGATGCGCCGCCACAGCGTCTGCGCCACCTCCAGCGGGCGCAGCTCGGCCCGGTGCAGGTTCTCGGTGAGCTGGATATCCAGCGCCGCCTCCCAGGTCGGCACCGTCGCATCCACCAGGCACGGCACCGTCGCCATTCCGTTCAGCATCGCCGCCCGCAGCCGCCGCTCACCGTAGAGCAGCTGGTAGCGCCCATCGGGCCGTGCCACCACCCGCAGCGGCGTCACCACCCCCTGCTCCGCAATCGAGGCCGCCAGCTCCTCCAGCGCCGCTTGGTCAATCTCCTGGCGCGGCTGCGCCGGGTCCAGGTCGATGTGCTGGATGTCGATCTGCTCCAGCCTCGTCTCCGTCATCACATCCATGGCATCCTCCGTGGCTCCGTGCTCCCCCAGCGCCAGATCGCGGCCTCCTGCCGCACCCCCGGCTCCGCCGCCCGCTCCTCCGGCGCACCCGCCGCGCGGGCGGCGGGTGCGTCCCGATCCATCGCCGCCAGCAGCGCCGCATAGGCCGCTGTGCGCGCCAGCCGCGCCTCCGAGGTCGCCACGAAGGCGGCCTCCCGCTCGATCCCCAGGAACCGCCGCCCCTCCAGAAGCGCCCCCGCCCCGGTGCTGGCCGAGCCCGCGAAGCAGTCGAGGATGACCCCGTTCGGCGGCACCATCCGCGCCAGCCGCCGCATCAGCGCCACCGGCTTGCCCGCCTGGTGCTCCTTCTCCGCCACATCCACCGGGATGTGGTAGCAGCCCGGAAACGGCCCGCGCCCGTCGGCCTGCCCCACCGGGCCGACCGTCCCCCACACGATATACTCGCACTGGTGCCGCACGTAGCCGGTGTGCGGCGCGCGGGCCGCCAGCCCCTTGTCCCAGGGGATAATCCCGCGCCAGATCGCCCCCGCGCCCTGAAACACATCGGTCGTGAGCGGCAGCTGCCGCCAGTCGCAGAACAGCAGCACATAGCCGCCCGGTTTGACCACCCGCAGCGCCTCGCTCAGCCAGAGCGTGCACCAGTAGGCCCACGACCGGGCGTCGCGGTTGTCGCCCGAGTAGGCCTGATAGTCCATCCGGGTGGCATACTTGTCGTTTGGCGCGGCGGTGCGGTCGCTGCGCATCATGCCGCCCGACGAGTACGGCTCATCGGTGATGAGCGCATCCGCCAGACCGGTGGGCAGCTCGCGCAGGAGCGCCAGCGCCTCACCGTGGAGCATGGCCCACGGCGTGGGCGCGGCCAGCGCCGGTCCCAGCAGGGGCGCAGGCCGCCGTAGAAGAGCGTCGGTCATCGGGTCTTCCTTTCCGCCCAGCGGGCATTCCTGGCATCTCCCCCCTAGCATAGCGGCCTACGCGCGCTGTGGACGCGTGCTAAGCATCAATTTTGAGGGTTGAGCCTGCCGTCACCGCCACCCCACCGGCACCCGCAGCACGCCCACCAGCGCGAGCACCACGAGCAGCGCGAGGAGCGCCACCAGCGGCTCCCCGATCCGGCACAGCGGCTCGGGCAGGAGGCGGAACGAGCGCTGGGAAAACGGGTGCAGCAGTGGGAGGCCGTTCGGAGTCACCAGATCACCGATGTCATGAACTCCAATGGCCCAGGCCAGCGCCGCCGGGATGAGCGGCCAGCCGCGCAGGCCCAGGCCCCAGAGCGCGACCGCCACGAGGCCGCAGGCCGCCGCCAGCACCAGGCTGTGGGTGAAGCGCCGGTGGCCGCCCGCCGCGCGCCGGATGCCCCACACGAACGCATAGCCCGCCAGGCCGCCGACGAGGCCGCCCACAAACGTGGCCACCAGCCACCACGCGGGCGGCAGGCCCGCGCCCACCGCGCCGATGACCGCCAGCGCAATGACCGCCAGCGCGATCACGGCCTGCGCCCGCCGAGCGATGAAGCTCCCCGGCTCGTCGATGTCCGGCACGGTCGCCAGGAGCGCCGAGGCCGCAATCACCGCGAGGTCGGCCAGGAGCGGCCCGTTCCTGCCGAAGTGCTGCACGAACACGGGCGTGAACCCCAGCGCCGGGGGCTGCCCACTCGCCGCGAGGGCGCGCACCAGCGCGAGACCGGCGACGCCGCCGATGAACATATGGGTCTGATAGCCTGACATGATCACATCTTTCTTATGTAGATCTGAAGAAACATCACTGGGGAAGGGGGGGAACGCGTTCCCCCCCTCCAGCACCGACTATGGGAAGCCCTTCCCATGGTCCCGACCACCTGCCGACATCGCCGACCTTGCGAAACCCTTCCCATAGTCCTACGCACCACCCTGCCAGCCCACCGACTATGGGAAGCCATTCCTTAGTCCCGACCACGCCGACCATAGGAAGCCCTTCCCAAGGTCGCCGCCGATATCCTCCCCGGAGCGGGATCGGCCCACGCCCGCGCGTCGGTCCCCCGCGTCGCGCCGCTGGCCGCGCAGGCCGCAGCTCGTCCCACCCCGCAGGCCCTACCGCCCAGCACGAGCGGTCACCAGCTCGTCACCAGCTCGTCCCACCCCGCAGGCCCTACCGCCCAGCGCCAGCCGCACCAGCTCGTCACCAGCTCCCAGCCCCCAGGCCATCGGGCGCATCCATACGGTCGGGTCGCATCAGGCCGTCGCGGGAGATCATCGAAACTCTTTGAAACTCATCGCGTTCATCGCTGCTTAGTGCGCTCAGTGCAGTGCAGTGTTGTTCATTGCTCCGCGCAGCTCAGCCCGCCATCTGCCTCGTGCTTTGCAGGTGGGGGCCTGGTTTCAAGCAGAGGGGTTGGGGGGGCGGGGGCCGCCGTAGGCGGCTCCCGCGCGTGGGGGCGGTCGATCGCGGCAGGGCGTGAAGCGCAGGTGGGTAGGGGGACGCAGGGCGAGCGGCGCGGGCGGGGCACACCTGCGGGCGGCAGCGCAGATCGCTGGGGGCGCAGGGCGAGCGGCGCGGGCGGCGCGATGCGGCGGGGGCGATGCCGACCGGCGGGGCGAGGATGGGCGTGGTTTCCGGCGAGGGCTGGCGGAGGCACTGACCGCCGGGGGAGGGGGCGGAAGACCCTAGAGAATGTCCGCCGCCCCGCCCGCTCCCCGCCAACCCAAACCCCCACGCCGTCGGAAGTCATCCTCG
Source organism: Chloroflexia bacterium SDU3-3 (assembly GCA_009268125.1). NCBI lineage: Bacteria > Bacillati > Chloroflexota > Chloroflexia > Chloroflexia bacterium SDU3-3. The sequence goes on along the minus strand of WBOU01000017.1, from coordinate 127,281 downwards.
CACCGAGGTCGCACCAAGGTCGCGCCAAGATCGCGCTCCGATTCGCGCCTCAGATCGCACCGTGTTCCCGCGTCCCGTCCCACACTCATTCTCTCGGTCGTTCCGCCCATCCCGCCGTCATCTGCACCCACGTCTTCGGGTCGGGCACCAGCCGCCCCAGCAGATAGGTCGGCTTCGGCGGGCTGTCCCGCACCGTCGAGTACGTCCCCCACAGCACCCCCAGCGTCGGGTGCTCCGCCCGCTCATAGCTCGCAATCACCGCCGTTGTCTCCGGCCACCCCTCCCGCCATGCCTGCATCACCTGCCCCGCCCGCTGCCCTGCCGGGGTCAACAAGATCGGTGTCACCGGCCCGCCCAGCACCTTCGCGTACACCGGCTGCAACGCTGCGTAGGTCTTTGCCTGGAGCACCAGCCGCTGCACCACCTGGCTCCCCGTGTCCACCTCCAGCCCCCACCGCACCACCTGGCTCCCCGCTGGCGCTGGTTCCTCCTGCCACGGCACCTGCCACCGTGGCCGCTCATGGCTCCGCCGCTGCCCCTCAAACCGCAGCTCCACATACGCCCCCATCGTCTGGAGCACCTGCCCCGTCCCAGGGTCGAGCGCGGGCACCAGCTTGACCTGGCACCGCGCCCCCACCAGCATCGGCGCGCGCCGCGCCTGCTCCAGCACCGCCGCGCACCACGCCGAGAGCAGCACGTCGCTCTGAAGCGCGAGCTGCGCTGGCGGCGGCCCGCGCCGGTCCCGTACGATCAGCCGCTCCAGCACCGCGCCCACCGGCTCGCCTCCCATTACGTCCAGCTGATTGCGCCCCTCCACCGTCAGCCCGAATACCCGCTCGCTGCGCGGCGGCCCTGGCCTCCCATCCGCCCGCTGCTGCCCCACACTTGGCCCACGCGTCTCCCACACCCAGCCCCCATCCCGTAGCCGCGCCATCAGCCGATACGCCGCCGCCCGGCTCATCCCGATGAGGAGCAGATGCGCCAGGTCCTGCATCCGCGTCGGCCCCAGCCGTCCTAGCGCCCGCAGCACCGCCAGCTCGCGGTCCCGCATCGGCGGGTGTGGGGGCGGCATCCAAATCCCATCACGCTCCCAGTTCTTCATGGGTCGCTCCTTCCATCGCTTCATCGTCTTCGCCAAACGGCATCGCACACCATCGTTCCGTCGCCACCGCGTCCCAATGCCTTCCGTCCGTCCACGCCCCGGCGCTCGCCCGACCGTTCCCGCCTGACGACCGTCCTCCCATAGCCCCGTACACGGTTTCGCTTAACGCGCCGTAGGGCAGGAATGTTGGGATTCGCCCCATCCAGCGCCACACGGCCCATCACCGCCGCGCGGTCGCCGCCTCCCAGGACTGCCGCGTCACGCCGAACGCCTCCAGCAGGAACACCTCGCGCGCCGGGCGGCTGGCCATCGCCAGGTAGCGCCCCACCACCGCGTCGCCCTGGACCTGCGCCTGGGCGACGCTCGCGATCACCCCGGCCCCGTCGGGCCAGCCGTCCTGCCACTCCCGCGCCACCTGCCCCGCCCGCCGCGTCCCGCCCGGCACCAGCACCACCGGCAGCACCGGGCCGCCCAGCGTCGCCGTGTAGTGCCCCGCCAGCGTCAGCGCGCGGTACATGCCCGCCTTGCCCATCAGGATCGCCAGCTTCTCGCTCCCCGTGTCGATCTCCGCCGCCAGGCGGCAGACCACGCTGCCATCGGGCACGTCCGGCCCCTCCGCCCACGGGATCGCCCACGGCGCAGGGCGGACGGCGGGCGACCTGGGGGCCAGCGTCACCACCACCAGCGCGTCAAAGCGCTGCATCGCCTGGCCGCGCTCGTTCGTCGCGCTGATGTACTCGACCTGGCAGGCCACCGCATGCAGCTGCGGATGCTTCCGCACCCCGGCCAGCACCGCGCAGCACCAGTCCGACACCAGCAGGTCGTGCCGCAGCTGCGCCAGCCGGAGGTCGGGGTCGGCCCAGGGCCGCACCGGCAGCCCCGCCAGGTCAGCCCCGGCGGGCACGAGGCCGAATGTGTCCAGCGCCGCGCGCCCCTCGGGCGTCAGCCCGTACACCTGCGGCGGGATGGGCGGCGGCTGGCCGTTCGGGCTGCCCACCGCCCCCGGCACCCGCCGCGCGGGTGCGCTCGCGCACCAGATCAGCTGCGCCGCGTGCAGCTCGCGCAGCACCTGCCGCGCCCGCCGGGGCGTCTGGTCGGCGAACAGCAGCCGGTGGACCCAGTGCGCACGGGCGAACTCCACCCGGCCCAGGAGGCCCAGCACCGCCCCCGCCCGCGTGAGACCCGCGTGGCCACGCGCCCGTATGTCCAGCCGCATGCTCATACCTCGAAGCCCTCGGCGATGTCCGCCGCGTCCCGCCGCGTCTCGCGCGCCGCCAGCGTCCCCGCCGTCTCCGCCAGCAGCGTCTCCAGCGACGGCAGCGCCGTGGTGGCCGCCCCGGCGGATGTGCTGAATGGGTCGAGCAGCGCCTCCGTCGGGATGGCCGGGGCCGCGCTAGGGGCCGCTCTCCCTGGCGCGCTGGGCGCGGCCTTCGGCTTCTTCCCGCCGCCTTTCTTGGCCGCCTTCTCCTCCTCGGCCCGCGCCGCCCGCGCCTGCGCTGCCTCCCGCGACTGCATCAGCAGCGCCCACTGGAGCGCCTTCGTCTCGATCCGGGGCACCCCCACCCGCAGGGCTGAGAGCGTGCGGATGCGCCGCTCCTTGTGCGGGATGCAGCCGGGGTGGTTCAGGATGAACTCCCGCTGCACCAGCCGGTGCTGCCGCGTCCGCTCGCAGTACGCCGTGTAGGCCTGCGGGTCCTGCATCATCAGCATGCCCAGCTGCGTCACCGCCTTGGCCTCATCCACCACCGCCATCTCCTTGAAGCGCCCAATCGCCGCATCCAGCCGCGCGTCTGAGGGCGAGCGCACCGCCGCCTGGCGCGTCCGCCAGTTGGTGGAGACCGGCGGCGGCGCTGGCTCTTCCAGCGGCGAGACCATCCCCGGCATCTGCGCGCTGAAGAGCTGCGCGTCGGTGCCGTAGAGCTTCATGTACTGGTGCTCAAACCGCTCCATATTGAGGAAGTCCTCCTTGACCATCCCCAAGGCGCGGTAGTTGTTGCCATACGCGGTCGCGTCCTCCAGCTCCGCCCCCAGGATCAGGCGGTTCTGTGCGTTGCCGCTCAGCACGCCCAGGATCGCGTTCAGCTGCTCGATGTTCTGGTGCACCACCATCGTCCCGATGCGCATGGCGCGCAGCTGCGAAAACATCACTGGGGCCATGCCGGGGTTCTTCTCGAACACAATCTGGGCCTCGTCGATCACTACCGGCCAGTCCGGGCGCTGCGCCTCCGGCACGTTCACCCGGCTCAGCGCCGCCAGCGTCATCTGCGTGAGCAGCAGCGTGGCCGCGATGCTGGCGATCTTGCCGTCCTTGGCCGAGATCCCGGCCAGCAGGATGCCGCCGGTGTCCATCAGCTCGCGCACGTTGATCGAGCAGCCCGGCGCAACCATCAGCGCCGCCAGCGCCGGGTAGGTCAAGAGCAGGTCAATGCGCCGCTGGAAACTGACCAGCGAGCCGGTGTCCTGGCTCGACATCTCCGGGAAGCGCGAGAGCCAGAAGTCCTGCACCGGCTTGTTGGTGAGGTCCGCGCACACCTCATTGCGATAGTCCTCGTCCGCGTACAGCCGCACCAGGTGCTGCATCGTCGCGCTCCGCTCGCCCTCCAGGAGCGCCAGCATGCCCATCGTCGCGAAGTTCTGCATGCCGGGGGCGGAGTCGAACCGCTCGTCGAGCGAGGAGAAGAACGACAGCACCGTGCTGGCCTGCGTGTCGTAGTCGATGCCCAGCGAGCGCCCGAAGTCGCCCGAGAGCAGGTTCATCGCGGCGTAGAGGTGCTCGCCGTTCACCCGCATGCCGTTCAGATCGAGGATGACCACATCCTTCTCCCGCGCCAGCGGGATCAGCGGGATCGTCCCGTTCACCAGATCCGTGCCCTTGAGGTCGAGACCCATCAGCCCCGACCCGGCCCGAAACAGCTCGTTAAAGACCCACTTCAGCCACTCCGACTTGCCGCGCCCCATCGGGGCCGTCACCCACATCACGTAGCGCAGCTGGTCGTAGGGGATGCCGATCGGTGCCCACGAGCCGTCCGACTTCTGCCCGTAGCCCATCGTGATCGTGCGCGGGTTCGCCGGGTCCACAAACGCCTTCGCCGGGGCGGGCAGCCAGCGCGCCCCCACGGTCTCCACTAGGTCGATCACATCCGCCGTCGGCGGCCCCCAGATCGTCGCCAGCTCTGCCGCACTCAAAATCATGGTTGAGGTCACTTTCTGTCAGAGGGAGAGAAACGCGCCGCTTCAAAATAGAGGAGATCACCAAAACGACCGGCTACGAATGCCCGAGCCACGGCCACCAGAGCGGCACGAGGCGCGGGTTCTGCGGCGGCATCAGGCCCAGGAGCGCGGCCCGCTGCCGCTGGCCCAGGTCCGCGTTCGTGCGCCGCCGCCACCACGCGGCCAGCGCCAGAAGGGGCAGGAGCAGGAGCAGCGCCGGGACCGCCCACAGCGCGCCCACCGCCACCGCCCGCGCCCACAGATACCACCCGGCCCACCCGCCCAGCGCGAGGCCCAGGAGCGCGCCCACGACCCGCAGCGCCAGCGGCAGCCGCGCGGGCGGCGGCACCACCGCCGGGTAGACCTGCACCCCGGCCAGCCGCAGCTGCTGGCTCACCATGCCGACCGCCTGCGTGCTGGCCGCGAACGCCCCGGCCATCGTCTGCACCTGCCCCACCGCCGCCGCCGCGTCGCTCGCCACCGCCAGCAGCTGCACCTGCGTGCGGAACGCCGGGCCGCTCGCCTTGGTCTTGAGCGCCTGCTGCTCATCCGTGGCCAGGTCGAGCTTCTGCCGCTCCAGCAGCCCCAGCACGCCCAGCCGCCACTGCCGGTCGGGCAGCGGCACCTGCGCCGTCCGCAGGCTACTCAGCACCACCCCCGCCTGCGGGGCCATCGCCGTCAGCACCGACCGCTGCAACGTCATGTCCTTCAGGCCCATGGCCAGCGGGTAGCTGTCCGCCGCCGTCAGCCGCAGCGTGCCCACCGCCAGCACCCGCCCCTCGGTGAGCGCCTGCGCCAGCGGATCGGCTTCGGCCACCACCTTGGTGCCGCTCATCACGCCCTGGAGCCGCTTCTCCAGACTGCGCGCCGTCACGGCATCCAGCGCCAGGCTCACGCCCCACTGGGCGCGCTGCTCGGGCCGCAGCGTCCAACACGTCACCACGGGCGGCAGCGCGGCCTGGCCGGGCCGCTGCGCGGGCAGCATGCTGTGCAGCGACTGGTGGAGGGTGATACCGTCCTGCCCGCTGGCAGGCGTGCTCAGCGGGATGCGCAGGCGCAGGTAGCTCCGGGTCTGGCGCAGCGGCGCGGTGCGCTGCGTGTACAGCGCGAGCACGTGCATGACCAGGCTGAAGGCGATCAGGCCCAGGAAGCCCGCCACACCCCCGTACAGCCAGCACCATAGCGGCTGGCTGGGCAGCACGAACAGCCCCAGGTCAAGCGGCTCGGGCGGCATCGCCATGCCCAGGGCGGTCAGGGAGGGCAGCACCTGGCCCCGCCAGTCCACGCCCGCCAGCGGCGAGGGCACCTGGGGGAAGGCCAGCAGCAGCAGCAGCGCGCCCAGCACGCCCAGCCGGATCTGCTGCTGCTGCTGCTGCTGCTGCGCGTACTGCATCGCCTGCGAGAGCGGCTTGGGCGCGGCGGTCGTCTTCTTCGCGGTGGTTGCCATCTAGGCCTCCCCCGCTGTCGCGACAATGCGCTGGAGGAGCTGCCGCTCGACCTGGCCCGCCACCGTGCGGTCGGTGCGCGCCAGCGCGCGCATGAGCGGCTGGTACAGCGGGTCGGCGCTCGGCTGCCCGGTGCACACCAGCACATCCACCAGTCCCTGACAGCCCAGCGCTGCCGCCGCCCGTGGCACCAGCACGCGGTAGAGCGTGGCGCGGGCCGCGTCCGCCACTACCCCCTGCTTGCGCCCGCACATCTGGCGGATCAGCTCCTCCGTCGGCACGCCCGCCTGCCACGCCGCCCAGATCTGGTCCGCATCCAGCGCCGACCCCGGCAGCGCCGACACTGGCGCAGCGGTCACCGGGGCAGCAGCTACCGGCACGGGCGCAGGAGCAGCGGCCACCGGCGCGGGCGCAGGAGCAGCGGCCACCGAGGGCGTGATCGCCGCCCGCACGTGGGCGCGGGCCTCGCCCGACGGGATGCCCTGGGCCACGAGCTGCGCCACCAGCTGCGGCACGGTCGCCCCGGCCTGCCAGGCCGCCAGCAGGGCCGCCGCCGTCGGCAGGGTGGGCGCGGGATCGTCGAACGGGGGCATGGGCGTGGGGGCCGCATGTACCACCACGGCGGACGCGGGATCGTCGAGCAGAGGCGCGGGATCGTCGAACACCAGCGCGTCCGTCAGCCAGGCGGGCGCAGGCTCCGCAGGCTCCAAGGCCTGAAGCCAGGTGGGCACCGCGGTGCCTTCCGCTGGCAGCATCCCCAGGTCGTATAACGGCGCGTCTTCTTCCCCAAACAGCCCCTCCACAATCGGCTCGTCCTCCTCGTACAGCTCGGTATCCGAGGCCAGCAGGTCATCCTCCGCCCCAAACAGCGGCTCCTCATCGGCCAGCAATGCCTCGTCGGCAAACAGTGCCGCAATCGCCGCCGTGGCCGCCGCCACATCGAAGGGCGGCAGCGCCACCGCCACCGGCGACCGCGCCGCCTGCACCGCCGCCACGCGTGCGGCCAGCGTGCCCTCCAGCACACAGCCCTCCGCCGTGCGCAGCCACGCATCCAGCTCCCCGAGGTCACTCGCCAGCACCGCGCGCCACAGCCACGCCCGCCCGTCCTGCGGCGCATCCACCACCCACTGCGCCGCGATCGCCCGCGCCACCCCATCCGCCCCCTGCGTGATCGCCCCGCGCACCAGCTCCTCCACCGGCGCGACCGCCGCCCCACCCGCCAGCGCGTCATAGAGCGCGTCCAGCGCCTGGTCGAGCGGCGTGTCCGCCCCAACCGTCTCCGGTGGCGCCAACACGTCTGGCGTTCCTTGCCAGCTCAGGACGGACGCCACGCCACCCCCGCTGGCGAGCTGCGCCACTCCCGCTGGTTCTGCCGCATCTCCGGGCAGTGTATCCGCCTCATCCAAGCGCGGAAGGATGCCGATAGCCCCGACCGTCTCCGGTGACGCCAGCGTGTCTGGCGTTCCTTGCCAGCTCAGCACGGACGTGACGCCACTCCCGCTGGCGAGATGCGCCACTTCCGTTGGTTCTGCCGCCTCATCCCAGGGCATCACGCTGGGCACTTCCACCCCATCGCCCGCATCAACCGGGGACGGTGCCGTCTGGGCCGTGCTTACCGCCTCGACCGTTTCCGGTGACGCCAACACGTCTGGCGTTCCTTGCCAGCTCAACACGGACACGACGCCACCCCCGCTGGCGAAAGACGCCACCTCCGCTGCATCTGCCGCTTCTTCGGGCAGCACATCCGCTGGTTCGGCCCCACCTCCGGGCAGCGCATCCGCCCCATCGCCCACATCAACCGGGGACAGTGCCGTCTGGACCGTGGTCACACCCCCGACCGTTTCCGGTGACGCCAGCGCGTCTGGCGTTCCTTGCCAAGTCAGTACGGACGTGACGCCACTCCCGCTGGCGAGATGCGCCATTTCCGTTGGTTCTGCCCCATCCTCCTCGGGAGCATCCCACGGCAGCAGCGCCTCCGGCTCATCGCCCGCCGGAGCTGCCTGCGCCTCCGTGTCGAGCGCCCGCACGATGACGTCTACCAGCTCGCCCGCGCCCTCCGCTGGCGTCGCCAGCAGGTCCGGCAGCAGCGCCGCCAGCTCCTGCCCGTCCCGCCCGCGCACCACCCAGCCATCCGCCGTCGGTATGAGCCGCAGCAGCGCATCCCCCCGCTCCCCCACCACCACCTGCACCGCCTGCGCCCGCAGCGCGGGCGGCGGCACCAGCGCGGGTGTGGTCAGCAGCAGCAGCCCCCGCCCGATCTCCGGCGGCGTGGCCAGCAGGGCCATGAGCAGCCGCCCGATCAGCTGCGAGGCCTGGTCGTCGTCCTGCGGCACCACCACCATCCCCCCGGCCCGCAGCACGCCCCGCAGGTCGTCCCCCGGCGCGGTCGCCAGCCCCAGCACCGCTGGCACCGCCAGCGCCTCGGCCTCCGCCCCCGCCAGCACCGCCGCGAACCGCGCGGGCAGCACCGTCTGCCTCGGCCCGCCCAGCGCCGCCGCCAGCAGGTCCGGCGCGATCTCCCGCCACGGCAGCGTCGCACTGTCCGGCAGCGCCTGGCCGTCGAGCAGCCGCATGCGCGGCTCCCAGACCTCCAGCGCCTCCTGCGCCAGCATGGCGCGCGGCACCATGGCCACCACCCCCAGCCCCGCCGCCAGCGCCCGCCGGATCAGCGCCAGCACCGCCCGCTCCTGTGCGGCGGCCTCCCCCGTGACCGCTAGCGTCATCGCCCGGCGGGCCAGCCGCACCCCGCGTCCGTCCCGCCCCACCCCCACCAGCAGGCCCGCCGGGTCCTCGGTCAGCGCCGCCGCCAGCTCCTCCCCCAGCGGCGCGGGCGCGTCCGGGGCCTGCATGGGCGTGGGGGGCGGTGCGGTACGTTCTGCCCCACCTCCGACCGCCCCGCCCGGCACCGGCGTGAGGCTCGGCACGCCTGCCCAGGGCCGCCCCGCTGTGGCGGCCAGCTGCTGGAGCGGGTTCGCCCCACGCTGCACCGCCCAGCCCGCCGCCGCCAAGCGCGGCAGCCGTTCCGGGTGCGCCACATCCTCCGCGCAGCAGCGCAGCAGCGCCGTGGCCCGCCCCGGCGTGTAGGTCACGCTCAGGCACGCCGACGCCCAGCCGTCGAGCATCGTCCCATCCAGCGCTGCCGCATCCGGCCCGGACGGCAGCAGCACCACCGTCTCGGTCCACTCCGGGCGCTGCCGCACCGGCTTGCTCTCCCGTGTGGCCTCCTCCTGCCCGCACAGGATGGTCAGCGCGCGCGTCCCTGGCTCCGCCACCCGCTCCGGCAGCTCGATCAGGGCCAGCCGTGCCCGCACCGGCTTGTAGCGCCCCGCCACCGTCACAAACACCACCGTCAGCCGCCCCGCGTGCGTCAGCAGCCGCCCCAGCTCGTCCCGCTGCTTGTCCGCCGGGGCCGTCGGCGCAGCGATCATCTGATACCACATAGGCCGTCCCTGCTCCTCTCGTTATGTCCCGCTAAAGGTGCGCCCCTCCAGCTCCGTCGGGATGACCCGCCCCGTAAACACCTCCGCGATCTGGCGCGCATCGTCGTCCGATTTCCATGCCAGCACCACATCGCCCAGCCCCGCCGCCTTAATCGCCTGCACGTGCTGCGGCTGGAGGCCATCCACCACCGCCCCCAGCCGCTCGGCGGGCGCGGGGTCCTGGTGCATCAGCACCTTCATGCTCGCGTTGTCGAAGATCGACCGCAGCGCGCTGCTCGCCACCGCCCCCTCCGTTCCCAGATAGGTGTGCGCGTCCTGATCCGCCGTGACCAGCATCGCGCTGAACGTGCGCCAGGTCTTGGCCGCGTCCGCCGCAAACTGCGCCAGCGCCGGGGCCTTGCCCAGGGTGTACGCGAACTCGTCGAAGATCACCACCAGCGGGCGGTCGCGGTGGGGCCGCGTGCGCACGTAGTGGTTGATGGCCGAAAACGCCTTCGCCATGTACAGCGTCCGCGCCGTCCCCTCCTCAAGCGCCGTCAGGTCGTAGGCCGTCGCGTCGTGCGTGAAGTCCCAGTCAATGGTCGTCCGCCCGTTGTAGACCGCCCCCGCCGACCCCGAGACCAGATACAGGTCCAGCTCGGCCAGGAGCTGCTGCTGGGTCTCGCGGGTCTTGTCGGTCGCATAGCTGGGCTGGAGCGCGCCCAGCGCCGCACACAAATCGGCAATCGTCGGCGTCTCCTCGGGCCGCATCTGCGCGATGTCCGCCGCCCACGGCGCATACACCCGCTGGAGCGCCTGGTCCAGCAGCCCGGCCTCAATCCGGTCGAAGGTGCGCGGCGCAAACGCCGCCTCGCCACTCGCGCTCGGCGCAGTGTGGCCCAGCAGGATCGCCAGCTGCCCCAGCACCTGCGCAATCTGCGCGGCCAAAGGCGGCGGGTTCCCATCCACATCCCGCGTCACCATCGCGTCCAGCACATTGATGGTCTGCCGCATATCCAGTGCGTAGTAGGCCCCGCCCGCCCCGCAGGCCTGGATAAAGCGCCGTGCATGCCCCTGCGGCTCGATGATCACCACCTGCCAGCCCAAGGCCAGCATGCGCATCGCCCAGACAAACAGCCCGAAGGTCTTCCCGCTGCCGGTCTTGCCCAGCACCACCGCGTGCCCGGCCCGCTTCCGCCCCGCCCGATCCCGCAGCGGATTGAACATGATCGGCGTCTGACCCTCGATCAGCCACAGCAGCCCGTCATCGCGGGACGGGCGGCGGATGCCGAACGGCAGCATCACCGCCGCCCCGTGCCCGATCTCCGTGCGCACGTTGACATGGGCGTCGATCTGCTTCGTGGGCCTGGTCGTGAAGAACTGCGCCAGCGGCCCTTGGCCATACGGCGGGCGGATCAGCCGCATGAAGCTGCGGCAGGCGTCCGTCACCATGCGCACATTGGCCTCCAGCCGCTCATGGTCGCGCCCCTCCACCGCGACCACCGCCCGCACCTCGTAGAACCCCTGGTCGGCCTGCTCCTGGAACGCCCGCGCCGTCTCCAGCTTGCGCTCGGTCTTCACGTCGCGCGGGTTGCCGGGGTCGCGCAGGCTGTTCTCGGTCGCGGTCGCCACAAAGTCCACCTTCAGCTCGGCCCGCGTGCGGTCCATCGGCACCAGGTCGATACACAGGTGGAGGTCGATATCCAGATCCAGCAGCCGCGCAAACGTCCAGAGCGACCAGGTGCCACGCAGGTCGTCGGCCTCCAGGAGCGCGATCAGCGGCAGCTGCGGCTCGCGCGGCTCTAGGTAGTCGCGCCGCTCGTCGTACTCCCCGCGCAGCAGCGCCGGGAGCGGCGCGATCCGCGCAGGGGTGCCAAAGGCCCGCCCGATCAGCGCGGCCTGCTGCTCTGAGCGCACCCCGTCGGGCAGCCACGACAGCAGGAAGTGGTCGAGGCCGCGCAGCTCGACCTGCTCGGCCAGCAGCTGGTAGTAGCGCGCGTAGTCCTGAAGCCAGCGCTTCCGCCACAGCGGGCGGCCCAGTCGCGCCAGCGCCTGCCGCCAGGCCAGTGCGTCGCCCCGCCGGTGCAGCGGCAGCAGCGCGTCCAGCCCCGCCCGCTGCGCCGCGCTGAGCTGGGCCAACGGCCCGGCCAGCTGCGCGTACCCCGCCCCTGCCAGCACCGCCTCGGCCAGCGGCGCGTAGCTCCCCGCCGTCGCCTCCAACGTGCGCAGCTCATGCAGGAGCTGCTGGCGGGGGCGGTTCAGGTCAAAGCGCGTCGTCTGCGCGATCACCCGCACCGGGCGCTCCAGCCCCGCGAAGAAGGGAATCCACTGCTCCTCCAGGCGATCCGCCTCGGGGTGCATGTCCAAGGAGAACGGCGTGATGTGATAGGCCACCGGCTCAGGCTGCGCCATGGAAGCCCTCCCCCGCCGGGTCATAGACCTCAGCCAACCGCTGGCCGTCCCGCACCAGCGGCGCGCGCACCTGACCCCGGATCGCCGTGGCCGTGAGCTGCGGCCTGAGCCGGGTCTTGCCCTGCTGCCGCCGCAGCTGGAACATCGCCCACAGCACCGCCCGATCCCACAGCGACACCCCCGTCCAGCGGATCGTCGCCATGCCGCCGCCGACCGCCCCACCCAGGCACAGCAGCGCGCGCAGCACCGTCGCGCCGTCAAAGCCCGGCTCCGGCAGCCCCAGCAGCCCCGCCCCGTTCCACGCCATGAGCGCCCCCACCAGCGCCCCCACCACGTTCGTCATCGTAAACACCCCAAACACCCGGCGCTCCCCATACGCGCCCAGATCCTCCGACCGTCGGTATGCCATCTCACCCTCCATTCATCACTGCGGGGCGGTGGAAACCACCCACCGCCCCGCATGCATCCTAGCCGCCGGTATAGCCGTTCACCGAGTCCTGCGCGTACTTGAGCAGCAGCCCAAACACCACATGCGCCCCCAGCCCGATCATCACCGCCGTCTTGACCCAGGGCCCCTGGAGGCCCTGGTACAGCGAGGGGAACAGGCTCTGCGTGTAGAAGGCGACCGCGTAGTAGACCACCGCCAGCAGCTCCGCCAGGATCACAAGACCCCAGAGCTTCTTCAGCCCGTCAATCCCCAGCGTCATCCAGCCCGCGAAATCGAACCCATCATGAAGCGGGGCGGCATGTGCGGCGGGCGCGAACACCACCGCCCACGCCAGCGCCAGCCCGGTCATCAGGGCGAAACGCAAGACCGTCCCGCGCCACAGGTGCGCCTGCGCCTGCGCCGCCGTCTCCATCCCCATCGTCTCCGTTGTCTTGGTCATGATTGCCTGTGCCATAGCGGCATCTCCTTGCTGTGTTGGCTCCATCCGTATCGGTCATGCGTCCTGCCACCCAATGCCTGCGCCGCCCTGAGGCCCGCCAGGGCGGGCCTCGACACCAGGGGTGCCCGGTGGTGGGTCCGCGCTTACGCATCCCGCGCCACCACCCGCACCCGCCAGGCGGCCAGCGCCAGCTCCAGCCCACCCTGCGCGGGCAGCGGCACCGTCAGCGCCACCTGCGTGGTCTGACCCGGCCTCAGCGCGGGCGGCTCCCAGGTCACGGGCAGCGGCGTCCCGCCCGCCGTCGCCGCCAGGTCGCTCGCGAGCAACGTCAGCGGCGCGGCGTGCGCGTCCAGCGTCAGCGTCAGCGTCAGCGCGGCGGTGGGCACGCCCTCCCGCACCACCGGCTGCGGCTCCCCGATCTGCACCAGCAGCACGTCCCGCAGCAGCTGCATCCGGCTCGTCGGCGCGGGCACCGTCAGCGCCAGCAGCTGTGGCAGCCCCGCTCCGCCTGCCAGCTCCCACCCCGCCAGCTGCGCCGTGGGGGACAGCGGCACCAGGTAGGTCAGCTCCGTGCCCCCGTCCACCGCCCGGCTCCGTGTGGCCGCCCAGCGCCGCCCGTCCGCCAGGATCAGCGTTCCGCCGCCCGCGTCCGGCAGCGCCACCGTCAGTACCACCTGCATCTGCGTCGCCGGGATCGCCTGCGGGTCGGTGTCTGGCCCCCACACCGCCAGCGATCGCAGCACCGCCGCGTCCAGATCCTGCGCCGTCACCGCCGCCACCAGCTGCGCCTTGGCCGCCACCCTGGGCGGCGTCGCCCCGCAGTCGGCCAGCGCGAGATCGCTCGCCCCCGGCTGCACCTGGAAGCGCCGCACCGCCGCCGTCCCCGTCAGCACCACCGTCGCCCCCGGCTCCGCCGCATCCCGCGCCCGCCCGTTCGCGCACCACACCAGCGGCAGCAGGCCCCGCAGCTCCGGAGCGGCGTCCACCACCCCGCCCACCGCTGCTGTGTCCACCGCCCAGGGCGTCATCACCACCCCATTCACCCGCAGCGTGTCCGCGTCTGCTCGCGCGGGTGGGCGGGATGGCCCGAAAAACACCACCACCGTCCCGATCATCAGCGCCACCGCCGCCACCGCCGCACCGCCGACGAGCAGCGCCTGCCGCCCCAGCGGCGCGGCCCCGCCCCGCACGGTCAGGTAGTCCGCCTCGCTGGTCCCGGCCTGCGCCAGCGCTGCGTCATACGTGACCAGCGCGCCCGCGTCCCACAGCAGCACCTTGCCCGCCGGGTGGGCCGTCCCGTCCAGCTCGTTCTGGATGTGCGCCAGGAGCTGCGCGTATACCGCCTCGCTATCGCGCGCAGGCTGCCCGGCCTCGCGCGCCGCCTGCTCCTCCTGGGCCTGCCACTGCTGGCGGCGGGCCTCGACCACCGCTTGCAGCTCCTTCCGCGTCGCCGCGTCCAGCCGCGCCCGCCGTCGCACCGGCGCGTCCGTCTCCGTCAGGTCCGCCTCGGGCGCGTCCTCGGCCTGCGTGATGGCCAGCTCGGCCTGAAGCTCCGACACATACCCCTTCCACTGCCGCCAGCGCGCCTCCAGGGCGCGGTTCAGCAACGCCTGCGCCTGCTCAACCTGGCGGCGCTCATCCTCGCGTGCCATTTAGTCCCCCTCCGCTGCCGCCGCGCCGACCAGCACGGTCAGCGCGGTCGCCTGCGCATCCACATCCATCATCACCCCCAGCATCGGCAGCCGCACCGCGAGCGCCGCGCCGTCGGCCACGCTCACCGAGAGCGTCACCGCCCCGCTGGCATCGGTCACACCCGAGGTCAGCACCGACGACGGCCCCGCCTGCACCACCACCACCCGTACCCCGGCCCACACCGCCCCGCAGCGCGCCCCGCCCGTATCCGCCGGGGCGCAGACCGTGATGGTGAGCGCGCGCGCCAACGGCTTGGCCGTCGGCGCGGCGCGGATCGCCCCCGCGTCCAGCGGCTCCGCCGCCAGCCGCTGCGGCGGCGTGGCCGTGGGCTGCGCCTGGCCCACCTGGCCGGGGATGCCCACCTGACCAGGGATTCCCATGGTCGGCGTGGGCGTCGCACGACCCCCGCTCGATCCGCTCCCGCCACCCGATCCGCCGCTGGCGCGGCCCTCGCCCGTCGGCGTGGGGGCCGCCCCCAGCTCCTGGGGGCGCAGGTCCGGCCCCCACATCCAGCCCGGCGTCACGCTGTCGGCGGGCTGCACCTTGACCCAGCCCCGGTAGCACTGGCCGAGCAGCGTGATCAGCGCCCCCTCCGGGTAGGCGGCGATCCGGTCGTCGCTGCCGGGCGGCGCGGCGGCGTAGAGGCCCGTCGCATCTGCCCCCACCTCGGCCTGACCCGTGGGACACGACTCGCGAATCACCTCGCGGGTGTCCCCGCCCGCCGGGGCCGTACTCACCGCCGCCGGGGCGGCCTGCCCGGTCGGGCGCGCGGTCGGCGGCACCGCCGTCGGCGGTAGATCGGTGTTCGCGGTCGTGAGCGCGGCCTTGACGTTCGGCAGCTCCGGGCTGCCCACGATCAGGCGGTAGCGCCCGGCCCGCGCGGCGGTCGCGACCGCCGGGATGAGCGCCAGGTCCGCGCGATCGCTCGGAGCCACCACCACCAGCGCCAGCCCGCTCCAGTCCGGCAGCGCCGTCAGCTGGCTGCGCAGCGTCCAGGCCGGGGCCACGTCGTCGTTGGTCTGGATCGCCCGCCAGTGCGGCACCAGTCCCGGCCCCGTCTGGGTCTGCGTTTCATCGGGCTGATAGAGCGTCAGCACCGTGTCCACCCCTTCGCCGAGGTCGTAGGTCAGCACCGTGAGCGGGATCGCCTGCTTGACCGGGACCAGCAGAAAGGTGTGCCGCCCCGCGTAGCACGCCCCAGGGCGCGCATCCGGGCAGCGCATGGAGAGGTCGTAGGGAACGTTCCAGGCGAGCCGCGCCGCGTGATCGGCGTCGTAGGCGTTGCCCACCAGGTCGTCCGGGTCGCTGGGCACGGGCGTCGCCGCGCTCCCCGCGCCCGCGCTCGGCACCACGCTGCGCACGCTGAGCGTGTAGGGGTAGCCGGTGGTCTTGTCGGCAGGTCCCTTGTTCGACACCCGCACCAGATACCAGCCGTCGGCGGCCACGGTCAGGGTCACGGCGGCGGTCGGGCTGCCGATCTGGGCGTCATCGTTCGCCGCCACGGGCGTGTCCGCCCCACCGGCGACGAGCACCTCCAGCGCCGGGTCGATCCCGCTCGCCGCGTCCACGGCGGCGGTGATGCGGTAGTCGCGCCCGCCCTTGAGCAGGAAGCTGAACACGTCCACCGCGTCGTCGTTGAAGTTCAGCGCCGTGATGTCGGTCTCGGTCGCCAGCGCGCAGGGCTGGGTGAGCGTGTGATTCGGGTCGCAGCGGTCGCGCCCGTAGCCCGCCGGAAGCGGCGTCGCCGTGGGCGTGGCCGTCGCGTCCAGTGGCGTGGGCGTGGCCACGAGCACCAGCGGCGCGGTCGTGGCGCTGGGCGTCAGGGTATCGGTCGGCGTGGCCGTAGCGGTCGGCGTGGCCGCAGCGGTCGCGCTGGGCGTGGCCGTGGCCGTGGGGGCCAGGGTCGCGGTCTCGGTCGGCTCGGGCGTGGGCGTGAACGGCAGGCTCTGCGCCTGGGTCTGCGCCGCCGCGCCCAGCCAGAGCGCCGGGATGGCCAGCACGCCCAGCAGCACGCCGATCAGGAGCATGCGCAGCGGCCTCATGAGGCACCTCCCTCACCCCGTGGGTGCGGCGACCGGCGGCGCGGCGCGGGCGGCGGGTCCGCCGGGGGCGCGCTCGGCTCCTCCCCCGCTGCCCGTTCGGGCGGGGTCGGCGGGCGACGCAGGCGTGGCACGCCCGCCGCTGGGGCCTCCGGGGCTGCCGGAGGCGCGGGTGGCGCGCTCGGCGGCACCGTGGGCAGGGTGAACTCCGGCGTGGCCGCCCGGCTCTGGGCCGGACCCTGCGGCATGCTGGCCGGTGGCTCCTGCGGCGCGCTCGGGGCCACCTGCGCGCTGCTTGGCGCGACCTGCGGTGCACTCGGAGCCACCTGGGTCCGCGTCGGCGGCACCTGCGCACCGGAAGACACCGCCGGGGCAACCGGGGGAGCCGCTGGCGCAACGGGAGCCGCCGGTGGCGCGTCCGCAGGGGCGACCGTCGCGGTGGGCACATCCCCCAGCGGCGTGGTCGTCGGGGCCGATGGCGCGGGCATGGGCGCGTCGGCCAGCGCCGCCGGGGAAATCGTTGGGGTCGTCTCTGCGGGCGGCTGCGCCGCCGGTCGCGCCTGCGCCGCCGGTCGCGCCTGCGCGGGCGCTGCCGGGGCGTCCGAGAAGCGCGGGCCGGGTCGCCCACGTCGGGCCGGGGCCGCCCCAGCGGGCGGCGTCAGCGGGATCGTCGTCCCCGTCGCCGCTGCGGGCGTGGGGGGAGGGGCGGTCGGGGCAGGGGTAGGCGCATCCGGGGGAGCCACCACCCCCGCCGGGACCGGCATGGTCGCGAGCCGCAGCGCCTGCCCCACCGGCAGCGCCAGCAGCTGCGCCGCCTCGGACGGCCCCAGCGCCACCAGCCCGCCCGTGGTCTGGAACACCTGTCCGCCGTCGGGCAGCACCAGGCTCCGCCGCACCGCGTGCCCGTGCATCCGCAGCCCTTCGGTCGTGCGCGCCACCGCAACCGATTTCCCGTCCAGCGGCTGCTTGGTCAGCGCCACCCGGATCAGCCCCTCCGAGGCCGGGCGCAGCACCCCCAGCCGCGCCTGCGCCTGCACGAGCTGCCGCCGCACCCCGTCGAGCGCCTGCCCCACGGCCTGCTGCTCCTCCCCGCCCGTCGCCCGCAGCCGCAGCGCCTCCAGCTCGCCCACCTGGCGGGCCAGCCCTGCGATCTCGTGCTCCAGCGCATGCAGGTCCGCCGCGTGCCGCACGGCATCCGCACCATGCCGCGCCCGTGGCCCGTAGACCGCATCTGCCAGGGTCGGCTCGGGCATCGGGTTCGGTTTCGGCGCACGCCGCTCGGGCCCATTCCCCGCCCGTGACGCCTGCCGCTCCTGGACCTGCCGCCGCCCGTGCCGCCGCACCGCCCGCGCCGCGCTGTCCAGTAGCACCGAGCGCAGCTGCTCAACGTCCCCGTCGGCCTCCTGGGCCTGCGCCGTCGCCCGCGCCAGCTCGGCGGGGGTCAGCAGCGCGCCCTGGGGCCGGGGCTGGGAGCTGGGGGCAGGAGCCTCCCCGTCACGCGCATCCTCCCCCTCCGGCTCGCCCCGCCGCGCCGCCAGCGCCCGCCCGAACGCCGCCGCCCGCTCCTGCAAGGCCTGCGCCTCCTGCTGATAGCGGTGATAGCCTCGGAAGTCCTTCCGTGACCGCGCCTGCGCCGCCTGCCGCTCGCGCAACGCCGCGTCCCGCTGCGTCCGCGCCTGCGCCAGCTCGTACATCTCGGTCTGGGTTGCGTCCCAGGCCTCCGGCGTCGTCGCCTTGGGCAGCTGCACCCGCTCGTACCATTCCAGCGCCGACTGATCCAGCGCGCTCTCCTTGGCCATCTGCGCGTTCTGCGTGAGCGCGTCCAGCCGGTCGGCCACCCGGTTGGTCAGCACCCGCCCCGCCGCCTCCGACACCGGGTTGTCGCCCAGGCTCCGCCCGGCGCGCCGCACCATCGTCGAGCCGACCGAGGTCAAGGCCGCCCCCATCCCGCCGCCCGTGGCCACCGTGCCCGCCACCAGCGCCGCCGTCATCCCCCAGCTCCGCAGCATCCCGCCCACCGCCCCCGGCGCGTTCCCCGCCACCGCGTTCGCCGCGCTCAGCGACGTGCCCAGGATGCCCAGCGCCTGCTTGCCCTGCCAGATCACCGTCGCGATCAACAGCAGCCCGCAGATGAACACCATCGCCCCCACCCCGCTCGCCGCCGCCACCGCCAAGATCGCCAAGCCCAGGCCGATCATGAACGACGCCAGCCACGACGCCCGCAGCACCGCCAGGAACGCCTGCACTTGGCTGCTGAATAGCGATTCGGTCGGCAGGAACAGCGCGAAGATCAGCGAGATCAGCATGCCGAACCACACGATGGCCAGCGCCACCGCGAAGATCAGCTGCACCAGCTGCTCGATCACCGCGCCCAGCATCATGAAAAAGCCTGTGGTCTCCCGGCCAGCCCCCTGGTTTGCCGCTGCCAGCGCGCGGGCCCGGATATCCGCTGGCTTCCCAGAAATATCCTGCCCATCCGCGTAGTACTGTTGGATAAACTCACTGGGCAGCAGCACCCAGCTATTGCAGTGAATATCCTCCGCGTCTGCCCAGAGGTAGCGGGCGGCATAGTCGCTCAGAAACACCGCCGGGGTGGTGCGTGGCGGGGTCTGGCACGAGGTGGTCGCCACATAGATCCCCTGCCCAATCGTGGGCATATCCGTCTCATCCCCCTTCACATCCAGCGGCACCTCGGGCGCGCCCACCTGCGCGACCGCACCAGCGACGGACTGCTGCAACACGCTCCCGCCCATCAGCCGGATCTGCTCCGCACCCTTGATGACATCCCCGCCCACCGTGAACAGCAGTAGCGACAGCAGGATGGGCCGCATGGCGCGGCGGAGGTTCACCCAGTTCAGATCCAATAGCCCCTGCACCATATGCGAGGTCACGAACACCATCCAGAACACCATGAGCGCCAGCGCGAAAAACACCTTCACTGGCTGCGCCAGGCTGATAAAAGCGTTCACGAACACGAAATCGGTCAACCAAACGCGCAGGTCTTCCAGCCAGCGCGCGGCGACGAGGCCGCCTCGGTTGATCTGCCACATGCCGAGGTTAAACTGATAGAGCTGCTTCTGGGTGAAATCGTCGATATAGCACCCGGGGTCGAGCATCTGACAGCCATCGGCCAGCGCGAGCTGTGGGGCCAGGGACACCACGGCACTGCCGACCAGGGCCACCCCGAAACGTTGCACCCGTCCGTTCATGACCGCCTCCGTCGCAGTACACCGATGACCAGCGCAGCACTCAGCAGCACCACCGCCGCGCCGACGGCAATCCACCCCCACCAGGGCATGCCGCTGGTCGTATCCGGCTGCATGGCCATGGGGGTTGCCGTCTCCGTCACCGGAGCCATCACGGGTGTCGCAGCGAGCGGCGGGACGGTCGCCGCCAGCTGCACCGGCGTCGGCGGCAGCGCCTCGCCCGGATCGCCCGGCGAGAAAATCATGTCCGGGTCGAGCACGAGCTGCACGCCATCCAGCCGCACCAACACGTCCCGCACCTGCCCCGGCAGCAGGGCCAACCGGAAGCCCGCCCCCGCCGGGTAGCTGTCGGCCACCACCGCCGTCCCATCCGCCAGCGTGCCGCCCATGAGCCACACCGCCATCCCTGGGAGATCGCCGCTCACCGCCACGCCGCTGCCGTCCGTAATAAGTGGGATCTGCGCCCCGTCCTCGGTACGCAGCATGAGCTGCGCGCCCGCCACGCCGCCGTTCTGGGCGTCGCGCATCACCACCCGCAGCCGCGTCCCATCCGCCGACGCGGGGCGCGCAAGCGCGAGCGCCAGCACCATCAGCACTATCCATCTGGTCATGTCGTGCTCCTTCTGTGACAACCACGTCCAGCATAGCAAGCCAGAACGCCAAAAAATCATTGCTAAGTATCAATTTTGCATGCTGAGGTACCGGGGGGTGTTAGCAAAAGTACTAAAAACGGCCCGTTGTGCCTTCATCGAGGCACAACGGGCCGTTTGGCGTCAGACCACCAGGAAGGTGGTCAGCGCGCGGGACGGGTGATCAAGACTAACAGCGGAGCATAGTAACGTGAGGAAAACACATGGGGGGTGGGAATGACTCCGTCTGGATAGTTGGCCGCGTGGATCATCAGCCCATCCCCGGCGTAGAGGCCCACGTGCGTGATCGAGCCGACCGGACGCCCGTTCGCATTCGCGCCCGTAAACAGGAGCAGGTCGCCGGGCTGGGCCACGCTGGCGGGATCAACTCCACTCCCCGCCCGCCACACCACCGGCTCGTTCTTCTGGTTGGCCGTGCCGTGCCCGATGGGTACGCCGACCGCGTTGTATGCGCCCCAGGTGAGACCACTGCAATCCCAGCAGGGCAGCCCTTGCTTATCCGGGCAGCGATCCGCGTAGGGACCACCATCCTTCAACGCAATGCTGGGGTTGCCTGCGCACGGGCTATTGCCCTTCCCGCCCCAGCAGTAGGGACGGTCAAGCTGGGCCATCGCAAAAGCGACCACCCCATCCGTCCCGGCGGGAAGGGGCGGCGCATCGACCACTGGCGCGGCCTCGCCATAGGAGGCATCCTCGGTCCCCGCCTGGCCGCAATGCGGCTCCTGCCCCTGCTGCCACTGCACATGGAGCCCGCCCAGCTCACCCGTCTCCGGCAGCGGCGTGGCCGCCGGATCAGCGGCAGCCGCCACATCCAGCGCAAGGTCCACGGTCTGCACCGCACCCTCAGCGGGCACGAAGATCGGCACCTGTGTCGTCGATGTGCCGCCAGCGACCTCCTCATCCAGCAGCTCCTCATAGCCCGCCTGCGCCGCCCGCGAGGCCGCCGCCAAGCTCCAGTGCCAGCCATCCCCCGCCACCTGAATGCCGCTGGCCCGTTTCAGCGCGCTGATCCCCACCTGGCGCGCAGGCGAGAACGCGAAGGACGCGCCGCGATTGGTCCAGTCAACCGTAACCACCACGAGCTGCTGTTCGCCGCTCACGATATCGGTCGCATCCACCGTCACACGGACATCCAGATCCGGGGAGAGGTTGACCAGCTGGCCGAGGTAGAACGCGGTCGCGGTCTTGACGTAGGGGGTGGGAGCCGGGAAGGGTGCACCCAAGCCATCGAAGTCCTCCTGCTCCCATTGTTCGTAATAGACGGGGCGGCGCTCCGGGATGCCCGTGGTCGGGTCGGGCATCCCCTCGTCATAGCCCTTCACGGGGCCATCCTCGCCATACGGCTCGGGGGTGGGTGTCGGGCAGGCCCAGCGCGGGATGCTGCTGGCCGTCGTGCCTTGGCTGGCCAGATACCACGGCAGCGTCACACAGCCAAGCAGCATCCCGCTAAGAACGATCATAAGGGGCATCATCAAGGCAGCGTTTAGCCGTCGTTGTGCTTGTAGACGGTCTGATAGGGTTTGATACTGAGGATCTTCCATCCGGCTGATTCCTTCTGGAGCGTGAAGGTCCACTCATAGGTGGCCTTCTGATAGTCCACGGTCAAGAGCACCGTGGTGGTCTGCCCTGCGACCACTGGCTCATGCCACGTCTCGGAAAGAATGGGGCCATAGCAGGCGGCGCACATCGGATCGACCGGGCGCTGGCTATCGCGCCATACATTGGTTGTCACAAACACCGTGTTGTCGGCAATCAGGCTATTCACCGAGGGCGAGATAAGCGTGCGAGCGGTGGCGCTATCCCCGATCTTAATCGCCTCCATGGCCTGCGTCGCCACCTCCTTGGCGCTCGCCTGGGGCGCACCGCAGGCCGCCAGCATCACCGTCGCGAACAGGGCCACCATCGCCATCCATCGTCGTACCATTAGGGAACTCCTTGCGCCAGCGCCGCCGCGAGATGGACGGGCTGGGCGCTTACACGCGCTTGTAGGTTGCGCTCGTCGAGGATCGTCAGCCACTGAGAGCGCCCGTCGGGGCTGCCCCACAACGCCCCGCGCTGCCCCCAGGCGGTCAGCTCCGGGGGGCGGTCCGGCGCGCCCGCCGGGGTCACGGCGAACTGCCAGGCCGCACCCGGCGTGAGGTCGCGCGCCGCCAGCAGCGTGCGCACGCTCCGGTTCGAGGTCGAGGTCGCACGCGCGTCGCGCCGCGACAGGTCGTCCTCCACCCAGCTCGCCGCCAGGCGGTCGGTCGCGCGGTCGTAGGCCAGCGACGGCTCGAAGCCGCCTACATAGGCCGGGTCGCTCGGGTCGTCGGTGAAGCGCGCGTCGGCGCGGTGCTGGGCGATGGTCTCCACCCCCGACCAGCTCGCGCCGCCGTCCAGGCTCACGCGCGCCTCGACCGCACCCGCGACGGGGCCGGGACCAGGGGTCTGGCTCCAGGCCGCCGCGAGGAGCAGGCTGCCGCCGGGGCGCACTGCGACCACCACACTGGTGGCGATCACCATGCCATCCCCCACCCGGCTCGCACCCGCGAGATCGGTGAGGCTCCATGTTAGGCCGCTATCGTGACTAACGAGCAGGATAACCGAAGATCGCGGCGTCCCTAACACCCCGCTGGCGTCGGTCAGCACCGCCGCCAGCGTCGCCGCCTGCCCCGGCGGCGTGGCCAGCGCCAGGTCGCCGCTGTAGAACATGTGGCTGGCCAGGCGCGGCCCCACCGTCCATGCCCCGCCCATGGGTTTCCGCGCCAGCACCGGGTAGCCGCTCTGGCCATCCGCAGGCCCATCCACGAGCGCCAAGAGGTAGAGCGTCCCCACCGCGTCACTCTTCAGCCCCACCACCCGCCCGCGCAGGCCGGTGGCCTCGGGCAAGCCCCACGTGGCCCCGGCGTCGGGCGAGCTGGCGAGGAGGATCTGGGTATCCCCGTCCTGCGCGCCGCGCCCGAAGGCCACGTGGATGGTGTCGCTCACCGTCCAGGTGATGCCCAGGCCGCCATAAAAGGACTTGACCGGCGCGGTCGCCAGCGTCTGGCCGTCGCCCCAGCCGCCCTGCGGCCCCTGCACCCGCACCCACACGTCGCCCGCGTACACGTCCGCCCCGCCGCCCCACACCAGCCAGGCCACAGCGGCCCGGCCATCCGCCGGGCGCATCGCCAGGGCCGGGCTGCGTGTGGCTCTGGCCCAGGGCGTGGCCGATCCCGGCTGGAGGCCCAGCACCGCCCGACTGCCGGTCAGGGCTGGGGGCGGGGGTGTGGGGCGCGGCACCTCGGTCGGCTCCACCGTCGGGCGCAGGGTGGCCGTGGGCGTCAACGGCAGCGGCGTGCAGCCGGGGAAGGCCACCACCGTGGGCGTGGGGATGGCCGTCGGCGTGCCCACCCCCACCGGCGCGGCGGGCGCGGGCGTCACCGGCTGGTCGTAGCCGAACGGCCAGCACCCGCCCGCCGCCGCCGTCGCGCGGGCCTGCGTGACGGTCAGCGGCGGCATGCAGCTCGTCAGCAGCGCAAGGCCCACGGCCAGCATGGCAAGCGCCCTAGACCAGCGCATCATCCTCGGCCCCCAGATCCCGCAGCGCGTCGCGGATGGCCTCGTCGCGGTCCACCGCCACCAGCGGCGGCAGCGGTGCGGGCGGCGCAGGCGGCGGCAGCTCCGGCCCCAGCTGCGGCGGCCCCGCCACCGCGCCCACCGGCAGCACGTAGCCGACACCCTCAGCGGCAGCACGTGGCGCAGCGGTCTCCGGCCCATCCGTTTGCTGCCGCATCCGGCCCCGCAGGCCCCAGCGCAGCACGCCGCCGAGCATGGCCAGCATGCCGCCGAAGATGCCCAGCACGCCCGTCGGCGGGATGGCCGCCACCGTGGCCACCAGCGGCACCTCGTCCCCGGCGGCGGTCACAGGCATGCGCGGCGCGGGGGCGCGCTGGATGGTCCGATCCGGCACCCGCACGCGCAGCGTGACCGTGCTGGTGTTGTTGCCGGGGGTGTCGCCCGTGGTCGTGGTCGTGATCCGCGCGGTGTTGGGGATATCGCCCGCCGCCGTGCCCTCGCGCACCTGCGCGGTGATGCGGTAGGTGGCCGTCCCGCCCGCCGCCAGCGTGCCGGGGTAGGCCGTCACCGTCTGGCCGTGCACCACGATATCGCCCTGGCTACTCTGGAGGTTGGTCACGGCCAGCTGGGCGGGCACCGGGTCGCTCACCACCACGTCGAAGGCATCCTGCTGGCCCGTGTTCCGGGCAACCAGCGTGTAGACCACGGTGTCACCCGGCAGCGCTTGGGTCTTGTCGGCCACCTTGTGGATCTCGACCTCAGTAGTCCACGGCACCTCGGGCGTGGCGGTCGGCAGCGGCGTGGTCGTGGGCGTGGCCGTCGGGTCGGGGTCACGGTGGCGCTCCGGCTTGCGGGTCGGGGTGGGCGAGCTGGCCACCTCGGTCGGCGGCACCTCGGAGGGGACCGCGCTCGGCGGCGTGGTCGGGGCCTCAGTCGGGCGCGCCGTCGGCGGCACCTGGGTCGGTGGCACCTGGGTCGGCGGCACATCCGTCGGCTCGGCAGTGGGTGCGGGCGGCGGTGTCGGCGTGCCGACGCTCCGCGCCGGGGCCGCGTGGGCCGCTGGCAGCGCCGGGCTGCCCAGGCTGATCGCGCCCACGGCCAGCGCGCCCAGCAGCCCAGCGGTCAGGAGAAGAGAAGAACGCTTCATAGGGATAGGGTCTCCTTAGGAGAGACCGGTGGGGAGTCACCCCACCGGCCAGGGGAAGCCTCACCGCTGCACCAGCGGGAGGTAGATCTGCGTGGTCGCGGTCGTGGTCTGGCTGGGCACCGGGCCGTAGCGCTGCTCGCGCCCGTTCGCGTCCACCTCGATCAGCCAGTAGTACACCCGCCCTTCGGGCGGCGGGCGGTCCCAGAGCGCGTAGTCGCCGCCCCGGCTGCCTTGGCTGGACGCGGTACCGATCACCTTCGCACCGTTGGCACTGGCGCTGGTGGTTCGCTCCACGCGGAAGTGGTCGGTCTGCTGCTCGGCGGTCGTGCCCCAGCGCACCTGGTTGCCGTCGGCCTGGCATGCCACCATGAGGTAGGCCAGCGTGACCGCCGTGATCGGGCGCGGGATCACCCGGCTCTCCGACCAGTCGCTGTCGTTGGTCGGATCACGGTCGGCGGTCGGCGTCGAGATGATCGCCTGGTTGCGGTAGACCGTCCCTGGGGCCGCCGTCGGCGCGACCAGGAACGTGACCGTCACCACGCCGCTCGCCCCCGGCGGCAGCAGGTCGAGGCTCCAGCGCAGCCCCGGCCCGGTCGCCACCGGATCGGTCGCCACCACCGTCAGCCCCTCCGGCGCGACATCCCGCAGCACCACGCGGGTGGCGGGCGCGGGGCCGTCGTTGCGGTAGGCCAGCGTCGCCACGAGGGAGTCGCCGGGCATCACCGTCGCGGGCATGGTCTTCTCCACCACCAGGTCGGCGGTCTCCACCGCGACCGTATGCGTTGAGGTGTTGTTGCCGGGCGTGGGGTCGGGCGTTGGGCTGCCCACGGCCACGGTGTTTGTGACCGCGCGCGTAGCCTCCAGCTGGTCGTAGTCGCTGGCCATCGTCACCGTGATCACCCCCGAGGCCCCCGGCGCGAGATCGCCCACCGCCCACATGGCCACGCCCTGGGCGTTCGTGGTCGGCGCGGGCACGGCGCGCACGAAGGTCAGGTCGCTCGGCAGCGTGTCGGTTATGACAACTCCACGCGCCAGGCTTGGCCCGCTGTTGCGGTAGCTGAGCGTGTAGTCGAGGTCATCGCCCGCCGTCACCTGGGCCGGGCCGGTCTTCTGGATGGCCAGATCCGCCCGCGTGACCAGGATGGTCGTGCTCGTCGAGGTGTTGTTCCCCGGCGTGCGATCCGGCGTGGTGGTCGTGACCTTGCCGGTGTTGGTGATCGCCGTTCCAGCGGCCAGGGCCGCGTCGCTGCGCAGCGTGAGGGTGATCGTCCCGCGCGTGCCCGCCGCCAGCGTGCCCAGGTTCCAGGTCAGGGTCTGGCCGCTGATGCTCGTGGGCGTGAGCGTGGCGCTCAGGTAGCTCGTGCCCGTCGGCAGCGTATCGACGAGCTGCACGCCCGCAGCGGGCGCGGGGCCGCTGTTCTGATAGGTCAGGGTGGCAGTAAAGACCGCGCCCGCCGCCGCCGTCGGCGGCATCTGCTTGATCAGCTGCACGTCGCTGGTCCAGACCGCCCCCGGCACCGCGCTGGTGTTGTTGCTGGTGTCGGTCTCGGGCGTGTCGGTGCGGATGGTCGCCGTGTTGGTAAAGTCCTCGCGGGCCAGCGCGGTGGTGGCGGTCCCGGTCACGCGCACCCGGCCCGTCGCACCCGCCGCCAGCGTGCCGATGGCGATGCTGATGGCGTTGCCGCTGCCCGACGCGCTGCACCCCGTCTCGCAGGCCCAGGTCACGCCGGTGATCTGCGACGGCACGGTGTCCGCGATCGTCACATTCGCCGCCGCGACCCCGCCCCGGTTGCTATAGTCGAGGTAGTAGGTCACGCTGGTGCCGCTTGTGACCGGGAAGGTCGTGGTCGTGGTCTTCTGGATGGCCACGTCCGCCCGCCGGATCTGGGTCGTGGTGGTCGTGGTGTTATCACCCGGCGGATCGCCGCTGGTGGTGGTCGTGATCTGCGCGCTGTTGGTCACGGCGCTGCCGTCGGCCAGGCTGGCCGAGGCCCGCACCTGCACCGTGATCGTCCCGCTGGCCCCCACCGCCAGCGTGCCCAGATTCCAGGTGATCGTCTGGCCACTCACGCTGGTCGGAGCGGGGCTGGCGCTCAGGTAGCTCGTCCCAGCAGGAAGCGTATCGACGACGGTCGCGTTCGACGCCACCGCGTCGCCGCTGTTCTGATAGGCCAGCGTGTAGGCCAGCTGGCTGCCCGCCGCCGCCACCGCCGGGCCGGTCTTGGTGATCGAGAGGCTGGGCCGCACCACCTGCACCGTGGTCGTGGTGGTGTTATCGCCGGGCGTGTCGTTCGGCGTGTCGGTGGTGATGTCGGCCCGATTGGTGTAGTTGCCCAGCGATGCTGCGCCGACGGTCGCCACCACCGTGATGGTCGTCGAGGTTCCGGCAGCCATGGTGCCCAGGTTCCAAGTCAGCACCTGGCCGCTGGTGCTGGTCGGCGCGGGCGTGGCCCCGCTGTAGGTCAGGCCCGTGGGCAGCGTATCGGTGACACGCACGTTCGTAGCGGAGGCCGGGCCGTCGTTCGTGGCCACAATCGTGTAGGTCACGGCCTCCCCCCGCAGCGCGAGCGCGGGGCCGGTCTTCTGCACGCGAACATTCGCACCATCCACATAGCCCGCGTCGTAGGTCAGGTTGATGTCGTGGTTGCCCGCCGTCGGGATGGCGATCCGGCCCTGGGTGTCCGCGTCGCTGTCGGTCGCGTCGTTCCCGCCCGCGTTGGGCGTGGTCAGCGACAGGCCGTCCAGCGCCGCCGCCGAGCCGTCCACGCGCACCGTGTAGGTCGCAAACGGATCGACGTAGAAGCGGTAGTTGCCGCTCATCCCGCCCACGCTGCCGGTGGTCACGTTCGCGATCACGTTCCCGCTGGCATCCAGCAGCTGCAGCGGAACGCCGTTGATGTCGTTCTCGCCCGCGTCCTGCACGCCGTTGCCGTTGGCGTCGAACCACACCCGGTCGCCGATCACGCGCCAGGCGCACAGCAGCTCCAGGTCGCCCAGCCCGGCGGCCTTCTGGAAGGTGTTCTTGTCCGAGGAGTTGGTCTGATACAGCTCCTCGCGCGCCGTGGCCGCGCCGCCGGACGACGTATTCCACCAGGCGGTGCCGCCCGCGTTCGAGCGGTAGGGCGAGATCGCGGTCGCGATCACCTCGCCGCCGTAGCCGCCCGCGTGTGTGCCCGGCACGTAGTCGAGCGCGCCCCAGGTGGACTCGCCATGCAGCCAGCCGCTGGGGTAGCTGCCCTGCGCGCTGGTCCCGTCGTCGAAGGTCTCACCGGCCCCACTCTGCGGCGCGCCCCAGCCGCCCACGCCGTTGGATGGCGCGATCAGTAGATCGCCCTGGCTCGCGCCCTGGCTCTCCCCGCCCACATAGCGCCCGTTCGAGGACAGGTCGCCGTAGCGATCGCGGAGGCCGATCAGCAGGTTCCCCGCCTCATCCAGGGCCAGGCCCGCCACCATCGGCTGCGGCGCGCTGTAGGTCGTGCCGCCGTTCGAGGCCCAGGCATTCCAGGCCAGGTTGTAGCCGTTCCAGGTGCCGCGCTGCGCCGCATACGCGCTCAGCGATGTGCCCAGCGCGTTCGACCAGCTGTTCGTGCCCAGGTCGAGCCGGTCCACGCGCATGGCCACGTCCCCGCCATTCTCCCCCGAGCAGACCGCGCCCAGGTAGAGCGCGCTGGAGGTGAGCATGAGGCCGAACGGGCGGTAGTTGCCGCTGCCGCCCTGGCTGGCGCAGGGGTTCAGCGCCAGCGGGTCGGCCATGGTGGTCAGGGTAGATTGTGGAGAGGCCGACCACGTGTCGATGCGGATGACCTTGCGGGTATTCAGGTTGACCGTGTAGAGGTAGCGCTCCTGGGCGTCCAGCTCGACATCGCCCAGGCCCGCCTTGCCGACATAGCCCTCCTCGTGGTCGTCATCCCCCGAGCGGTGCAGGCCGCCCATCTCCGGCGTGAACGCGTTGTTGCCCGCCGGGTCGTTCGGGAAGCGCGCCAGGCTGCCGTCGCCCGCGTCCCCCGGCGCGCCCACTGGCCCCGGTACCACCGCCGGGATCTGCACATACACGCCGGTGGTACTGGCGTCGCGATCAATCACATAGATGGCACCGGGACCACCCGATCCGAAGCGGGTCAGCCGCTTGTGGTAGGCCCCGGCAAAGAGCCGCCTAGCGCGGGCCAGCGCGGGCGCGGCGGGGTTCGTCCCGGTCTGGTAGGCCAGGCCATAGGTGCTCCCCACCGCGCCCACCGTGGCCATGGTCGCATGGTCATTGGTCGGGCTATCGTACAGGTCAGCGCTGTTGTCCGGGGTCGCATCCCCGAACGCCACAATCGAGCGCTCCGTCGCTGCCGCATCCCCATTGCCCTCGTCCCCACCCGGCGCGTTGTAACCGCCCTCATGGAGCCGCGAGGCGTAGCAGGTCGTCACAAAGCGCGGCGAAAATGATGAGATCGCGCCCTGATCTGCCCCCGAGCGGATGCAGTCCACCACCGAGGCGTAGGCCTGCGCGGGCTGCATGTTGTCAATCTGCGCCGTGGCCAGCGGAGGGGCCGCCGCCTGGGGGGTCAGCGCTGCGGCCAGCAGCAGCCCCCCAAGCCCTACCCCCCAGCGCCGCAGCGTCGGTGTACGTGTCATTGCCATGTCCTTTTGGTTACTTGGTTGTGAGCGGCAGGTACACATGCTCGGTGTACCACTGCGCCGTGCAGCTCTCCGGCGCGATGCCGATGTTGCCGCCCGTCACACTAGCGTTGGGATCAATCGCAAAGCCCTTGTTGGGCAGGTCGCCCGTCGTCCAGTTGCTCTGGAGCGACGACCAGCGGCTGGGGTCGTCCCCCGCGCGGTACTTCGTCGGGATATAGCCCGCAGGCCGCCCACCCTGGAGGATCGACAGACGGTAGCGCTCATCCGTCAGCATCCGCGACGAGTCGGCATCGTCCTCATACCAGCCCATCTTCGCCCCGCCGTAGTACAGGCCAAGCACATGGAGCTGGCGATCATCCGAGGTGAATGGCACCCCATCCGCCCCGAAGCGGTAGAGGTACACCGACACGCCCGTGATCGGGGCCTCGCCATCGTCATACACCCCGTTGCAGTTCGCGTCGATCCAGTGCCGCCCAAAGATGGCCGGGTTCGCCGCCCGCACGGGCGCTGCCACCATCCCCACCACCGCCACCACTACCGCCGCCGCCGTCACCAGCCATGTCGTCGATGTTCGCATCTGGTCCTCACATCTCTGGCCACCGGCCAGCCCACTGCCAGCCGGATGGGTCCCTTAGGCAATCCGCACCTGCACCTGCCAGCTCTCGCCCGACGGGATCGGCTCGCCCGCCCAGATCTCGTCATAGGTCGCGACCGGCTCCTGCATCACCCCATACGGCGTCGGCCCGCCCACCCAGCTCCCGCCGTGGGCCTCGACCTCCGCCCGCAGCGCCGCCAGCAGCGGCACCGGGTCCAGAATACCCGGTCGGTCACACGCCACCGTCAGGCATGCCCCCTCCGCCGCCCGCTCCAGCCGCACCTCCAACTCCCCCGCATCGTCATCCAGCGCCGCAATCAGCAACATCGCCAGCGCGTCCCGCAGCAGCACCGCCCCCGCCGCCGACACCGCCACCCGCTGCATCCGTGAGGTGATCAGCGGCGCGGCCTCGTGGTCCTTGCACGACACCGTCACCACCGTCTGGATCGTCGTCACCAAACTGCCCAGCATCGCTTTCGCCCCCTCATGCGGCAGCTGCACCAGCAGCCCGAGCAGCACCCGTCCGGCCTCCTCCGCCTCGATCAGCATCTTCAGCGTGTCGGTCCGCTGCATCCGATACGGCTCCGTCGGGGCCAGCCCCCGCCGCCGCGCCGCGCTCTGCTCCAGCCACCGCACCACCGCCGTCACCACCGCCTGCTCGTCCTCACGCACCGTATACATAGCACCTCCCATTCGGCTGCTGCCGACGGCGCGGGTGTCGCCCCGTCGGGTCATTTCCCAACGTGATCGCGCCCGCGCGCAGCGCCGCCACCATCGCCAGCAGGTCCGACAACCGCCCCGGTTCCGCCGCGTGCCGGGGCGGACAAATCACCCGCACCCAGCGCATCCGCGTCACCTGCGCCTGCGCCGCCGTCACCCACGGTGTGATCAGCAGGATGGGGATCTCGGGTGCGGTCCGCAGCATGAACGGCAGATGCTGCCGCTGCCGCTCTTGCACCATCACACACATATCCCACGCCGCTGGCGTCTCCCACGGGTCTGCGCCCGGCCCCACCCGCTCCCACCCGCTCCCATCTTTCCGCCCAACGCGCCATACCGCGCGCGCGGGCCGCTGCGCCTGCTCCAGTCGCTCCTGCCATGGCCCTGGCCCATCAGTCAATAGCATCACGTTCATATCCGTTCCTTTTCTATCAGCCACGTCCAGCATAGCAAGCCAGAACGCCAAAAAATCACTGCTAAGTATCAATTTTGCATGCTGAGGTACCGGGGGGTGCTAGCAAAAGTACTAAATCCCCCCAAAAACACACGGTGGCGACCGAGGGTTGCCCCTGGTCGCCACCATATCGCGCCGATGGTCGAGTCGATCTAGCCGAGCAACCTTGGTAGCGCGGCCATGAGCTTCCGTCGCCACGGCTCATCCGCAGGAAGCGCCTGCGGGCCGAGCCGTCGGCGACTGCACTGCTGGAGCGCGGGCGACTCCGGCAAGGTCAACACCAGCGGCATGCCCAAGCGCTCCAACTGCCAGAGTGCGTCCAACACTGTCTCATCGGTCAGATCATCGGGCCTCACCCGATTCAGGATGAGCTGCGCATCCCGCACCGTCCGCCCTACTGCGCGGGCGTGCGCCAGGATCTGCCCTGCCACATCTAGGCTCAGCGCCTCCGGCGTCGCCACCACCAGCAGCCGATCCAGGGCCGTCCCAAACCGCCCGATCGGCTCGATCCCCGCCTCGTGGTCAATGAGGGTCAGCGGGTAGCGCGGCACCAGCTGCTCCAGCGCGTAGCCCAGCACTCGGTTCGGCGTGCACTGGCTCCCCGCCAGCTCCCACCGACCCAGCGCCAGCACGTCCCGCCGCGACCCACACACGAGCGCCTCCTCTCCCAGCAGCCGCTCTGCAAACGCCACCCGGCCCTCATCCGGGCGCAGCGCTGCGTCCCGCCCCGTGATGAGCGCCCGCTCGTACTGGCTGCGCAGCGTGCCTAAGGTATGCGGCGGCTGAACCCCCATCAGCATACACAAACTCTGGTGCGGGTCCGCATCGACGATGAGCGATCGCACCCCGGCCTGGGCCGCCAGCGCGTCCACCAGCACCGCCGCCAGCGTGCTCTTCCCGCTCGACCCCTTCCCCGCCAGCGCGATCAGCATGGCCGTGTCTCCTCCGTCGTCCTAGCCGCCACGCGGGCCACCGCCGCCAGCTGCGCCAACAGGGCCGCATCGCCCACCGCGCGCTCCTGCCCCAGCGCCAGCAGGTCCGCCACGAGCGCCGCCCACCCCGCAGGCAGCGGCACGGTCGCCTGGGCCAGCGCCTCATGCAGATGCGTGAGCGCCACGCCGAGCGGGGACGGGTTCACCACCTCCAGCGCGTCCAGCAACGCGCTAATCGCCTGCTGCCGCACCGCGTCCAGCGGCGGCTCCCAGCCCAGCGCAGGGGCATCCGCACCCCAGCCCAGCGCCGCATCCCACCCTGCCGCCGCGACCCCATACACCAGCGGCACGCTCAGGTCATCCAGCGCGACCACCACCTGGCCCGCCGCATCCCGCTGGAGCGGCGGCGCGGTTGGCGAGGCCAAAAACACCGCCGCCACCCCACCCACCCCGCGCAGCCACGGCGCGAGCTGGTCATCCCCCAGCACCAGCATGCGCTCCGCACGCGGCACCATCTGCCAGTGGCAGCAGCGCCCCGCCACCGGCTGCGCCTCGCGCGTGAGCGTGCACATCCCCCCCTGCCCATGCCGACAGGTGTCACACGCCCACGATGACGGTAGCCGCGCCGCTTGGCCCAACGCGCACCCGTCACACGGCAGGTCGTTATCCACCACCCAGCGCTGCACATGGCACCACATCAGACACATCGCCCCACCTCCTACGCCGCCAGCTCACGCTCGCACCCCTGCGCCAGCCACTCCAGAATCTGCGCCGCATGCACCGACGGACGATCACGCTTCTCCCGGCCCGGCGGCAAACCCAGCGCCGCACGCAGCGCGGCCAGCTGCCGACTCAACGTTGCCTTGGACACACCTCTCCTTTTCGCTGCCGCCTGCATGGTCTGCGCCTCACGCAGCGCGGCCAGCACCCGCAGCGCAGCCAGCACCCGCAGCCGATCCGGCTGCGGGGCCAGCGCCAGCGGCGGCGGGATCATCCAGCCCATTTGACCACCTGGAATAAGATTCGGCACAACGCGCTGACACTGCCGCAGCGCGTTGGGGTCATCCGGCAACACCAGCTGCACATCCTGGCTCATCGCCAGCAGCCGCAGCGTCAGCAAGGCCTCCGGCACGGCGATCACCACCAGCGTGTCCGGCACCCAGGCCAGCAACTGGATCAGCAGCTCCGGCGGCATCCCCACCGTATCCAGCACGATCGGCAACTCATCCGGGATGCGCGGCCAGTGGCCGCCCTCCTGCACCGGGTACACCGCCACCGCCACGCCCGCCGCCGCGTAGCGCGCCTTCATCCCTGGCCGCTGCGTTACCAGCGCAAGCTGTGTCTGCATGCCCGTCATCGCGTCACCAGCGGCAGATACGCCGTCCCCTGCGGCACCCACGGCACCCCCACCAGCGGGTCGCCCAGGATGCCGAACGTATACGCCTGATCCGCGTGCCCCACCCCCAGGGCGCGCAGCCCCGCCAGGAGCGCCGCCCCCAGGCTGCGGTCGCCCGTCGGCGCGTAGAGCTGCCCCACCACCGCAGGCAGCAGGGCCTGGTGGCCCGTGTTCACACCCTCCCCGGTGCTGCTCAACGCCGCCAGCACCCCGCCCGAGGGCCGCAGCACCAGCCGCTCGTCGGTCGTCTCCAGCACCGGGTTGGCGAAATCCCCACTCAGACAGGTCATGCCCAGCAGGATCGGCAGCTGCGCCCCGTTCCGCCGCGCGTCGGCGTCGTAGAGATACCAGAGGTACGGCGTGGCCGCCCCCGCCTCGGTCGCGCCCCACTGCCAGGGCGAGCCGTGGCCCACATACACCCACAGCGCCACCCCGCGCGCATCTGCCGCATTCGGCGCGCAGGCGGTGTCGCTCGCACGCCCGCCGTCCAAGGCCCGGAACATCCGACAGCGCAGCCGCGCCACATCCGGCTCCCACATGACGCTGGCCTGGGCCTGATCCGGCGCATAGACCAGCGTCGTGGCCGTCATCCCGCGCGGCAGCGCCGCCAGAGCGGCGGCCACCGTCGCGCTGAACGGCCCGGCGGGGTCGGGCGTGCCATCTGCCGCCAGATCGTTGTCGGCCACCACCAGCGCGCGGGTCTGCCAGCTCCCCGCCGGTGCGGCGGTGATGGCGGCGGCGGTCTTGGCCACCACCGCCTCGGCCTCGGCCAGCGTGCGCACCGGCAGCCGCCCGACGGGGATGTCGGGCACCACCTGGGCGCGCACATCCCCCGCCGCGAGGCGGCCATAGCAGCTATCGCAGGCGGTCTCGCCATCGAACGGCAGCACCACCAAGTAAGGCGGAATGAACGTGGGCCGCGCGTCCGCCGCCGCGCCCGTGGCCACCGACCCGGCCCCGACCAGCAGGACCGCGCGGGGCTGGAGCGCACGGATCAGCGCGCGGATCGCATCCGGGGCGGGATCGCCCGCACCATACGCGTCATAGGCCGCCTGCACATCCACGGCCACCGCCCGCTCGCCGCGCTGGGCGTGGGCGGCGATCAGGGGCGCGAGCGCGGGGAGAAAGTCGGCGTGGGACAGGATGAGCAAATCCGCCTGGGCGGCGTCGGCAGGCACCCTGACCGCAGGGCGCAGGGAGGGCGTAGGGAGCGCCGGGGCCAGTGGGAAGACCGTGGGCAACGTCACTGACGCCACCAGGACCGTATCGCCCGCCACCGCCTGCGCGAGGTCGAGCCGCAGCGGCCCCGCCGCGTGCGCCCCCAGCGTCAGGGTGTGGGTCACGACCTGGGGGGTAGCATCGCTCCAGCGCAGCGTGGGCAGCGGCTGGCCGTCCACCGCCACCGCCACCGCGTGGCTGCCCGCCGCCGTGGCCCGCACCTGCACCCGGAGCGGCGTGCCCGCTGGAATGGCGGTGTCCAGCATGAGCGTGGCACTCAGCGCCGCATCCCCGCGCAGCTCGCCCGCCCACCAGCTCCCGCCCGCCGCCGTCTGGGTGTGACGGTCATACCGCGCAGCGGGCGACCAGGTGAGCGGCGTGGGCAGCCGCGCGGGCAGCGCCTGGCGCGGGGCCGGGACGTCCGCGAGCGACAGCCAGGCCGTGCCCGCCTGCGGGGCCACCCACGCGAAGCCGTCGCCGATGTCGGTGAGCGGCAGGGTCGTACCCTGGCGTGTGAGCGTGACGCGCGCGCGATCGAGCGGCAGCGACCAGCCCGCTGCCTGGAGCTGGGTGTCCGAGACCACCACCTGACCAGGCGCGACGACACGGGCGGCCACAGGAAGCGGCGGGCTGGCGTGGGGCGGTGAAAACCACGGAAGACTGACGACCAGGAAGAGGGGAAGGGTGCAGCGGAGGGGGATCATCGTCGCTCGCGCTCCAAATCAGCGAGCTGACGTGCGCGGGCGGCCAGCTCATCCGCACGCATGGAGAGCTGGGCAGCAGCATCAGCCAGTATGTGCGGTGTATCCTGGGCAGCAGTAACCGCTGCCATACCGCCCTCAAGATCTTGGTACGCCGTCATCACCATCTGGCGGGCCTGCATCCACGCCCGCAGCAAGGCCACCAGCGCGAGCACTGCCGGATCGTTTGAGGCAAGGAGGATATCGCGAAGGAGCGGCCAGGCAGCAGGGGAAAGCTGACCGGTGCGCTCTGCGCCGAGCAGCGCCTGTCCAAGCGTAAGCCGTTGCTGGTCATCGGCAACGGCGTCCAGCGGAGGGGTAGTCATGAGGGCAGAACGTTGGCGGTCCACCGTAGGTATCCTTTTCCTTGCAGCGCATGCACGCACACTGCGGAGCATACCGCCGAGCGCCCCCTTTCACTGGATCAGCCACGGACCGAAGGTCACGACCGAGCCAGCGAACGCGGCAGCAGCAACCGTAGGAATAGGATACAGGACCGATGATCATGGGGGGAAGTCACGATCATGTAGTTTTTACTATACGTTTAGCTAGCACACCCGCACGTGCGCCGCCTAGATGCGCCCCGCACGCAGCGCGATCGCCACCGCATGCGCACGATCACGCGCTCCCAGCTTCTCCAGGATCGTACCGATGCACTGTTTGATCCGATGCTCACTGAGACCAAGCGCATCGCCAATGGCGCGGCTCCCCTCGCCGGAGGCAAGCAGACGCAGGATCGCCACCTCTCGATCAGAGAGCACCCACGCCCCGCCATCCTGAAGACCATCAGCCACGGTCATCTGAATATCTGGCTGGAGATACACCCCGCCGGCGTGGACCGTACGGATGGCATGGATAATTATGTCCTCATCCGCATCCTTCAGCACATATCCCCGAGCACCCGCCTGAAGGCCCGCAACCGCAAAGCGCCGATGCCCCGACAGCAGCAGCACCCGACATGTCGGGAAGGAAACGCGGATAGTAGCGGTCGCCGCAATCCCACCCGATCCGGGCATATCAACGTCCATCAAGATCACCGCTGGTGCGAGGGAGGGAAGACAGGCGAGGGCCGCATCCCCATGGCTGGCCTCGCCTACCACAACTATATCCTCATAGAACTGGAGGAGGCTGCGGAGGCCGCTGCGAAAGAGCGCATGATCATCAACGAGCAGCACAGAGATGCGATCGCTCATCCTGGAACCTCCACCATCACCCGAACGCCCTTGCCCGCCGCTGTCTCAATCGCCGTCTTCCCGCCGACAAATAGCGCACGCTCGTGGAGATTATGCAGGCCATGGCCGATGTGCTGGGCCGCCGATGGGGCAAGCCCCACCCCATCATCTTCGATCAGCAGCTGGACCATCTGGTCGCGGTAATCAATCCAGATCGAGGCATTCGCCGCGTGCGCATGGCGGCGGACATTGTTGAGCGCCTCCTGCGCGATCCGATAGAGCGCATGTTTGGTCTGATCCGCAAGCGTGCGTGGAATACCCGAGACGCGCAGCTCTGCGTGGACGCCATTCAGCTCGCAGTCACGCAATGGCTGCGCCAGCAGATCTTCAAGTGTCCCCAAAAACGGCTTCTCAGAAACGAGAATATCGATCGCGCGCCGCAGCTCGCGGTAAGCCTGCGTGACCTCGGCTTTCACCATCGCCAGCGCGGAGCGCGCCATCGCGCTATCATGGTCAAACGCATGGTGGGCAACGCTGCTATGGATCTTGATATTATTGAGATGGTGGCCAAGCCCATCATGGATCTCCCGAGCAACCCGCACGCGCTCCTGCTCGATCGCCAGCTCCTCCGCCTGCATCAGAAACGCGCGAAGCTGCTGGTTCATCGTCTCTGCCGCAGACTTCTCATGCGACACGAGGGCGAGATCCTTCATCAGCGCCTGATGGGTCGCCCACACCACCCACACACAACCGATAAGCAGCAGCACCACGATCGCCACTTGGATCATGAGCGCCGTCTGCATCGTCTGCATAATCCGTACGCTTGCGGCCTCGCCGATCTGCCGCCGGATATTGACCAGCTCGTGGCTGGTGCGCACGGCATCATCCATGACCTGCGTCAGTTGGCGCGCCCGCGCCGGATCAGGGAGACCACCCGCATCCAACCGACGGTAGGTCTGGACATCTGCCTGGAGGCCATCCACCAGCGCGAGCTGCGCGGTATCAAAGGTCGGGTTGCCCTGGGTAAAGGTGACAAGCGCCGAGAGGTAGCCCAAACTCACATCTCGCCGCAGCGTATAGGTGCTGAGATCGACCGCGCCAGGATCTGCCTCCAGGGCTTGGACCGTACTTTGGAGGAGGAGAAACTGGCGCTCAGCCTCCACGGGGGCCCAGATACCCTGCTCAAACTGATACAGTGCCCGCTGCGCCGCGAGATCATGCACGGCTGTTACCGCTAGGCCGATCCCTGTCAGAGCGATAGCCACCACTAGCCCAATACGAATACCTATCTTCATCGAGACAAACCTATCCTAGCGTACATCCAGCGTTCGGAGCATCCATACCCACTTGGGGTCCCACACTGCCGGATCGATCGCGAATGAATCTGCGGGGAAGACAATCTCAATCGGGCCCTTCTCAGCGATGGGCATGCGCTGGCCATCTCGGAAGGTTGCGAGCATGACGGGCCACTGGAGGGCGGTCAGCGGAATATCGGTCACATAGTCGTTCAGCGCGGAGGCTTGCAGCGTCGTCGCGTCAGCGGCCATTCCAGCGAGCTGCAGGACATCAGACAACAGCACACCCTGGTAGGCCGCGCGGCGACGGATTCCCGCATCATAGGTGGTATAGGCATACAGCGCGAGCTGCTCCAGCGTGGTGAGGTCAAGATCGAGCCGATCCGCACGATTCGTCACCCCAATGCGGCCCGTAACACTGAGCACGACCGGATCGTGCGGAGGCGGGAGGGAGGGGGTCTGTGCCAGCGTTCGCGGACGAATAAGCGTCACGGGTGCGGGTGGCTGGGAGGGCTGACATGCGGTCAGCCCTCCCAGCAAGACCAGCGTACGAAGAAACTGCCGCCGCGGCCAGGGAGGTTGAGGTTGATACATCATCCCGCATCCTCAGCGTCCAGCGCAGGGGCACCCACGAGCCGCAGCTCGCTGGTAATCACGTCGACCGCAGGCATGTCGGCGATCGCGCGCAGGCGGTCGTCGCCGCTCAGGAAGGTCGGCACGCCGCTGGGGTCGATCGACTCGCGGGCGACCGAACGGATGTAGCCCTCCGCCGCTGTGAGCGCAGTGAGCGGCCCTAGGCGGTCGCGGCGCACAAAGTAGGCGTTGTTGCCCGCGCTGTTCGAGCCGATGAGCGCGTAGCCTTTGCGCGCGGCCAGGTGCGCCAGCGCGGGCAGCGACGCGCCGAAGTACAGGTTGCTGTGGTGCGCCGCGGTGCGCTGGAACTGCGGGTGGTACGGCACCGTGATGGCCGCATCGCAGCCGAACACGCTGTTGTACTCCACGATCACGATCACCGGGTCGACCACCGTGAGCGCCTCCCACACCCAGTAGTCCACGCCATCCAGATCGATGCTCAGGATGCCCACCTCGCCGGCAAAGCCGTTGGCGGCGATCAGGTCGTTGATGTTCTCGCGGGTCACGAAGGCGGCAACGGCGGTCAGGTCGTAGCGCCAGTAGACCTCGCCATAGCGAATGTAGTCGATGTTGGCGGGGTCGCCATCGAGCAGCAGCCCGCGCCAAGAGCCGTCGCGCAGCAGCAGGAAGCGCGTGTTGGCCTCCTCGTAGTCCTCGACGCCAAACTCGATGAACGAGCGCGGCACCTCCAACCGCTGGATGAGGTATTGGATGATGCCGTCGTCATCGTGCTGCGAGAACACCTTCAGCCCGGCCTGGTGGATGCGCGGCAGGGTGCCCAGCGCGGCGATCCGCTGCACGTGCAGCTCGGCAGTCAGCATCAGCAGCGTCTCGCTGTGGTCGCGCGGGGCGCGCAGGCGCGGCGCGGTAGCGGGGCGGGTCACGTAATCAGCAGATGGTGTGGTCATTCCCGAAAGCACTCCTTTGCAACAACAGAACCAAGCGAGGGCGATCAACGCAGGAAATCCGATCGGGCGTCGGGCAAGCAACGCCCGATCCCGCCAGGCTGCGGATCGCCCATGTTCAGCAGCGTAATACACGACACCGAGGGTGTGCTATCGAGGAGCAGAAAAGGAGGAGGAGATGGTTCGTATAGCGAATATATTGTACCACAAAGGACTCATAACCTAACCTTAACCCTAACCTATATCGCAAAGATCGGCGCGGCGCAGAAAACCGTAGGCGCTGCCTGGCTACTAGGGCCGAGACCTTCAGCGCAGCCCGCAGGTGATCGAGCCAGACCCTGAGCAGGCGTGAGCTACGCCAGCGGCGGCATCTGCTGGCTCAGCGCCGTATGATCACCCGCAGCGCGGTGATCCCCTGCCCCGCATGTGCCTGCAAGGCCTCGCGCAACGGCCGCGTGAAACGCGCCTCTAGTCCCTGCATCACCGCCGCTGTTGGAACCGCCACCACGGCCATCCCCCCATCGAGCCGAACGAGGCTCGTTTGCTCCAGCACCGCCCGGAACACCGCACGCTCGGTGGTGGGGCGCATCGCATCCAGCACCTGTGCCCACACAGCGGACAGCGGCAGCGGCGAGGTGGGCTCCGCTGGAGGGATACCCGCCTGGCCCCAGAGTCGACCGCTCGCGCCAGCAGGCTCCTGCGCGGCCAGAGGCGGCTCCTCGGGCGCGTCCATCCGCCATGGCTCCCGCGCTGCGCTCGTGTTCTCCGGCCCCGCCGGGGCGGACTCCTGCGCTGCCAGCAGCGCCCACGGGTCGCGCTCGGCCCATGGGGCCATGCGCGGGTCCGCCCAGTGTAGCCCCTTCGCCTCGGCCCATCGGTTCAGCTCGGAGAGGGGCGGCGGCTCACTGCCCTTGGCTACCTCCGCCACCACCCAGCCCATCTGCCACGTGGCCAGCAGGCCGGGGTGGGCCGCGATCGCCTGCCAGCGCGCCAGCAGGTCCAGCGGCGCGGCGGCCAGCTTGTACGGGCAGCGGATCGGCTGCCCGCAGGCCTCGGCCAGCGCGCGCACCGCCTGGGCGCGGGCCGCGTCCAGCACCGGCAGCGGGGCCACCGGCGGAGCAGCCGCTCGCGTGGGCGCGGGGGCCACCGGGGCGGCCTGCGGACGACGAGAAGTCGCGGAGGGCCGAATCTCCTTCCCCGACGACAGGCCTGCACACGCCTCTGAGGCCGCGCAAGCCGCGTAGTAGCGCGGTAGCACCTCGGTGCGCCCGGCGTTGGTTGCCCGGAACATCCACGACCGCAGCAAATCCGCGCCGTAGCGCTCCTGAAGATCCAGCAGTGCGAACCACTCCGCCGCCCTGATGGTACGAGCTGGATTCAATGCCTTGTGCCAGCCCATGAGCAGCGGGTCGAGCGCAATGCTGTGATTTTCTTCACAATCGGCGGCATGATGGTCGGGTTGTTGGGATGGCTCGGCTGTGGTGAGGGGGCTTGGCGTGTGCGGATGCACCTCCGGGGGGGCTTCATTATGTAGATCAGAAAAAACCGCCGTCGCCCCAAGAAAATCTTCTGACGGGAGATCATGTATTAATTTATTCTCCCATGTATCCCATGCCGCAAACGGAGGGGTCGCGCGGGGTGTTTTGGCGCATTCTGCAGCCGTTTTGGCATGGTCTGCATGCGGTCCACCATGTGGTCCACCCCCTGGCCCACCATGTGGTCCACCCTGGGCCGCAAATGCGCCCGTGCCCCGCAGCCTGCGCAGATGCGCCGCGCCGCTCGGGGTGAGCTGCACGGGCGCATGCGCGCCATCGTCGATCTGCTGGAGCAGGTCGGTGAGAGGGAGCAGGGGTAGGTCATCGCCGGGGGCAGAAGCCAGGCCGAGTTGGGCAAGCGCAGGGGTGGGCGGGATGGACGTGACCCGTGCGAGCGCGAGCGCGCCGATGTCCGCGAAGCTGAGCAGTGGGCGATCCATGTAGCGCTCGACGGTAGCGGCGTCCTCCGTGTTCGGGGTCAGGCGACCGAGGTAGTGGTCAAACACGTCGGTGGGAAGCGCGATGGTGCGCAGCTGCGCAGGCCGCCCTCGGTCGGGGCGGGTGAAGCGCAGGGGGCGGGGCTGGGCGTTGCGCCCGCGCCCCCAGGTGGCCAGCAGCTGGAGCTTCTGCCCTGGCTCGGTTTGGCGGATGAGCCATCCAGCCTCGGTCAGATCCGCCACGGCGCGCTGGATGGTGCCGGAGCGCGTGGCGGTCCCGTCCCAGCGCGCGAGGTCGGCGCGCGAGAGCGCCACGGCGCGTTTGTGGATGTGGTTGAGCCGGGCGATCCCGGCGTAGACCCCGATGGCGGTTGGCCGGTCGCCGAAGGCGATCAGCAAATCCAGCGGGATCAACAGATATCGTCGTGATGGAGGGCATGCCAAAGAAGGTGCTGCGGCACCTGATGGGACGGTCATCGTGTGTCCTTTAAAGCGGCACACGCATTCAAAGATTAGGACGAAAGGGGGGAAGACAGACCTTGCAGAGGAGGGCAACTACTGCTACAATTTGCACAAGTTAAAATATCCTCTGTGAGCTTGCGCTACATTGGTTTTGTTTGTGACATGTAGTTACAACCAGATCCTCTGCAAGGTCTGCCGTGCATGTCCTTTCCCTTAAAATGGTGATTGGAATGCGCGGCCTCACTTTTTATGAGGCTATTCGAGTTTCTCGTTCATCTTCTTGGTAGACCAGAAGTTCCCCGACGCTAATACCATAGATGTTGCAGAGCCCGGTCAAGGTTGGCTCATTTGGCCACGCTTTGCCATTCTCAATGTTACTGAGATAGGCGCGTGTGACACCGAGTTGATCCGCGACCTCTTGGATCGATACGGTGCGGCCAAGTCGCACTTGGTAGGCTAAGCGCGCCTGTTTCACTTTGGAAATGATTCTTCCCACGCCATATCTCCTCAAGACACGACTAATAGAGCCTATTGTATAGGTGGATCTGGAACATGTCAATGCGT
Source organism: Chloroflexia bacterium SDU3-3 (assembly GCA_009268125.1). Taxonomy (NCBI): domain Bacteria; kingdom Bacillati; phylum Chloroflexota; class Chloroflexia; species Chloroflexia bacterium SDU3-3. Next base: position 84,851 of record WBOU01000017.1, on the reverse strand, counting down.
ATTTACTGGAGAACATTGAGATCTTCTCGAAGATGTTTCACCTTTTGAGTACACACAGGCATGTCATGCCTCAATACACTTAGCATGTTGCGGTTGTGGGTGCGTTTTATGTCGTGTCACGAGCTCACATGGGACGTGTGACAAACGTATGTGCCCTAGCGGTGGGCGCACCAAGACACAACGAGGCCGAAGGCGCGAGCGCCTTCGGCCTCGTTGTGTCTTGGTTTTCAGTCCATGAATCCGGTGCCCAGCTCCTCCATGTCGCTAGCGACCTCGGGATCGATGGGCGGCTCCGCTGGTGTCTCCACCACCTCCTCAACGATGTTTGACTCCATCGGGGGAAGCCCGTGAGGAAAGAGCGCTGGGAGCTGGCGGTGGGTGGTCAAGAAGTCCAGCGCGGGCAGGATGCGCGGGCGCAGGAGCGCGGCCAGGTCGGCGGGCGTGTAGCCGCCGAAGGGAACCAGCCCTGGGCGCTGGGCCTCCACCGCCAGCATCCACAGGCCCAGCATGGTGGCCTGGTACATCAGCTGCGCCTCCGAGCGGCACTCGGGGAAGTGCGGCAGCAGCTGCTGGAGGAAGCGCACCTCCTCCTCGGTCATACGCGTGCTCTTTGTTGTGGTCATGGCCTACCGCCGTGTGCCGGATGCGGCGAACAGCACGCCAAACAGCGCCCCGATGGCGTTGAGGTAGGCGGCGTACTCCGGTGTGACGATGGTGTAGTCCTGCCCGGCGATCTTGCCCGCCGTCTTGAGCCGCTGGCTGAGCAGGCCGTTCAGCAAGATGGTGCCGCCGCCGGTGAAGAGGACAAATCGTCGGGTCTGCTGCATCACCGGCAGCAGCTGGGCGATCATGTCCTGCCCGTAGAGCGCGATGCACTCCTGGACCTCAGCGGAGATATCCTGCATCTTCCCGGCGATCAGCGCCCGGCGGGTGACGAGTGCGTGCTGGGCAGTGACATCATTGAGCGCCGCGCGGGGCAGCATGGTCTTGAGACCGCGCGCGATATCGATCGTGCCGTCGGCGATCCGGGCCGTCGAGAGGCGGTAGGGCTTGATCGCGATGTCGGACTGGTGGATGTCGCCGCCGCCGATGTCGAGCACCGTAACCGCGTCGTAGGGTGTGACGTTCTTGCCATTGGGGGCCTTGGACCAACACACAAAGGTGCCGATCGACTGGGCCTGGGGGACCAGTTGGCCGATGGTGAGGCTCCAGCGCTGGCTGGCCCCGCGCGCGTCCACCCGCTCGATATTCCAGCTGGCCCCGCGCAGGTGTTCCTTGAGCGCGTCGCGGGTCTCGGGGGAGACGACCATCTTCTCAGAGGACTCGCCCTCGCGGACGATCTCGGTGTTGGGGATGGCGAAGCCGAGGGCCAGGTGGTAGGCCCCGGGCGGGTAGCCTGCGGCGAGCAGCAGCTCGACGAGGACCGCGCCGAGGAACTGCTTCTGGCGGGGGTCGGCGAGGCGCTGGCCGGTGGGGCCGACGGGGAGCGCACGGCCCTCGTTGCGGAGCGCCGTCTCACCGATCCAGAAGGGCGTGCCGCCCTCGGTCTGGTAGGTGATCTCGCCTGCGCCGCCCTGGATGTGTTTGGCTACCACGTGGGCCGTGGGGATGCGGATGGTGCGGATCTGCCCGCCCGCGTCGAGCACGACGCCCTTGGCGGCGTCGTTGCCGTTGTCGAGGGCGACGGCTAGGTAGCGGGTGTCTTTGAGGGTCAGGTCACTGCTCAGCCCAAAGGGCTGATTGGCGATCAGATAGTCAAGAATCGAGAGGCTTATGGTTCCGGCGGTCATACCACATGACTCCTTTGTTGCTGAGGGATCGTACCTTGCCGGTATTGTAGCAGGGCTTTGCGATTTTGTCTACGATTGTAGACTTTTCTTCAGAGGCGTTTCCTATCCGTTCATGCGGGGTTGCATGGCACGGATAGACTTTATGTCAATCGAATGAAGCTTTGTGCAGCTTGCTAGGTGGTTGCGAATAGGGCGTTGAGATGCCGCATTGCTCTATCCTTCATACCGTTTGTATGGTGAGGCAGCATAATTCCTCGTGCGCAAACGAGCGGATTGGATCTCTCATGTGTCCATGCATTGTCTACGAATGATTACAATCGTAGACAATACTCTGAGGATTTGCGCAGAAACAGGCCCATTTTGTCTTCAATCGTAGACAAAATGGGCCTGTTTCTGCGCCTTTGTCTCCAAATATGCCGTGCCATGTCTACAAATGTAGACATGGCGCGGTGGTTGGTGTCGCTGCTTTCGCATGCTCTTTGTTGCGCTTTGCCCCTTCGCCGCTCTCCATGAGTGGCGGTAGCTGCTCCATGAGGGTGTTCCTGAAGGGGTGTCGAAGAGGCGAATTTGGCTTTTGAAAGCCATAGAAGTGTTTCGAAAGGTTCGGGCGAAAGAGGGCATTTCGCCTGAACCTTTCGAAGACACACGAGGCCCCCGCAGCTGCGGGGGCCTCGTGTGTGCGGGGGAGCGCGTCTGGTTTGGCTAGACCGTGTCGACGACGCCGGAGAGCATCGGCGGGGCGATGCGCGGCATCAGCAGCCGCTCGGCATCGCACACACGCTTGATCCGCTTGTAGTTGTCACCTGTCGGGGTGGCCTTCGGGTCGCCGCCCGCGAACACGAGCCGGTAGACGTCGGCACGGCTAGGGCTGGGCCGGGTCGCCTCCACCTCGCGGGCGGCGGCGGCGATCTTCGCCCACAGCTCGGGGGTGATTGGCAGATCATCGATCACTGCGCTGCCACTCGACATAAATTCGGACTCGCGGCGATCGCGGGCGATTGGCGTGGCCGTCGCCGCAGGCTCCGGCTCGGGCTGATCGGGCAGCAGCGCCAGCGCCTGCTGGATATCGGCGGTCGTCACGGTTGGCGCGCAGGCCAGCGTGACATCGCGCTTGTTGCGCACGACGAACTGGCCGCGCTTCAGATCGGTGGGCAGGAACGCGCCAAGCTGAATGATCTCCGATGGCGGCAGGCCGATGTTGGGCTGGATGTGATGGGTGCTGGACTGGAACCCGGCGATGAAGGTGCCGATGTGCTTCCGCCAGCGCATCTCGTTGCCCGACTGATTCTGGAGATCGATTAGGTAGGTGATCCCGCTGGCCCGCGCCTTGGCCAGCTCGTCGCCGAGCCAGCTGTCGAACTCCCGCAGCGACGAGGAGATCGTCTCCAGCTCCGTGATCCAGACGACGAGCCGGGGCGGCTGGACCTCGGCGGGCAGCTCGTACCACTCGCGGACGCGGTGGGTGGTGCGCAGCTTATCGCGCTTCTGGCGCTCCTCGCGCAGCGCCGCCATCGTGGCCTTGATCTGATCGGTGTCCTCGCCGATGACGGGTGCGCGCCACAGGTGCTCCTTGCCGATCCAGAGTGCCCCATCTGAGCTCTTGGGGTCGATGATCTGGATGCGGAGCTGCCCGGTGGTGGTGTTGCGCGCGAGCTGGAGCAGGATGGCCTGCTCCAGCGTGCCCTTGCCGTGGCCGCTCTCGCCGGTGATGGCGATATGGCCGGTGCGGTAGATGCTCGTGTCGGACAGGCTCATGCTCACCAGGTCAGGCGTGCCCTGGAACATATTCCAGCCGATGCCGAACTCATAGGGGTCGCCCTCGGCCTGCTGGGCGAGGCGGGCGAGTGTCGCCTGGAGGCCGGGCGGGCTTTGGTGCGGCGTGCGGCGGCGCAGCTCGCGATCGACGCGCTCGCGCTCCGGCTGGCTGAGGATGTTGATGATATCTTGGAGCTGCTGCTCGCTGGCGGCAAGGCTCAGCCGCAGGGCCGCGTTTTCACGCCGGAGGTTATGGATGATGAGGTAGATGGCTGCACCACCGGTGATCAGAAAGAGCAGGATGTACAGCCCGTAGAGACTCTCCATAGCGATCTCCTACTTCCCGTGCGCGGTTGGCCGAAGCGCCCACATCGACTTCCACTGTGCCTGGAAGTAGTCGCGGATCTTCTCCGCGTACCAGGCGAGGATGAGGGCGAGGATGATAACGATGAGCACCCCGCCGATCCAGGGCGGCGTGTCGGGTGCGGCGGTGCCAGGTCGGACGGTCTGCATGATCAGCCCGGTGATCCAGGTGCCGATGTCCTGCGTCCAGCGGGCGGGGTCGGTAGGCATCGTTCCGAGCATCTCGGGGCGCAGCCGCTGCGCCGTGCTGATAAGACCGTAGATATTTGAGAGCACATTGATGCCCAGCAGCCCAAACCCGATGCTGCGGATGGCGAGCTGCGGGTGGAAGACCAGCGCGTGCTGCCCCCAACTCAAGAAGAAGTGGCCGCCGATGGCGATGAGCACCCCCAGCGCGGTGGGCGGCAGGATGGTTGTCACCGCACCGATCACGGTGAACGCGCCGTCCACCCCCCAGATGATATAGCCAAACAGCAGCAGGACGGAGTAGACGTACATCTGCTGCGACCAGCCCACCCCCGACTGCCCCCAGGGGATCTGCGTGGGCGCGGGGGCCGGGCGCGGTGGGCGTAGAACGGCGGCGGTGCGGGTCGCCTGCGGCGCAGCTGCCGGGGCCGCCTCCACGGCGGGCGCGGGTGCGGGTGCGGGCGCAGGGGCGGCGGCGGGCTTGCCGACGAGGCCGCGCGGCAGATAGGCCTGCGGCGGCGGCTCGTAGGTCAGAGTGGCCTCGGCGCTGGCGGCTTTTGCTTCTCGGATGGGCATGGGAACTGCTGCCTTTCATCTCAGGGCTTGACAAACGCCCTGGTGATCACGCACCATGCGCGCAGCACGGTTGGGAGCTGCCTTCCCGTGCTGACGGGGCCGTGCTCGAATCACGGCCCCGTACTGTTTCTGGTGCGCCTCACGAAACCAAGTACTCTGGGCTCAGTATAGCGAAAAAATCTCCTGCGTCAATATGGCGTGACATAAAACACATCCAGCAGGGCGACCGACGGCCAGGAGAGCGAGAGCGCCAAAAGGAGGAGAGATGAAGGCCATCACGCTGCACGAGGCGAAGCAAAATCTGGAGCAGGTGATCGGGCGCGTCCTGGCGGATGCCGAGCCGACCATCATCGTGGGTGAGGCGGGCGAGCAGGTGGTGCTGATCTCGCTCGATACGTATACCTCCTGGCAGGAGACGCTCTCCCTGCTGGCAAATCCGTCCAATGCCGCCCACCTCGCAGGCGCGGTCGCGCAGGCGCGCGCGGGTGTGGTCGCCCCTCACGACCTCGCGGAGTGACGCGGCTGGGGTGGCCCTCTATCCGACCGCTCGGGCAAAAAGCAAGACCGATGCCCGCCCGAGCGGGCTCGCACGCTGATCAAGGAGATGCTGCGCAACTCGATGCGGAGATCGGCACGCTCGAATCGGCGCGGGTGGTTCGGGCGCGTTCTTAGCCTTGGCGCATGCCCGAGGATAGCGCATCGGTTTCACCCGGATCGCGGAACCCCTGATCATCATCGCCGACTATGACGACTCCCACAGGTTGCTATCCCCATGCGCTTGTCGCCCCCGCCAGGAGCTCCTGGCGGGGGTGGTTGTCTGCGGGGCGTGCTGCCGCGTATCCTCGCACGGTGCAAGCTGTGGTCTGCGATCGTGAGCGGGAAACAGGCGGTCGAGAAAATGTTTTTTCTGGAGAAGGCATTTTGTTTGAAACAGCGGAAATGGACTATTCATGTCCGCGTGGGTGCCCGATTGGGACGCCGAAGGGCGACCTTCACTTCCTCCCGAAAACCTCCCTATCTCTACCCCTAAAACCTCCCGAAAACCACCCCTAAAACCTCTCCGAAATCCTCCCTATATCCACTTTTTTTCGGAACTCCTAGCATGACATAATTGTAGGGCCGAGGTGTGGGGTAGATTCGTCCGGTGCTATCGCGCATCGATGGGAGCGCCTGCGGTGCGGTGTGCTGCATCGTTCGCTCAGGTAGGCTGTGCGGCGCATGCTGCGGATGATCGGCACTGCACCATCCGCAGCATGTGCTGGTGTGCGAGAAGAGCAGCCCTGGCCCCGGCGGCGCGGCTGGGCCCGCAGGCGGGGCGTCGCCCCGGAGCGCTGCGTCGAGGAGCGGGCGGATACCGAGGCTGGTGGCCCAGGAGCGGAGGTATGACTGGTCAAGGTGCTGATCCTGCACACGGATGATGCCCGCAACATCTCGCCACTCCTGCTGGCTGCTGATCCCATCCTGATAGGAGCAGCGCAGCTTGTTGAGGATGATATCTTCTGGCGAGGCGAGCGTGATGGGCGCTGCGGTGCCGGGGAAAGAGTGCTCCTGGGCGCGGTCATAGCGCGCCTGGTCAAAGGGCCGATCGGCGGTGACAACGATGTCGAGCGGGATGCCAGTCTCATGGTGGATGATCGTGAACGATGCCTCGCGATCTGGATGGGCAATGGCCTCCCGCACGGACGCGTGGTCGATAGAGTAGACCGGCGCGAGCCCTGCGATGAGCGGGCTGACGTGGCTGGGGTCCAGCGCGGCGGCCATGTCAATATCGTAGGTGGTGCGCGGCAGGCTGTAGGCGGTGCTGGCGATCGAGCCGCCCACATAGTAGGGCACGTGCAGCTGCATAAGCGTACGGGTGAGCGGCAGGATGGTGGCGGGGATGGCCTAGCTGCCCTCAATTGTTGGGGCCTGGAGCAGGCGGTCGGCATGGGCCGGGCCATAGGCGAGCTGGGCGAAGCGCCGCTCCTGCGCCAGCGGGTCAAGGTGTGGATGGAGACGGCGCACCGCCGCGCGGGAGTATACAAAGGCGAAGGCCGTGAGCTCGCAGCTTATGCCCAGTCGCTCCGTGGGGGTGCGCTGCTGGAAGAAGGCGATCTGGCGAGCCTCCGCTGCGGGGGACGTGTCGTAGGCGAGTGGGTGTGGCATGGCGTGGGTGCTTCTCAGCGCGATCTGGCTTCGGCGATGGCCTGGGGGAGATCGGTCGGTGGGCGAGAATGACGGTGGTGATTGCTCTCGGCTCGTGCGAGACCGCCCTACAGAACATCGTCGCAGGGCGGTCTCGCACCGTGCGCCCCTCATGGGTGGCAGGGTCTGGGGCGCTCGTCGTCGCGAGCGGCGCTACCGCGCGGCCTCGGCTGCCACATGTCCGGCGAGCGAGGTGATGAGCGTGCGCAGCCCGGTCATCGCGCTCAGCTCGACGAAGTGCCCGTCGGCGATGGCGGTGCGCGGCGAGGCGATGACGGAGGCCGTGGTGTAGAGCTGCTCCTGGACCAGCCGCTGACACAGCAGGTCGTAGCGCTGGAGGTAGGATGCGCCCTGGAACTCGGGAAACACCGGGAAGTTGGGTGAGGTGTCGCGGACGGGCGTGCGCGAACCGGGCGCGTCCTCAACCAGCATGAGCCAGCCGACGAAGGGCCGGGGGTGTTTGCCGAAGGCCCCCTCGCGGTAGGCGGTCCAGAGGTCGTGGGCGGTGCCGATCGCCTCCTCCGCCCGGTTGTTGAAGTTGTTCCCGAACGAGGGGCCGACCTGGCTCTTGAACTCTAGGGCGGCGATGAGCCGCCCATGGTGCAGGACGAGCAGGTCCCAGCGCTTGGTCGGGCGGAAGTAGCCGGGGAGCGTGAGCAGCGCGGTCCGCTGCTGGATCTGGGCGTCGGGCAGCCCGTTGGCGTGGATAAGGTCGCGGATGAGCACGATGAACCCATCCATATTCTTCCCGGCGGTCACGCTGCCGCGCTCGCCCGCATCGATGATACCGGCCTCCTGCTGCTTCGCGCGGGCCTGGTCGCGGTTGCCCCAGAAGGCCTGGATCGCCTCGCGGGTCTGCTGCTCGTAGTTGACCAGATCAAGCGTCATGGGTGGGCTCGTCTCCGATAACGCCGAGGGCATCCTGCTCCTCGGCAGAGAGCTGGTACAGGCGGGCGACCGCGCGGTTCCCTGCCGACGGATCGTCGCTGGCGGCGGCGTCGATCAGGGACCGGCGGAGGTCGTTGGGGATGGCGTCCCACGGCGGCACGCGGATGCGGCGCAGGTACTGGGCCTGGAAGCGCATGTAGCCGCCCCGCATGCGGGTGGAGTAGACCGAGACAAACAGGCGCGCGATCCCTGAGCGCAGGATGGTCTGGAGCGCCCGCAGGTCCCAGGTGTCGGAGATTAGATAGTACAGGTTGTGGTGGGGGTAGAGCGCGCCGGGCTCGAACACGATGTGGGCCTCGCCCTTGATATCGGGGATGAGCAGCTTGGGCCGCTGGGCCAGCGCCGGGGTGATGCGATCGATGGTGCGGTACCAGCTGGCCGGGGCCCGCATGGCGATGTGGCGGCTGGCGATGACCGCGCGCCGCTCCTCCAGGTAGCGCCGCAGGCGCGGGTAGCGGTCGAGCGGGACCAGGCCGCCCGCGTCGTCGAACGGGTTGATCACGCCCAGCCCGCGCCAGGCGACCGTGCCGGAGACGATGTCGCGGGTGGTGACGAGCGGCAGCTTGCGGTCATCCTCCACATCCAGCGCGTCGAACGGCCCGATGAAGGCCTTGTCCGCCCCGGTCGCCACGCCGATGCCGACGGTGCAGCCCACCTCCTCGATGGTCGGGAACTGGGCCTCGAGCCGCCGCACCAGCGCGAGCTGGTCGTCCGACTCGAGAATCCACGGCTCGGCCCCGGCGGCGACGCCGTCGAGGCAGCGGACTTGGTCGGTGCTGGGCGGCGTCGCGGCGGTCAGCGCGGCGGCCAGCGCACGGAGCGCCGCGGCATCGATCTGCGGGCGGCGGGCGATGCGGGTGGTGGTGCCGCGGGCGTGCGCGATCACGGTGATTGCGGGGTAGGCGATGACCTCGGACTGGAATGCCGGGGTGTCGACCATGTCCACGTAGGTCTTGAGGAAGAAGCGCTCCGCGATCAGCTGGCGCAGCGGGCCGCCGTAGCGGTTCTTCATCCAGCGGTCGGCGCAGATGAACGCGAGGTGGCCATCCGGCTCCAGCAGCAGGAGCGACTGCTCGATGAAGGGGATGTAGAGGTCGGCGCGGTCGTAGATCGTGCGGAAACGCGCGCGGTAGAGCGCCATGAGCGCGGCGGGGATGAGCTCCTGGCGCACGTAGGGCGGGTTGCCGACCACCACGTGGAAGGTGGTGCCGAGGTTGGTCAGCAGAAAGTCGCCGTGGGTGAGCCAGGTGTCGGCCAGGCGCTCGGCATCGGGGCGCGCGATCTCGCGGCGCACCAGCAGCGCGATGACCGCCTGGCGGGCGGTGCGGAAGCTCTCCTCGTGCAGCTCCACCCCGCGGATAGCTGGCTCCAGCGCGGCCACGTCGCCGCCCAGCGCGGGGTCGGCCCGCCAGGCGGTGATCAGGCGGTCGATGGCCGGGAGCAGAAAGTCGCCGTGGCCGATGGCGGGCTCCAGCAGCCGCAGCTGCGCGAGCGGTCGGTCGGCGGTATACCCGGCCAGGTCGAGGATGAACGCCACGACCTCGGGGCGGGTGAAGATGGCCCCGCGCTCCGCCGCAGGGGCGGGGTGCCAGTCAGAGACGGAGAAGGGCAGCGGTTCTTGGTACTGCATCGTCGCTCACGTGCCAGGGGTGGCGTGCGGGTGGGCGTACCACCCATGCGAAAAGCCCATTATACCTGACCTTGTTTCGGTTGGGGGCCATGGGCATGATGGTGGCATCCCGAAGATGGGTGCTGAGTGGTAGGAATGTGGCTTCCCCATTGGTGGATGTTTTGTCGTTCAAAAAGTGAAGATGTCTTCTCTGAGTCTCGACAGTAACCCAAATGCGCAGTATGGTTTTCTTGATATGTGTATGTGGCACGCTGTCAGAACAGACGGTGTGTTGTGTGATGCGTGGAAGAAGGCTTCATCGGAGGGCATGTCATGATCCATATCAATCAAGCTAGGATTGTTCATGGGGTTGGTCAGGCGCTTCGCTTCATAGGCGGTCTGCTGGTGATGAGCATGGCGGTTGTGTATAGCTGCGGGGTTATCTTTGGCTATCTCAAGACCGACCAGCGGCTCGATGCGGCGAGCCTGTTCTTTATCGTCTTCACCACTGCACTGAGCCTCATCATCATCCGTCCTGATTACCTGCGAAGACTCAAGCTTCTTGAGGCTGGGGGGGTGAAGGTAGAGATGCAGGTGCTTGAGGAGGTCAAAGAAAAACAGATCGACCAGGAAGCGCGCATCCAGCAGATTGCGGATATTATTCCGCTGCTCATTCCTCGCTCTGAGCAGGCGCATCTGCAAAACCTTGCCGCTAACCGGACGGCGAACTATCTTGGGAATCATAATCTTCGGACAGAGCTTCGGAGATTACGCTATCTTGGCTTGATTGAGATGCTGAATGCGCATACGATTGGCGAGATTCAGGATGATATGAAAATTGATCTTGCAGCCTATGTGGCGCTTAGCGCGCTTGGAAAAGAGTGGGTTCAGCGACTCCAGGCACTCAAAAAAGGGTGATCGCTGTTCCTTGCTCGGGAGATAGTATGTTCTGGACGACCTGGACGATGTGGCGGACGAGCGGGGGCGCAGCGGGCAGGGTGTCCTCAACGGCTGCTGCCGCCTGCGTGAGGCTTTCCGCGCTGATTGTGATGAGCGTGCGGTTGGGCTGCTCTTTGGCGGCCTTGCCGAGCAGATCGCTGGTGAGATCGGCGATCGCCTCGGCGTGTTCCTGCGCGTCGACCGGGGCGGCCATGAGTGTGCTGCTCAGCTGTTGGACGAGGGCGGTGAGCTGTTGCCGGTCATCGGCGGAGCCGTGGGCCATGCTGCCGATGGCCTGCGTGGCGCTGCGCAACGGCGCGTAGGTGGCGGCGAGATCCTCCGTGAAGGCCGCGCCACCGACGCTGCTGCCCATGATGATCTTTTCATGCTGAATGGTTTCGGTGCCGCCGAGATTGATTTTACCCGCGTGGATCGGGCTGTGGAAGTGGTAGATCGGCCCCGCCGCAGGCGGCGCGGCGCGCTTTTGCGCGGGCATTGGGGTGCTGGTGGGCGCGGAGAGCTGCTGCAGGGCCTGATCGAGCGCCGCGCGATAGCCCTGCGCGCGCCCTGGCTTGGTGCGCAGGAGCGTGCAGATCGCTCGGAGCGCCCGTCGCTCATCTGCCGGGGCGAAGAACAGCAGCCCGTCGAGCCAGCCCCGCGCGCGATGCTCCATGGCCGATTCCGAGGGGTCGAAGGGGGGGAGGTATGCGCCAGGCTCCCAGTGACCATCAAGGAAGAGATCATCAAGGGTGTGCTCGGCATGATAGGTGGTGCGGCAGATCGTGGCGATGAGGCGGTGGATAGCGGGGTATGCGGTTTCTGGTACCCACCGCCGCCGACGGGCGCTGCGGAGCGCGGTGAGCTGGTCTTGGAGCGTGAGCGGCAGTTCTGAGCGGAAGGTCATCCAGTCAGAAGGGATAGCGGCGAGCACGCCGAAGCGGTCTTCAAAGTGGGGCTGGAGATCGGCGGGCAGCGCTGACATCCCGCGGGCATACCAGTCCTCGTAGCGGTGCATGAAGGCGGTGCGTTCTTCGGCGGTGCGGAATGGGTTGAAGCGTCGTTGGGCCAGCTTGTGCGCGAACCGCTCCCCCTCCGCAAGCAGATTGGAGAGGGTTTGTACGATCGTTCGGTCTGCCGCTGACATAGCGTTGTCTGCATCGCGGGTGGCTGGCGGTTCGTGGTCCATGGGTGTGGGCTCTCCATACAGGCGGGTTTCCTGCGCTCCGAGCTTTTCCGCTGAGGGGTGGATGCGCTCGTGCTATCTGCGGAGGGTGTGCCGCAGTTGGCCGCGTCTATGCGCCCTTCTTGTCATCTAGCGGTTTGCCGCGCCTGATGCGGTCGTCCTCGATGGCGCGCTGCTCGGCGGCGCGGGTTTCGAGGAGCTGGTTGATCTGGGCCAGCTCTTGGCCGCCTGGCTCGGACCTAGTGCGGAGGGCGCGCGCCCGCTGCTCGATCGTGTAGGGGAGCCAGACGGGGATGGCCGAGTCCTGCACGTCGCGCTCGGGCACCGGCTCGGCCAGCGCGATGGCGGTCTCGACCCAGCGCTGGATGCCATGTTTGGCGAGGAACTGGCTGAGCTGGGCGGCCTGGCCCGCGACCTTGGCGGGGTTTTGGCGCGGGTCGATGGTGCGCCAGGCGCGGCCAGCGTGGTACTGCCACTGCCCGCCCGCGTAGCGCACGGCGGGTCGGAAGGCCTTGACCTGTACGGCCCACACGCCGCCGGGGCCGACGAGCACCAGGTCGAGATCGGCGACGCGGTTGGGCAGCTTCAGATTGCGGTAGATCGTCCAGCGGCTGTCGAGGGCGTTGCGCAGCAGGTCGACGATGCGCTGCTCACCTTCGAGGCCCAGGTGAACTATGCGCCACCTCCGCCCGTTTTGGTAGATGTACCACCCTACAATACACAGCCCCGCAAGGAACCCGATAATCGAGACCCAGTCGATCGGCTGGCCCTTTGCTAGTGCGGAGATGGCGGATGCGATGCCGTAGATAATCATCATCACGCCCATCCCCGAGCCGTACATGGTCAGACCAAAGTGCTCTTCTTTCTTCTCGCTGAGGTAGTCGCTGGCCTGGATGACGCGCGGGCCGTAGCGGGGCGGCGCGGCGGGGGGATGGGCGGACTGTGTCGTCACCGGCTTCTTGTCGATGGTGGGGAATGGGGCGGGTGGCCGGGCTGCGCTGGGCGCGCTGGGATTGGTATCGGTGGGGGTGGTGCGGGTGGCGGCTGCAGGGGGGCGTTTGTGCGCGGCGAGGATGACTTGGCATGCGGCCCTGAGGTCGCTGCGGTAGGCCTTCTCGGCTCCCCATACGATGTCGTTATGGCTGAGTATCCCCTCATCGAGCAGGTCACCGATTGTGCGCTCGTGATGCGGCCTATTCCAGCGCACCGCGCGGGCCTGGGCGAGCGTGAGCGTGGTGTTGTTTGGTGGTTCTTGTTGATTCATCGAACCTGTAGGTGTTTTTGCAGGCGGCTTCTTCCTGCCTATTATAAGGACAAGCGCCCAAAAGGGAAGGGGGGCAACACAATGCCACAGCGCCGGAGGGGTGTCCAGGCTGCTGCGGCGTTGTGTTGGGGCGAGCGGGTTGTGTGGCCTTCTAGATGGCGAGCCGTCAGAGGGTATGAGCCAAATCCGGGGTGTTGGTGGGTTGTGGGGCATCCTTGACCTTGCGTTGCCCTGAATGCGGCTGTGGATAAACCCGAGCATGTCAGCGATGAGCCGCCCAAACACCGAGGGTCGCTTGGGATCTGCACGTGGCGACTCCGGCTTTGTGCGCTCTTGGCTAGGCGGGCAGCATCTTCTGGACGGCCTGGATGATCTGAGGCACCAGTGGGAGGATGGCGGGCAGGGCGGCCCCGAGGTTTTCTGCCGCCTGTTTGAGACCCTCCGCGCTGATGGTGATGGTTTTCTTGTTGGGCGTGGCTTTGGATGCCTTGTCGAGGAGGTCTTTGGCCAGATCGGCGACCGCCTCAGCATCTTCCTGGGATTCGGCAGGGGCGGTCTCCAGTGCTTTGCGGAGCTGCTCGACGAGGGTAGCGAGCTGCTGCTTGTCGTCGGCAGAGCCGTGGGGCATGCTGCCAATGGACTGGGTGACGTTGGAGAGCGTCGCGCGGATGTTGACGATGGCCCCGCTGAAGTTCGCGCCCGTGAAGTTGTCGCCGTTCTGGTAGGTGTCGCCCATGGGGATCTCCTCATGCTGAATGGTCTCGGTGCCGCCGAGGTTCATCTTGCCTGCGTTGACGGTGCCGTGGAAGTGGTAGGAGTTTCCTGCTGCCGGTGATGGGGTAATGGGAGCCTGCGTGATGCTGCTCGGCGTGCGCATGGGGTCTTCGTCGTCGGGGTGATTCTCGACCGAGACGCCCCAGGCGCGCAGGATGCCCTTGATGCGGGCGATCTGCTGGCGCGTCTCGCGGATGGTCGCGAGCAGGCCGGGCAGGGCGTAGGCTGATCCCTGGATGGCCTGCTGGCGGAGCATGTCGGCCAGGGTCTGACGGTTGATACGTAGCCGCTGCTGCTGGTCCTGGATATCGTCGGATGTGGCCATCGGTGGTGCTCCTATGCGTCAGATGGATTGATCAGAGATACGTTTGGTAGTTCTAGAGGTTGCAGACCTTTATGGGTGTATGTTGAGCATTTTGAGATATATGGAGCGAGGTGTTGCGCGCAAATGTGGCGTTCTCAGTACAGCTGCGCGAGGCGGGCGGTGGCCGTGCCCAGGACGCGCTGGCCTCCGGTTCGGCGGTGATGAGGCTGCCGTTCGAGATGGTGCCGCCCATATTGAGAAAGGCGGCGGTGATATCGCCGTGAAAGGAGGTAGCGCCTATGGCGGGTCTTTCCGTTCTGCTCAGTGCGGATCGTTGGGGTGTGATGTTTTGCCTACATAAACGAGTATAGCCTGGGTGCTTCGCACGGAGAGGCACGGGAGGCGTGTCATCCGAGGGTGCGGGGTGTGATGGCATGCGTGTGGTGATTATGGTGACCACCAGTGCATGCCATGGTGCTCCTACGCGCTGCGGTGGGTCATGCCTCCCCCAACCGCCGATCAGTTTGCACGCGGTAGCCACAGCATGCTGCCCATCAACCGCGCCGTATCGATGATGGTTGCGTGCATGGTCATCCCGCACTTCCATGGTGGGGTTTTGCGTGTGGTCGATGAGTATAGGGCTATTTTCGGCGGGTGCGATGCCCCGCTAGTTGCGCTGAATGGCTTCCCCGCAGGCGACTGACCTTATATACTGCCGCTGGCCCTGATTCGCCAGGGAAGGGCGCGCAGCTGATTTACTGGGTGGTGCAGGTGCAGCAGCCTGAGCAGTAGCCGATGATGGTCGTGCCGATCAGCCTCCGCCTTCAAACGATCTCGGCGGATGTGGTACTGCGAGGTGCGGTCGTACGGTCCAACCTGCACGGCGCGCAGGCGCAGTCCGATGCCTACCGCCAGCCGTGAGAGGGCGGTGGGGATGCTCTGCGCCGCCGCTATGCTCCCCTGGCCGTGCCACATACCCTCGGACTGAGCACCGCCATTGCTTCAGGCCCCCACGTGAGTGGGGTGGAGGGATGACGCGGTGGCAGAAATGGCGTCGGCATGGGATGCCAGATTCCTTCGATTTGCCGTGTTCTGCGGGAGCATGTTCCCGAGGGATGCCTATCGAAATGAATAGGCATCCCTCGTGGGGCGGTCATCACGCGCACCCCAGCTCGCTTGAGCGCTTGCGCAGCTTCGCGATCTCGGCATTGACCTCTTCGATCTGCTCCTGAATCTGCATGATCAGCTCGCGGTCGAGCGGGTCTTCGGGGTCCAGATAGAACTGCTGCTCGCGCAGATCGCCAAGCCGCGTGTTCAGCTGGCTGATCCGCCCGCGGATGGTCTGGCACTCGGTCGGCTCGGTGGGGCCAGTCCACTCCAGTTCGGCGTAGACATAGGCGTGGTCCGAGGGCGGCGTGTCGCCCCAGGGGCAGCGCTGCTCAAGCCGCCGGACCACATAGCTCCCGGCGTAGAACAGGTCGTCGATCCGGTTGTTGGCGTCGCAGATCGCGGGGTCGGGGAGATCGGCAAATGCATCGCGCAGCCTGCTGGTGGCGATAAACTGCTGGATCTGAGCCGACTCCGGCTTCGCGTTGAAGTCGCCGCCGAAGATGATCGGGGTTGCCGTCCCCCACCCGCGGATGAGCTGGGCCGCCTGCGCGATGCCCGCCGGGTTCTCCTGCTCGTGCTCGGGCGTATTCTGGGGGCAAAGCGCGTCGAGAGCATACGGTGGGTGACGTTATTGACCGTAATCGATGTCTCGATGGTGGCAAAGGCTGTCTCGTCGCCGTTGAAGATGACCGGGTGCATCACCGCCGCGCCGAGCGTATAGCGGGAGAGCACCCCCACGGCCGTATGCCCGGTCAGACCGGTGGCGGTGGTGTTGCCCCAGTGGCGGAACGCCATCCCGGTCAGGCTCGCGAGCTGCTCGACCTGATTGACGCCGCTGCCATAGGGCCAGCCGCGCTCGTTCTTCACCTCGTTGAGCAGTACCAGATCGGGGCTGAGCGCCCGGATCTGTGCGGCGATGTCGGGCAGTGCGGCGTTCGCGTCACGGTTCGGGTAGCGCCCCTCCGCAATATTCCACGCCATGATACGTAATCGTGTTGCCATAGGAAGCTCCTTTGCATGTGCGGTAGCGGTTGTTTGCTACCAGATGAATATCCAGGCAGCAGGCCGAGGCGTGTTCGGAAATTATCGGCAATTTTTGGCAGGGCCATCGATGGTTCAACCGTATGATGGAGGGATCATCTTGCGCCGGGTGGAGCGTGCTCCATCGGCGGAAGGGTGCCTCTATCGGTCGCGAGGCACGCCTGGCAGATCTCTTGGCACGGTGTCTTGGTTCGGTGGGCGGGTGGCAACCCCTAGATGCGCGATCAGCGCGGTTGGGTTGACAGGGTTGCATGTCGAACATATGATCTACCTAGTCAGATGGCTGTGCATGTCCGTGGTTGTGCACGAGAGCAGATGGGTATCGCTGCGAGCCGTTTTATCGGTGCCGACCTGATGGGCACGGTTCGCGTGGCTGGAGAGGAGGGTGCAAGGTGAGCGGTGGATTTTCGACCATGCGTCTAGGGGCGATGCGGCGGGTCATGGCTGGCCATGTTGCGCGCGGGGCGATCCCTGGGGCGGTGACGCTGCTGGCGCGCCGTGGTGAGGTTATTGTCGACGCGGTTGGCGCACGGGCGATCGGTGGCCCGCCGATGCAGCGCGACACCATCTTTCGTGTTGCGTCGATGACCAAGCCAATCATCGCGGTCGCCGCGATGATTCTGGTGGAGGCGTGCCAGCTGCGGCTGGATGATCCGGTGGATGAGCTGCTGCCCGAGCTGGCAAACCGGCGAGTTCTGAGACATATCGGCAGCCCGCTTGACGATACGGTGCCTGCCGACCGCGCCATCACGCTGCGCGATCTGCTGACGTTCCGGCTGGGCATCGGCACCGTCATGGCGGCACCGGGACGCTATCCCATCCAGCGGTCGATCCGCGAGCTGCGGATCGGCGGCGATGGTCCGCCTCAGCCTGCGCTGACGCCCGCCCCTGACGCGTGGATGCGCAACCTGGGCAGCCTGCCGCTGCTCTTCCAGCCGGGTGAGCGCTGGCTCTATAATGTCGGCGCAGATGTGCTCGGCGTCCTGATCGCCCGCGCGTCCGGCCAGCCGCTGGGCGCATTTCTGCGCGAGCGGATCTTCGACCCCCTTGGGATGCGCGACACCGGCTTTTTTGTGTCAGCCGACCAGCGCGATCGCCTGGCGACCAGCTACGAGGTGGATGCTGCCACCGGGGCGCTGACCTGCTACGACGACGCCGAGGGCGGGCAGTGGGCGAGTCCGCCGCCGTTTGAATCTGGGGCCGGGGGCCTGGTCTCGACCGTCGACGACTACCTCGCGTTTTTCCAGATGCTGCTGGGCGGGGGCAAGCGCGGCGGCGAGCGCATCCTCGCGCGGCCCACCGTCGCGGCGATGATCACCGATCAGCTGACCCCTGCGCAGCGCGCCGGGGCCGAGGTGTTCTTTCAGGACAAGAGCAGCTGGGGCCTTGGTATCGCCGTCGCGACTAGGCGCACCGATGCCTGGTCGGTGCCGGGCCGCTTCGGGTGGGACGGCGGCCTTGGCACCTCGGCCTACGCCGACCCTGAGGAGGATCTGATCGGTGTCCTGATGACGCAGGTTGCCTGGAGCTCGCCGGGCGGCCCACGCTGCTGGAGCGATTTCTGGACGTCGGCCTATGCGGCTATTGATGATTAGGCGGCGGCCTATGGGGGCAGACGGCGCGCCATGCCGCCTGCGCTGACGAACCAGCACCTCATGGTGAGAGGGCCGTTCATTGTTGAGATGAGAAAGATGCGCCCGCGCGGGCTGGCCATGGGGGTGGATGGCAGTGGCGGTGAGAGAGATGGGTGCAGCAGCGCGGGGTGGCTCAGGCAAGCGCCCCCGCGCGTGTCTGCTCCTCTCCTCACGAACGTGGCGGGGGCGGTAGCGGTATCCTGCCATGCTGCTCCGCGCGTTACGGTCTCCTGCGGCAGCGCCAGGGCGCGCAGTTAGCCGGTGTGGGACTGGGGGCTGCCGCGTGGTGGCGAGTCAGACCAGCGTGCGGCGGCGGTTGTGCTCGTCGGAGCCTCGGCCTCCCGTCCCCTGGCGCACGGCATCGTGCAGAAGGCCGCGCGCTGCTCTGGCAGATGGAGCGCGGGGGAGATGGTGCATGGTCGTATCCATTCTGGCAGATCGCTATCGCCCTGCGCCGCCGATACCTGACGTATCCTTGTATGCGATGCACGTATCGCGCCCCGGCTTCGCCCATGCGCCACACCAGCAGTGGCGCATGGGCGAAGCCTGCGTGGGTCTGCGCCGCAGATGCGCGCTTGACGGCGGTGTATAATAGCCGTAGATCATTGGGAAGCCCTATACCCTATTAATAGTACCGTGCAGGTGGGTGCGAATCTGCGGCGTTTGGTTGCTGATCGTCCGCCTGCGCAGCATGGGGCATATGCCGCCCGGTTCCTTCCTATAGGCTTCTTTGCGAAGCGCTCATCGTACCCTTTCCGACCGCTTGCCTTATCGTGCGTCGCGCTTCCTGCGGCATGCCAGCTGTCGGCTCACCCTGCGTCGGTGCGGTCTCTCGCACGCCCTGCCTCGGCACACGGCCCTGGCCGCTGCGTGAGCGCGGCCAGCATGCCGCGATTCCCCTGGGGCATCGGAATCGTTCGATCTGTTGGTTGGTGTCAGACACAGAGGGCGGTAGACCCAGAATGCTGGGAGTGTGCGCGCTGGGGCCGCCGCAAGGAGCTGCAATGAGCATGCACGGTGAACGGCTCAAAGACGTCGCCTATGCAAAGATCCACCCCGCTATTGGCATCGCTCGGGTTGGCAATTCGACCGACCCCGACGGTTACTACATCGGTCCTCAGGTGCTTGAGCCCCCGCCGTTGCTGCACGGTGCCTATCGTGATAGCGCCGGGGCGCTGAAGCGCGAGGTTGCGGAGTTCCGCATCTATGGGTATAGCGGCGATGGCCAGGTGCTGTGCGAGCTGCACATGGGAGCGGGGGTGGAGATCGAATGGACCGTGGAGCTCGCGAACCGCAAGGCGAGCTGGTACAACTTCGAGATCGCGCTGGATATCCCCGAGGCCGCCACCGCCACGCCCTCGACCCGGCGCAACGCCCAGATCAAAGGCGCGCAGCGCAGC
The DNA here is from genome assembly GCA_009268125.1 of Chloroflexia bacterium SDU3-3. Classification (NCBI taxonomy): domain Bacteria; kingdom Bacillati; phylum Chloroflexota; class Chloroflexia; species Chloroflexia bacterium SDU3-3. Next base: position 65,791 of record WBOU01000017.1, on the reverse strand, counting down.
ATGCTTGATATCCTCCCCGGCGCGCGTAGCATCAGCGCGGCGGCGACCCATGGTACAAAGTATCACTTCGATGGCGGCACCTTTCGGCACATACCGGTGCCGCTGGGCGAGCTGCGGACCGATGAGGCGGGCCGCCTGCACGTGTTTGGCGGCCACGGGAAATCTGGCTCCTTCGACGAGACGCCGCCAACCACCTTCGCCAATAACGACGGCTGGTATGACGACACCAGCGATGGGCCGGTGACCGCGACGGTGCGGCTGCATGGGCGGGAGATCCCGGTGGCACCGGCATGGGTGGTGGTGGGGCCGCCGAACTATGGCCCGCAGATCAAATCGGTGCGGACCATGTACGCTCTGATGACCGACCTCGCGATCCAGTCTGGGCAGCTGCCTGCCCTGACGCTGCCATCGTTCCAGCACGATCTGCTGCCGATCTTCACGGCTATGTGCGATCTGCAGTGGGTCAATGCTGGGTTCGCCGCCAGTTTTGGCTACGGCATGCCGCAGCACTTTCTTGCGCCGGACTACCTGGCAAAGCTGGCGATGCCGGGTAGCACCTATGCCGAGCTGCGGCGCACGGTGGCGAGCGCGTTCCGCAATCCAGAGGACCACGACATCTCCCTTAAGCCGTGGCCGTGGGTCTACGGCGATGCGATGGATGTCCCCATGCCGCCCAGTGAGCGGGCGATGAACGCGCTCACCCGCACCCAGCTGGCGCTGCTCGACCGCTGGGCGGAGGGCCACTTTATCGCCGACTATAATCCCCTTGCGACGCCGCCGTGCTCGATCGATGCGGTGGATCTTGCGCAGCAGCCAGCAATGCTCGATCGGGCGGCGCTGGAGTTCTGCCTGGCCGACGCGTTTCACCCGGGCTGCGAGATGACGTGGCCGGTGCGCCATGCGACTATGTATAGCGAGCCGTATCGCTGGCGGCATCGCGGTTCCGATGACCCCGAGCCCGACTACGGTACGACGCTGACCCCTGATGAGGCCCAGTCCTACAACGGGCCGCTCTATGGCCAGTTTGCGGGCTCGATCACGCGCTGGATGGCCGTACCCTGGCAGACCGACACGGCGAGCTGCCGCTCGGGGTACGACCCGAAGTACGACCCGTTCCTGCCGACCTTCTGGCCCGCGCGTGTGCCCAATCAGGTGCTCAGCAAAGAAAACTACGACAAGGTGATGGACCGCTCGCTGCCGCGCGAGGAGCGCCTGGCCGCTTTCCACGAGCGGGCGGACTGGGACCGCACCCTCGGCGCGGGCTACGAGCACCAGCTGCAGACGATGGTCGAGCACTTTGATCGGCAGGGGATCGTCGTGGTCCGACCGGGCGTTCCCAACGACCCGGACTTCCCCCCGGTGATGCAGGTGGAGGATTGCGGCGGCCCCGCCCTGAGCGAGGAGGAGCGCCAGCGCACGGACTCGCGCATGCGCCAGGTCGCGCGGCAGGGCACGCCCAGGTCAGGCGGGTGAGCGATGGGAGGGTGGGATGTGATCATCGTGGGCGCGGGCCCGGCAGGGTCGGCCCTGGCCTGCCGGTTGCGCCCGCAGCACCGCGTGCTGCTGCTGGACCGCGCCGCGGCGGGGGCCGCGCCCGGCGCGCTGCGCATCGGCGAGTCGCTGCCGGGGGCCGCGCGCGTGCTGCTGCAGCGGTTCGGGCTGCTCGACCGCTTTCTCGCCGATGGCCATGAGGAGCGCGGGGCGACCGTTGCGCAGTGGGACCAGCGCGAGCCGGTCTGGTTTGATGCGCTCCGCGACCCAAACGGACCGGGCTGGCATCTGGACCGGACGCGCTTCGATGCCAGCCTGCGCGCGGCTGCCGGTGCCGCGGGCGCGGCGCTTGTTGCGGGCTGCGGTCGCGTGGGGGTCGCGCACCACGCCGGTTGCTGGGAGATCTCGCTGGCGGCGGGCGGGTAGCGGCACCGCGCCCCCGTCGTGGTCGACGCCAGCGGGCGGGGCGCGGCGCTGGCGCGCCAGCTCGGCCTAGCGCGCCAGCGGGATACGCGCCTGGTCTGTCTGTATGCGCACCTGCGGGCCGCCCCCGATGACGAGGACCGCTGCACGCGCCTGTGCGCCGAGGCGGGCGGGTGGTGGTATACCGTCCGCGTGCCATCACGGCACCGTGTGCTGGCGTTTCACCTTGATCGCGATGACCCGGATCTGCGCCATCTGGGCACCGCCGCACAGCTCGTTGCCCGGGCGCGCAGGCAGCCGCTGATCGCGGCTGCCCTGGGGGAGGGTGCAGACACCGCCGCGCCGGTGCGCTGCTGCCCTGCCGGGAGCGCGGCGCTCGATCTCGATGGGTTGGCGCAGCGCGCGCCGGGGGTGTTCGCCATCGGCGACGCGCTGCTTGCCTTCGACCCGCTTTCCTCGCAAGGGCTCTTCCACGCCCTGGCCTCTGCGGAGAGCGCCGCCCGCGCGATCGAGGCGCAGTTCGCGGGTGCGCCCCAGGCGCGCGAGGCCTATGTGGCGGAGATGAGGTCGGTGTCTGCGCGCTACCAGGCGCACCTGGCGGCGGCCTATGCGAGCGTCAGGCGGTATGCGGACCAGCCCTTTTGGGCGCGTAGGGTGAGCCGCGCTGGAGCGAGCGTCGCCTGGCGGTAAGCGCAGCCTCAGGCTCGCGCCGTGTGATCGGCGCTTGGCCCAGCATCGGTATGCGCCTGTCCCGATGGCGTAGCGCGGCCATGGGGCGCGGGCGTGGCCGCTGGGTGTGTTGCAGCGGCGGCCCTGCTGAGACCAGTTGAGCACAGCGGTGCGCTGTTGGGTCGAGCGGAGAAGGTGATCGATGTGGGCAGCCGGGCGGCGCAGTCCGCCTCTTTGGCCCATGGCATGGGTTAACAGGACATAAAGCTGCGAGACGGGAGGCGGCGCGGTGTGCGGAGCGGTGGCTGCCGTCTGCCACGTCCTTCGAGGCAGGGCCTCGCACGACCTGAGGCAGGATGCCCCGATGTCGAGCGGCTCGGTGGGCTCGGCGGCGTCTGCGGCGCAGCGCCCGCTGCTCCGTGCCCGCTCATCGGCAGCGCAGCTCGGCATGGATCTCGTTGCGGTGGTGCGCTGGTTGTCCTAGCGCGGGGGAAGAGCAGATCGCACCCAGCGAGATAGGGCGTTGATGTAGAATATATGTGCTACAATAGCGCGGCCCTGATGGCAGCTCCCAACTGCGGTTGACAGGCCAGCGCATGCTGAATGGTATGCGCTGGCCTGCCGCGCTGTGTTTCCGCCCCCGCTACCGCGTCTTGTCCCCATTCTATGGCCCTGACGGGGCGGTGGTGGAGCTGGAGAGCTGCCTGCTGCCGAGCACGGGGAGCTACACGCTGCTGCTCTCGGTCTTCAGCCAGGTGCGGACCGGAAGCTACGAGGTCGAGGTGTAGCGCGTCAATGCGCCCGCGCGCCGTGCCGCTTCTGCCGGGGGTGGTGGCCACAGACACATTCACCGTGACCGGCGGCCTGGGCACCTACGCGGTGGCGGCGACGGCGGGCGACGCGCTCCTGGTGCGCATGGGCGCGACCCCGTCGGGCATGCGGGCGCAGGTGCGGGTCTTTGGCGACGATGGCGTGAATCTCTGCGAGGACTACACCTATGCGGTGATCGCGCAGGCGGGGCCGTGCCTGATCCCGCGCACGGGCACCTATACGGTGGTGGTGACGCCCTGGAGCCAGGTGCTCACCGGCGCGTTCGGGGTGTCGTTCCAGCGGCTGAATGCCCCGGAGCAGGCGCGCGAGCTGTACTTCGGGCGCACCGCGAGCGGCGCGCTGGGGCACGCGGCGAGCCTGGGCACGTGGACGCTCCGCGCGGCGGGCGGCAGCACGGTGCTGCTGCGCATGGGGGTGGTCTCCGGCGCGGCGCGTCCGCAGATCTCGCTGTTTGACCGCGATGGGACGCGGCTCTGCTCCAGCGCCGCAAGCTATAGCGCCACCACCGAGATTGGGCGCTGCCTGCTGCCGGATGATGACACCTACACGGTGGTGGCCGCGAGCCAGAATGGCGGGGTGGGCAGCTATGTGCTGAGTCTGGCCTGCCTGAGCGCGACCTGCGGCGGCGCAGTGGCCCCCGAGGAGCGGGTGTTCCTGCCGTTGCTCCAGCGCTAGCCGGGCTCCCTGCATGCGATGGGGGTGGGTGGAGGGCGGAGCTGGCCAGCGGTCGGCTCCGTTTTGCCTATCGATTCGGTGGTCCCCGCAGTAGCGCTGGTTGCGCTACGCAGCGGTGCGATGCTGTTTGTCCCCTGCTGAGGGTTGTGGGTGCGGCTGCCCTCGAAGAGTGCAGCCGCAGCTCGTGCCGTATCTTTCCAAACCACACATTCATAGGCTATGATACGCATATGGGTCGCCGTGCGGGGGCATACGTCGCGCCCAACGGTGATGCGCGGGCATGGGGAAGCGACTGAGGAGCGAGGGAGGCCATGGGGCGATCTGAGGATATCCAGGGACAGTGGGAGCAGCTGGGGCGCAGCCGCGCCGTGCTGGCAGCGGTGCTGAAGCAGATTGCGCAGCAAGGTGAGGCCGATGCCCTTCCGGGCCAGGTCGCCACCCGCGACGAGGCCTGCGCCGCCATCGCGCGGAGCAAGGCCGTGCTGCGCGGCTGGGGGGAGGTTGTCGAGGACCACCCGGGCGACCTCGTCCCCGCCGCGCCGCCCGCGCTGATCGACGCGCTCATCCAGCCGTTCCCGTTCAGCGCCCGCCCGCAGGTGCGCTCCATGCTGGAGACCTACACCGAGATCTTCGGCGGGCGCGCGGCGGAGCTGGCCCAGCTCGACAGCTTTCTCCGCGAGGGCACCCCCTACGCGCTCCTGCTGGCCCCCACGGGGCGCGGCAAGACCGCGCTGCTCATCCAGTGGGCCATCCAGGTCGCCGCGCGCGGTGGGTGGCAGGTGATCTTCCTGCCGATCAGCATCCGCTACCAGACCGCCGACGCCACCGTAGTGTTTCGCACCCTCGCGCTGGCACTGGCTACGATCCATGGCGAGCAGGCCGCCTTCGACCGCTACCGCCAGACCCCCGAGGATCTGCGGGCGATGATCGCGGCCTACCTGCGCCGCCCGCTGCCCGAGGGGCAGCAGGTGCTGCTCATCCTCGATGGGCTGGATGAGGCGGTGGGCTGGGCCATGCAGCCCGGGCTGTTCCCGCGCACGCCGCCCGAGCGCCTGCGGGTGGTCTGCGCCGCGCGGCAGATCGCGCACACGACGGTATCGGGCTGGCTTTCGGACCTGGGCTGGCGCAGCGAGCTGGCGCAGCGCCTGTCGCTCGATGGGCTGGACCGCGCGGGGGTGCAGGATATCCTGGCGCGCATGGGCAGCCCGCTGGATGTGCTCGCCGCCGATGTGGACATGCTCGCCGAGATCGGGCGCATCAGCCAGGGCGACCCGCTGACCATCCGCATGCTGATTGCGGCGCTCAGGGACGGCGATATCCAGCCGAACGCGCTCACCGCGATGCCCCCAGGGCTAGAGGCCTTCGTGCAGGAGTGGCTTGCGGAACTGGAGGCGAAGAGCGCGCAGCAGGAGGGCATCCGCATGCTCTTGGGGCTGTGCGCGGTGGCGCTCGGGCCGCTGACGAGCGACGATGTCGCCGCGCTCGCGCCCGAGCTGTTCGCGCACGGCGCGGCGCTGCGCCAGACCGCTGGGGCGGTGGCGCGGGTGCTCATCGGGGACGGGAGCGAGGCGGCGGGGTATGTGCTCAGCCACCCGCGTCTGCGCGAGCTGTTTGGCGAGCGCGTACTCTCGGCGCACGAGCGCGCGGATCTGCTGGCGCGCTTCGTGGCCTACGGCGAGCGGTGCTATGCCGCATCCTGCGACCATCCTCAAGGCCACCCGATCCCGGCCTACGTGCGTCAGTTTTGGGTGGCTCACTTGGTTGCGGCAGGGATGTGGGAGCAGGTGCGCACGGTGCTGACCGCGCCTGCGGCGGCGCACGGGCATGCGTCCCAGCCTTGGGCGGCGGCGCGCTCCGCAGCAGAGGGCAGCTACGCGGGCTACCTGACCGACCTCGACCGGCTGTGGGGGCATGCGGAGCAGCAGCAGGACATCGTCCTCGCGATCCGGTGCGCGCTGATCGCGGCAAGCATCCGCAGCCTGAGCGGCAATCTCTCGCCCGCGCTCCTCGTCGGGCTGGTGACGGTCGGCACGCCCGAGGGGACGTGGAGCGTCCCGGTAGCGCTGGAGCACATGCGCCAGATGCCGGATGAGGAGCAGCAGGCGAAGGCCATGAAGGCATTGGCGGCGAGCGGTGCGGCGTTCGATCGGCGGCTGCTGCTGGCTGTGGCGCGGGGGATGCGAAACGAGGACGCGCGGGCGACGGCGCTGGCTGGGGTCGCGCCGCACGTGCCCGCCGCGCTGGTGCCCGAGGTGCTGACCGTGGCCCGAGCGATCGGGGGCGATGGCGCGCGGGCGATGGCGCTGAGAGAGATCGTGCCGCACGTGCCCGCCGCGCTGGTGCCCGAGGTGCTGGCCGTGGCGCGGGAGATCGGGGGCGAGGACGCGCGGGCGATGGTGCTGGCCGGGGTCGCGCCGCGCATGCCCGAGGGCGCGCAGGCGGCGGTGTGGGCCGAGGCGCTGGCGGCAGCCGAGGGGATCGCATCCAAGGAGGAGCGGGCGAAGGCGCTGGCGGTGGTCGCGCCGCACCTGCCCGTGGGACAGCAGGCGGCGGTCTCACGCGCGGCGCTGGCTGTGGCGCGTGAGATCGGCAGCGAGTGGGCGCGGGCACGGACGCTGGCCCAGATTGCGCCGCGCCTGCCCGAGGCGCTGGTGGCCGAGATGCTGACCATGGCGCTGGTGGTCGAGGACGAGGTCTCGCGGGCGTACGTGCTGGCTGGGGTTGCACCGCACCTGCCCGAGCCGCTCGTGGCCGAGGCGCTGGCCGCAGCGCGGGAGATCCGGGAGGAACGTGAGCGGGCGGATGTGCTGGAGGCAGCCGTGCCGCACCTGCCCGAGGCGCTGGTGGTCGAGGCGCTGGCGATGGCGCTGGCGATCGAGGAGGAGGTGGTACGGGCGGATGTGCTGCCAAAAGTTGCGCCGCACCTGCCCGAGCTGCACCTGCCCGAGGTGCTGACCGCAGTGCGCGAGATCGGCAGCGAGTGGTTGCGGGCGAACGCGCTGGCCCAGATTGCGCCATACCTGCCCGAGGTACTGGTGGCCGAGGCGCTGAGCGCAGTGCGCGAGATTGAGGACGAGTGGGCGCGGGCCGAGGCGCTAGCCCAGATAGTGCCGCACCTGCCCGAGGTACTGGTGGCCGAGGCGCTGAGCGCAGTGCGCGAGATCGGGGATCCATCGGCCCATGCCGACGCCCTGGTCAGGGTCGCGCCGCGCATGCCCGAGGGCGCGCGGGCGGCGGTGTGGGCCGAGGCCCTGGCCGTCGCGCGCATGATCGAGGACGAGGAAGATCGGGCGGAGACGCTGCAGGACATCGCGCCGCACCTCCCCCTGGGGCAGCAGCCAGCCGTGTGGGGCGCGGTGCTCGGTGTGGCGCGGAGGATCAGGGGCGAGCGGGCGCAGGCGGTGGCGCTGGCGGCAGCCGCGCTGCATCTCCCCGAGGGCGCGCAGGCGGCGGCGTGGGCCGAGACCCTGGCCGTCGCGCGCACGATCGGCAACGAGTGGTTGCAGGTGGATACGCTGGACGATATTACACGGCACCTGCCCGAGGCGCTGGTGCCCGAGGCGATGGCCATGGTGCGGGGGATCGGAAGCGAGCGTGCGCGGGCGGATGCGCTGGCGGCGGTCGCGCCGCACCTGCCCCAGGCACTTCTGGCCGAGGCACTGACCGCAGCGCGCGAGATTAACCACGCCGAGGCGCGGGCGCTTACGCTCACGGGCATCGCGCCGCACTTGCCCGAGGGACAGCAGCAGCCGGCGTGGGCCGAGGCGCTGGCGGCGGCGCGGGCGATCAACGACGAGGAGGCGCGGGCGCGGGTGCTGGCCAGGGTCGCGCCGCACCTGCCGGAGGGCGAGCGGGCGGCGGTGTGGGCCGAGGCGCTGGCGGCGGCGCGCACGATCAGGGGCGAGCGGTCGCAGGCGCAGGCGCTGGCGAGCATCACACCGCATCTGCCGGAGGGCGAGCGGGCGGCGGTGTGGGCCGATATGCTGGCCGTCGCGCCGGAGATCGGCGATAAGGAACAGCAGGCGTGGCTGCTGGCGGATATCGCGCCGCACCTGCCGATGGCGCGGGGTGAGGCGCTCGCTGTGGTGCGCGCGATTGAGCACGAGGAGGCGCGGGCGTGGGCGCTGAACCAGGTTGTGCCGCGCATGCCGATGGCGCTGGTCGGCGAGGCGCTGGCCATGGCGCGGGCGATCGAGGGTGGGAAATACCGAGCGGGTGCGCTGGCGGGGGTCGCGCCGCACCTGCCGGAGGGCGAGCAGGCTGCGGTGTGGGCCGAGGCCCTGGCAGCCGCGCGGGCGATCAGCAATGCGTGGTCGCGGGCGAACGCGCTGGCGGGGGTCGCGCCGCACCTGTCCGGAGGCGAGCAGGCTGCGGTGTGGGACGAGGCGCTGGCGGCGGCGCAGGGGACCGATGGGGTGTGGGACCGCAGCCCGGTGCTCCCGGATATCGCGGGGTACTATGCATCCCAGCGCCGTCCCCGCGCGACCTTCACCCCGCTGCTGCGCGTGCTCACCACACGAGGTCGCTCGGATCTCCTCAACAACCTCGCCGCGCTCATGCCGTGGATCGCCGTGCTCACCACGCCCGAGGAGCAGGGCGAGATCGTCCGCGCGGTGCGCGAGGTAGCCGCGTGCTGGCCGTAGGCCGCTACACCCCGCGTTTCTTCGTCGCGCGCAGTCGCACCGGCCCGCTGAACACCCGCCCAGGCGCGAGCCGTGCGCGTATCCCTAGCTCCCAGTCTTGATAGCCTGCCGCCCGCACCTGCAGGAGGTGCGGCTGGCCGTCGGATGGCACCTGGCAGGAGGTGCCCGTGCAGGGGCGATCATCGACGAGCAGGGTCGCCGCGACGGCGAGGCCGGTGCGCTCGTCGGTCACGCTGGGCCGCCAGGTAAATGTCGGCGCGGCGGACTGGGCGGCGGTTTTGGTGATGCGGGTGAAGCGCGGGAGGAGCTGGCGCATAGAGGTATCCTTTCTGGCGTGGCCGCGCACCCAGCGCTGCCGACACCTGACAGATCCTTGTATGCGATGAGCCTACCATGCCCTCGGCACCACCGCCGTACCACTGATGGTGCGAAGATGAACACGTTGGGGAAGGCCGGTGGGTAGCGATCTCTCGCGCGTTCCCATCTTTCCAAGCCACATCTCCATGGGCTATGATAGGCACAGATGCGGTATGGCGGATGGCATGCGTGGGACTGGGGAAGTGACTGAGTGGGAGCGAGGTACATGATGGGGCGAGCGGAGGGTATCCAGGAGCAGCGGCGGCGGCTGGCAGACCACCGGGCGACGTTGGCAGCGGTGCTGCGGCAGATCGCGCAGCAGGGCGAGGCGTATGCGCTACCGGGGCAGATATCTACCCGAGACCACGCCCGCGCCGAGATCGCGCGGATCAAGGCCGTGTTGCGCGACTGGGGGGAGATCGTCGATGGCCACCCAGATGACGTTGCTCCCGCTGTGACGCCTTTGCCGAACGCTGCGGCCCTTGCGCATGGGTCCGCTGCACCATTCAATCAGCTGAGCTGGCAGGTGGATGGAAATGTGATCAACACAACCGGCCCGGTATATATGGCCCCTGCTGCCCTGCCCTCGTCCCCGCCCTCACCTGCTCCCACATATCCCCCCAGCCCCGCGCCGACCACGCCGATTGAGGCGCTGGTCCAGCCCTTCCCCTTCAGCTCCCGCCCCCAGGTGCGTTCGATGCTGGAGACCTACACCGAGATCTTCGGCGGGCGCGCGGCGGAGCTGGCCCAGCTCGATGCCTTCCTCCACGGGGAGACGCCCTACGCGCTGCTACTGGCCCCCACCGGGCGCGGGAAGACCGCGCTGCTCATCCAGTGGGCCATCCAGGTACACGTGCGCGGCGGGTGGCAGGTCATCTTCGTGCCGATCAGCATCCGCTACCAGACCGCCGCCGCCGACGTGGTGTTTCGGACCCTGGGTCTCGCGCTGGCGACCATCCATGGCGAGCAGGCGCAGTTCGAGGGCTACCGCCAGACCCCCGAGGATCTGCGGGCCATCAGTGCGGACTACCTGCGCCGCCCGCCGCCGGAGGGGCAGCAGGTGCTGCTCGTGCTCGATGGGCTGGATGAGGCGGTGAGTTGGGAATTAAGGGCTGGACTGTTCCCACGCACGCCGCCCGCGCGGCTGCGGGTGGTTTGCGCCGCGCGGCAGGTTGCCCACAAAACCCTGAACGACTGGCTGCGGGATCTGGACTGGCGGAAGGATCTGGTGTGGCGGGTGCCGCTGGCGGGTCTAGATGATGCGGCGGTGCAGGATATTCTGCTGCGCATGGGGAATCCGCTCGATGACCTTGCCACCGATGTCGATTTTATCAAGGAGATCGGGCGCATCAGCGCGGGCGACCCGCTGACCATCCGCATGCTGATTGAGGCGCTCAGGGACGGCGACCTCCAGCCAAAGAAGCTGACCGTGATGACGCCAGGGCTAGAGGCGTTCGTGCAGGAGTGGCTTGCGGATCTGGAGGCGAAGAGCGCGCAGCACGCGGGCATTCGCACGCTGCTGGGGCTGTGCGCGGTGGCGCTGGGGCCGCTGACCAGTGATGATCTTGCCGCGCTTGCGCCCGAGGTGTTCCCGCACGGCGCGGGGCTGAAGCAGACCGCTGGCGCGGTCGCACGCGTGCTCATCGGGGATGGGACGGAAGCATTAGGCTATGTCTTCAGCCACCCGCGCCTGCGCGAGCTGTTTGGCGAGCGGGTGCTGCTCCAGCATGAGCGCGAGGAGCTTCAGGCCCGCTTTGTGGCCTATGGGGAGCAGTGCTACGCGGCATACTGCCGTGACCCGCAGGACCAGTCGATCTCAACCTACCTGCGTCAGTTTTGGGTGGCCCATCTGGTTGCGGCGGGGGCGTGGGACAAGGCGCGCATGGTGCTGACCAAGGCCGTAGTGGTGCAGATGCGCACCGTACAGCCCTGGGCAGCAGCGCGCTACGCGGCAGAGGGGAGCTATGCGGGGTACCTGACGGACCTTGATCGGTTGTGGGGGCATGCCGAAAAGCAGCAGGATCTGGTGTTGGTGATTCGGTGCGCGCTGATTGCAGCGAGTATCCGCAGCTTGAGCGGCAATCTCTCATCCAAACTCATCGTCGGACTGGTGACGGTCGGGACGTCCGAGGGGAAGTGGAGTTTTCCTGCCGCGCTTGAGCACATTCGCCAGATGCCAGATGAACAGATGCAAGCGGAAACCATTCAGGCGCTGGCAGAAAATGGTGTGGCTATGGACATGGTTGCACTATTAGCGATGGTGCGGGGGATTGGAAACGAGCGGGCTCGGGCTAAGGCGTTGGCAGGGCTTGCGGTGCACCTGCCGGAGGATCTGGTGGGCGAAGCGCTGAACGTTGCACAGGGGATTGGAAACGAGCGGGCTCGGGCTCGGGCGCTGGTGGGTCTTGCGGCGTACCTGCCGGAGGGTCTGGTGGGCGAAGCGCTGAACATCGCACAGGGGATTGAGTTCGAGCGGGGTCGGGCTGAGGTGCTGGTGGCGATCGCGCCACACCTGCCGGAGGGTCTGGTGGGTGAAGTGCTGAACATCGCGCAGGGGATTGAGTTCGAGCGGGATCGGGCTGAGGTGCTGGTGGCGATCGCGCCACACCTGCCGGAAGGTTTGGTGGGCGAAGCGCTGGGGAGGGTGCGAGGGATTTGGGACGAGTGGGCGCGGATTTCTGCGCTGGTGAGCCTTGCGCCGCATCTGCTTGGAGGGGATCAAGGGACGGTGTGGGGTGAGGTGCTGGCTATGGCGAGGGGGAGCGGGAGTGAGGGGGATCGGGCTAAGGCGCTGGTGGCGATCGCGCCGCACCTGCCTAAGATGTTGATGAGCGAAGCGTTGGATGTCGCATGGAGTATCGGAAACGAGTGGTTGCGGGCAGAAGTGCTGGCGGGACTTGCGCCGCACTTGCCGGAATGCCTGGTGGGCGTGGCGCTGGCGGCGGCACGGGGGATGGGGGCCGAGTGGGCGCGTGCGGAAGCCTTGGCGGGACTTGCACCGTATCTGCCAGAGGGAGAGCAAGGAGCGGTGTGGAGTGAAGCGCTGGCGGCGGCACGGAGGATTGGGTCCGAGTGGCTGCGGGCTAAGGCACTGGCAGAGATTGCGCCGCACTTGCCGGAGGAGTTGGTGAGCGAGGCGTTGGATGTCGCAAGGAGGATCAGGACCGAGAGGGCGCGAGTGGAAGCACTGGCGAGTTTTGCGCTGCACCTGTCGGAGGGAGAGCAAGGAGCGGTGTGGAGTGAGGCGTTAGCGATTGTGCGGAGGGAGGAGGATAAGTGGTTGCGGTCGCAGGCTATGGCAGGGATTGCGCCACACTTGTCGGAAGGAGAGCAAGGAGCGGTGTGGGGTGAGGCCTTGGCAGCGGCGCGAGGCATCGGAGACAAGGGGTTGCGGTCGCAGGCTATGGCAGAGATTGCGCCACACTTGTCGGAAGGAGAGCAAGGAGCGGTGTGGGGTGAGGCGTTGGTGGTGGCACGGGGGATTGAGTCTGAGTGGTTGCGGGCAGAAGTGTTGGCAGGGACTGCGCCGCATCTGCCAGAGTGGGAGCAAGCGTCGGTGTGGGGTGAGGTGTTGGCGATTTGGCGTGGAGGGGAAGACGGGTGGGCACAGTCGGAAGCGCTGGCGGGGATCGTACCACACCTGCCGAAGGATTTGGTGGGTGAGGCGTTGGTGGTGGCACGGGGGATTGAGTCTGAGTGGGCGCGGGCGGAAGCGCTGGCAGGGATTGCGCCGCACCTGCCGGAGGGAGAGCAAAGGGCGGTGTGGGGCGAGGCGTTGGCAGTTTCTCGCGGGGGGGAGGACGAGTGGGCACAGGCAAGGGCACTGACGGGACTTGTGCCACACCTGCCGAAGGATTTGGTGGGCGAGGCGCTGGTGGTGGCACAGGCGATTGAGGACGAGAGGGTGCGCGCGGAAGCCTTGGCGGGACTTGCGCCACACCTGCCGGATGATTTGGTGGGCGAGGCGTTGATAGTGGCACGGGGGATTAGGAACGAGTGGGCGCAGGCGGAAGCCTTGGCGGGATTTGCGCCGCATCTGCCAGAGGATTTAGTGGGCGAGGCGTTGATAGTGGCACGGGGGATTAGGAACGAAGGAGCGAGGGTTTCTGCGCTGGTAGGACTTGCGCCGCACCTGCCGGAGGGAGAGCAAAGGGCGGTGTGGGGTGAGGCACTGGCGGCGGCACGGAGGATTGGGGCCGAGGGGGAGCGGGCGAAGGCACTGGTAGGACTTGCGTCGTACCTGCCGGAGGGAGAGCAAGGGGCGGTGTGGGGCGAGGCACTGGCGGCGGCACGGAGGATTGGGGCCGAGGGGGAGCGAGCGAAAGCGTTGGTGGCGATCGCGCCATACCTACCGGATCGCCAGGTGGACGAGGTGTTGGCGGTAGCACGGGGTATCAGGGATGCGGGGGAGCGGGCGAAGGCGTTGGTGGTGATCGCGTCCTACCTACCGGAAGGGGAGCAAAGGGCGGTGTGGGGTGAGGAGTTGGCGGTGGCATGGGGAATCGGGGATGAGGAGGTACGGGCTTCTGTGCTGGCTGCGATTGCGCCATGCCTGTCGGAGGGTTTGGTGAGCGACGTACTGGCGGTGGCACGGCGGATTAGCATTAAGGGGGCGCGGGTTAAACTATTAGCATGTTTGGCACTACAATGCGTTTCCTACCACTTCCCCCGCGCTATCCTCCACCCGCTCCTTCGCCCCCTCGCCGCCCGAGGCCGCCCCGATCTCCTCAGCGATCTCGCCGCATTGATGCCCTGGATTGTCGCGCTCACCACTCCCGAGGAGCGGGTGGAGATTGTTTGCGCAATGAGAGAGGTGTCTGCGTGCTGGCCGTAGGCTGCTCCACCCCGCGCACGCCCGTCGCGCGCAGCCGCACCGGCCCGCTGCGCACGCGGCCTGCCTTGAGCTGCGCGCGAATCCCCAGCTCCCAGTCCTGATAGCCGACGGCGCGCACCTGGAGGCGGTGCTCCTGGGCGTCGGATGGCACCTGGCATGTCTCTCCCCGAACAGCTCCGCCGTCACCGCGAGGCCGGTGCGTTCGTCGATGACCGAGGGCCGCCAGGTGAATGTCGGCACGGCGGGCGGGGTGGTCGCAGCGGGCGGATCGGCGGGGTGGGCGGCGGCGAGTGGGAGGAGATGGCGAGCGATGGGGTGATGGCGAGGATGCGGGCGCGACGCTGCCGCTGGCCGAGCCGACGGATACCTTCGCGCCCGACCCGGCGCTGGTGCTGCTGACGAAGGGGAACAGCGCGCCGAAGCTGGTGGTGGACCAGGCCAAGCCCGCGAGGGGGAGCGCGCCGCCGATGACGCCGGTGGGGCGTGGGAGGAGGATGCGGTGCTGATGTGGGCGCAGCTCGCGGTGGCGATGGCGGTCGCGCTAGGCGGGTGATGGGGGTGGCGTGACGCGCCGCTGGTCGCAGGACCAGCGGCGCGTTTGTGTGTGTTGGGGGCTAGGGGGTGGGCGGTTCCTCGTCGAGCTGTTTGGCGAGCGCGCGCAGGTGGGCGGCGAGCGCGAGGTAGGGCGAGCCGCCTTCCTCGCCGTCTGCGGCCCACTGGGCCTGCTGCTCTAGCTGCCCTTGGAGCGTTGCCCGCTCCGCTGCGGTGCCTTGGGCACGTGTCTGTGCCACGGCAGTGTGCGCCTGTGCGGCGATCTGCGCGATGTGTTCCTCGCGGCTTGCTGGGGTGTTGTTTTGCTGTGCGGCATCAGTTATCACTGCAAGGTTTTGTCGTGAGGAGATGGTGTGGGGATGATCGGGTCCAAGTATATGTGTGCGGATATCTAGCGCTTGCTGCATGAGTTTGATGGCATCATCGAACTGTTGTTGGATGGCATAGAGGATCGCGAGGTTGTCGAGGCTTTGGGCGGTTAGGGGGTGATCGAATCCGAAGGCGGTTTGATAGATGGCGAGGGCGCGCAGGTGGAGAGGGTGTGCCTCATCAAAGCGGCCCTGGCTCTGGAGAAGTACGGCAATGTTGTTGAGGCTGGTAGCAGTTAGAGGGTGGTCGGGGCCGAGGGCAGCCTCGCGAATGGCGAGGGCGCGCAGGTGGAGAGGGTGTGCCTCATCAAAGCGGCTCTGGCTTCGGAGAAGTGCAGCAATGTTGTTGAAGCTGGTAGCAGTTAGAGGATGGTCGGGGCCGAGGGCAGCCTCGCGAATGGCGAGGGCGCGCAGGTGGAGAGGGTGTGCCTCATCAAAGCGGCCCTGGCTCTGGAAGAGTTCTGCAAGGTTGTTGAGGCTTTGGGCGGTTAGGGGGTGGTCAGGGCCGAGGGTTGCCTCGCGAATGGCGAGGGCACGCAGGTGGAGAGGGTAGGCGGCATCAAAACGACCCTGGCTTTGGAGAGGTGCCGCAAGGTTGTTGAGGCTTTGAGCGGTATCAGGATGATCGGGGCCGAGGGCGGCCTCACGGATGGTGAGGCCGGATTCGATGAAGGACTGGGCTACCGAATAGTCTGCGATAGTGTGAAGATAGATACCAACGGCATTCAATAGCTGTGCCGCACGCGTATTCGTTCGTGTCCCTCTGACCACGTGGTGTAGATGCGTCTGGATCGGAAACAGCCTCGCCGGGAAGCCCTCAGCATTGCCCTTTTCCACGACCGCGATGAGCGTTTTCTCCACGTCTTCCTGTGCCACATCCATCTCCCCCACCGTCACCCGCACAAAGGTGGTTAGCAGCCGGTGGAGCCGCCATGCGTTTTCCCCCTCTTCCAGCAGTCCCAATTCGCCCAGTCGCCGCAGTCCATCCTCCGCATCCCGTAGGTCGGTGTCGTCCGGCAGGGTTTGGATGAGGACCTCGGTTGGGATCGGCTCGCCGGGCGCGAAGCATGCCGCGCGGGCGAGGAGCGTGCGCGCAAGGTGGTCGATGGGATCGCTGGTATCCAACCGGTCGTAGCTCACGTGGAAGGTGCGGGCCACGTCGAGGTCGTGCCGGGTTGGCGCGTCGGTCAGCCGCTCCAGACGTTGGGCGAGGAAATCCAGCGGCGCGGCGCGGAGCTGGGCGAGGTAGTCGGGAAGGGACTGGCGAGGGTAGCGCTGGAGGAAGCTCCCCGCCACGTGGAGGGCGAGCGGGAGGTCACCCAGCTCTGGGGCCAGGGCGTCGAGGGTGGGGTCATCCTCCGCCAGATCCGGTCGGAACTGGCGGAGCAGGGCGATGCTCTGGGCGCGCGGCAGGGTGGCGAGCGCGAGGGTGGGCAGGTGGCGCGCGGTGCCCCAGTCATCGCGGCGGCTGGTGACGAGCACGCGGCAGCCGCCGGTGGCGGGGCGGTAGCGGTCGAGCAGGGCCAGGTCCTCGCAGTTGTCGAAGATGAGCAGGCGGGGGAGGGGCTCCTCCCAGATCTGGCGGACGCGCTGCACCTGGTCGGCAAAGGTGAGCGCCTCCCAGGCGGGAAGCTGCATGGACCCTCCACAGGCGGCGATCTCGGCCTCAACGCCGCCTGCATCCGCGAGGCTGAGCCAGAACACCCCGCCCAGGAAGAAGGTACCGTAGCGGTGGGCGAACTCGCTCGCGAGCTGGGTTTTGCCCATGCCACCAATGCCCGTGATCGCGCTCACGACGGCGGTCGTGCCCGTCGTGAGCGCGATGGCGAGCTGGCGCAGCTCCGTATCGCGCCCGACAAACGTCGTGCTGGGTGGTAGCCGCATGCGGTGTGGGGTCGGCAGCGGTGTGGGGTCGGGGATCGGCACATCCTCGGCGGTGGGCAGCTGCGCGAGGCGGGCGGTGGCTGCGTCCAGGACGTGCTGGCTGGCTTCGGGGTCGGCGATGATGAGGCTGCCGATCGAGACGGTGCCGCCTACGTTGAGGAAGGCGGCGGTGATATCGCCATGGAAGGTGGTGTCGCCCATGGTGCGGTCTTTCCGTTCAGATGGGTGCGGGTCGTTGGGAGCTTATGTTCTGCGTTCATAAACGAGTATAGCATGCGTGCTTCGCGCAAAGAAGTGGGTGGCGGTAGTCGGTTGCGCCGATGAGTCTCCGGTTGGGATGCGTCTGACGTGTCCTTGAACGCAATGAGTTGACCACGCCCCAGCACCGCCGCCACACCACCGATGGCGCGAAGATGTCCACATCGGGGATATCAGGGTCGAGTATCGGGTCGCCGTGGGTGCGGCCTCCAGCGAGGCGAACAACGCACACTACAGGCGGCACGACATAACGGTGGGTTTGCCGAGGATGCCCAGCCAGTGCGGCGATCACGACAGAGGCAGCCTGTGAGAAAGAGATCTGGCAGCATCAGGGCACAGGGTTGTTAGTGGCGGCAGTCCAGTTCCGCTGCGCCCGCCTGGGGTAGCAGTGGTCGCACCAGGAAGACGCCGCCGTCGGCCAGCAGTGCGTGCGCCGCTTCGTAGGTCGACCGCCACGCGCTCGTCGAGGCCCTGGTGTACTAGGTGAACGTCGGTGGGCGTGCGATTGCTCGCGGGTTCCCATCTTCCCAAACTCCGTCCCGCTGATCTATGATACGCATATGGGTCGTTGTGCGGTGACATGCGCCGCGCCCAACGGCGATGCGCGGGCCTGGGGAAGCATCTTGTGGAGCGAGGTGGGCGATGGGGCGAGTTGAGGATATCCAGGGACAGCGGCGACTGCTGGCGGACCACCGGGCGACGTTGGCAGCGATGCTACGGCAGATCGCGCAGCAGAGTGATGTGTATGCGCTACCAGGGCAGATCGCAACCCGCGACCACGCTCGTGCGGAGATCGCGCGGATCAAGGCGGTGCTGCGCGGCTGGGGGGAGATCGTTGATGACCACCCGGATGACCTCGCCCCCGCTGTGCCGCCCCTGCCAGACGCTGCGGCCCCTGCGCATGGGTCCGCTGCACCATTCAATCAGCCGAGCTGGCAGGTGGATGGAAATGTGATCAACACGACTGGCTCCGTGAATATCACCTACGCTACCCCGCCCCCACCTGCTTCCGCTCCCGTATATCCCCCCAGCCCTGCGCCGACCACGCCGATTGAGGCCCTCGTCCAGCCCTTCCCCTTCAGCTCCCGCCCGCAGGTACGCTCCATGCTGGAGATCTACACCGAGATCTTCGGTGGGCGCGCGGCGGAGCTGGCCCAGCTCGATGCCTTCCTCCACGCGGCCACGCCCTACGCGCTGCTGCTGGCCCCCACGGGGCGCGGGAAGACCGCGCTGCTCATCCAGTGGGCCATCCAGGTGCACGCGCGCGGCGGGTGGCAGGTGATCTTCGTGCCGATCAGCATCCGCTACCAGACCGCCGCCGCCGATGTGGTGTTTCGGACCCTCGCGCTCGCGCTGGCGACCATCTACGGCGAGCAGGCAGCATTCGACGGCTACCGCCAGACCCCGGAGGACCTGCGGGCCATCAGCGCGGACTACCTGCGCCGCCCGCCGCTGGAGGGGCAGCATGTGCTCCTTGTGCTCGATGGCCTGGATGAGGCGGTGGGCTGGGAGCTGAGAGCCGGACTGTTCCCGCGCACGCCGCCCGCGCGGCTGCGGGTGGTCTGCGCCGCGCGGCAGGTCGCGCACAAAACCCTCAATGACTGGCTGCGGGATCTGGACTGGCGGAAGGATCTGGTGTGGCGGGTGCCGCTGACAGGTCTAGACGATGCGGCGGTACAGGATATTCTGGTGCGCATGGGGAACCCGCTCGACGACCTGGCGACGGATGTGGACTTCATTAAGGAGATCGGGCGCATCAGTCAGGGCGACCCGCTGACCATCCGCATGCTGATCGAGGCACTGCGGGACGGCGACCTCCAGCCAAAAAAGCTGACCGCGATGACGCCGGGCCTAGAAGCATTCGTGCAGGAGTGGCTTGCGGATCTGGAGGCGAAGAGCGCGCAGCACGCGGGCATCCGCACCCTGCTGGGGCTGTGCGCAGTGGCGCTCGGGCCGCTCACGAGCGAGGATGTGATGGAACTCGCGCCCGAGGTTTTTCCGCACGGCGCGGGGCTGAAGCAGACCGCTGGAGTGGTCGCGCGGGTGCTCATCGGGGATGGGAGTGTGGCGGCGGGGTATGTTTTCAGCCACCCGCGTCTGCGCGAGCTGTTTGGCGAGCGGGTGCTCTCGCGGCGTGAACGCGAGAACTTCCAAGCACGCTTTGTAGCCTATGGCGAGCGCGGCTACGCGGCATACTGCCGTGATCCCCAGGCCCAGCCGATCCCAACCTACCTGCGCCAGTTCTGGGTGGCCCATCTGGTGGCGGCGGGGGCGTGGGACAAGGCGCGCATGGTGCTGACCGAGGTCGTAGCGGTGCAGACGCGCACGGTCCAGCCTTGGTCAGCCGCGCGCTACGCCGCAGAGGGGAGCTACGCAGGCTATCTGACCGACCTTGATCGGCTGTGGGGGCATGCCGAACAGCAGCAGGATCTCGTGCTGGCGATTCGGTGTGCGCTGATTGCGGCAAGCATCCGCAGCTTGAGTGGGAACCTCTCTCCGAAATTGCTTGTGGGCCTGGTGACCGTTGGGACGCCGGAGGGGAAGTGGAGTATTCCTGCGGTGATTGAGCACATTCGCCAGATGCCAGGTGAACAGCGGCAAGCTGATGCCATTCAGGCGCTGGCAGAGAGTGGTGCGGTGATGGATATGGTGCCACTGTTGGCAGCGGCACGAGGGATTGGGGACGAGTGGGTGCGGGCGCGGGCGCTGGCGGGTCTTGCACCGCATCTGCCGGAGAGATTGGTGGGCGAGGCGCTGGCGGCGGCGCGGGCGATCGGGGATGAGCGGGATCGGGCGAGTGCGCTGGCGGGCCTTGCGCCGCACCTGCCGGAGGGGGAGCAGGGTGCAGTGTGGGATGAGGCGCTGGCGGCGGCGCGGGCGATCGGGGATGAGCGGGATCGGGCGAGTGCGCTGGCGGGCCTTGCGCCGCATCTGCCGGAGGGGGAGCAGGGTGCGGTGTGGTGCGAGGCATTAGCGATGGCACAGGGGATCGGGTCCGAGTGGGATCGGGCGAGTGCGCTGGCGGGCCTTGCGCCGCACCTGCCGGAGGGGGAGCAGGGTGCAGTGTGGTGCGAGGCGCTGGCGGCGGCACGGGCGATCGGGGATGAGTGGGATCGGGCTTTTGCGCTGGCGGGTCTTGCGCCGCACCTGCCGGAGGGGGAGCAGGGTGCGGTGTGGGGCGAGGCGCTGGCGGCGGCAGGGGGGGGCGGGTCCGAGGGGGATCGGGCGAGGGTGCTGGCAGGGCTTGCGCCACACCTGCCGGAGGGTTTGGTGGGCGAGGCGCTGGCGGCGGCAGGGGGGATCGGGTCCGAGGGGGATCGGGCGAGTGCGTTAGTGGGGATCGCGCCGCACCTGCCGGAGGGTTTGGTGGGCGAGGCGCTGGCAGCGGTACGGGGGATCGGGGATGAGCGGGCGCGGGCTTTTGCGCTGGCGGGTCTTGCGTCGCACCTGCCGGAGGGGGAACAGGGTGCGGTGTGGGGCGAGGCGCTGGCGTTGGCACGAGGGATCGGGAAGGAGAGGGATCGGGCGAGTGCGTTAGTGGATATCGCGCCGCACCTGCCGGAGGGGGAGCAGGGTGCGGTGTGGGGCGAGGCGCTGGCAGCGGTACGGGGGATCGGGGATGAGCGGGCGCGTATGTTGGAGATGATCGCGCCGCACCTGCCGGAGGGGGAGCAGGGTGCGGTGTGGGGCGAGGCGCTGGCGTTGGCACGGAGGATCGGGGATGAGAGGGATCGGGCGATAGTGCTGGCGGGTCTTGCGTCGCACCTGCCGGAGGGGGAGCAGGGTGCGGTGTGGGGCGAGGCGTTGGCGTTGGCACGGAGGATCGGGGACGAGGGGGGGCGGGCTTCTGCGCTGGGGAAAATCGCGCCGCACCTGCCGGAGGGGGAGCAGGGTGCGGTGTGGGGTGAGGCGCTGGCGTTGGGACGTGGGATTGGGGATGCGGGATCGCGGGCGATAGTGCTGGCGGGTCTTGCGCCGCACCTGCCGAAGTGGGAGCAGGGTGCGGTGTGGGGTGAGGCGTGGGGGATTGGGGATGAGCGGGCGCGGGCGCTGGCGGGTCTTGCGCCGCACCTGTCGGAGAGTTTGGTGCGCGCCGCGCTGGCGGTGGCACGGGGCATCGGGGATGAGTGGTGGCGGGTGCGTATCTTGGAGATGATCGCGCCGCACCTGCCGAAGGGTTTGGTGCGCGAGGCGCTGGCGGTGGCACGGGGGATCGGGGATGAGCGGGCGCGGGCGCGTATCTTGGAGATGATCGCGCCGCACCTGTCGGAGGGTTTGGTGCGCGCCGTGCTGGCGGTGGCACGGGAGATCGGGGATGAGTGGTGGCGGGTGCGTATCTTGGAGATGATCGCGCCGCACCTGCCGGAGGGTTTGGTGCGCGCCGCGCTGGCGGTGGCACGGGAGATCGGGGATGAGTGGTGGCGGGCGCGGGCGCTGGCGGGTCTTGCGCCGCACCTGCCGGAGAGTTTGGTGCGCGAGGCGCTGGTGTTGGTACTGGGGATCGGGGATGAGGGGGATCGGGCGGAAGCGCTGGCGGGTCTTGCGCCGCACCTGCCGGAGGATTTGGTGTGCGAGGCGCTGGCGGTGGCACGAGGGATCGGGGACGAGAGGTGGCGGGCGCGGGCGCTGGCGGGTTTTGCGCCGCACCTGCCGGAGGGTTTGGTGTGCGAGGCGCTGGCGGCGGCACGGGGCATCGGGGGCGCGGGGGGGCGGGCCGAAATATTCGCATGTTTGGCTCCTCAATGCGCATCCCACCACTTCCCCCGCGCCACCCTCCTTCCCCTCCTCCACACCCTTACCGCCCGAGGCCGCCGCGATCTGTTCAGCGACCTCGCCGCGCTCATGCCCTGGGTCGCCGCGCTCACCACGCCCGAGGAGCGGGCTGAGATCGTCCGCGCAGTGCGGGATGTGGCCGCGTGCTGGCCGTAGGCCGCTATGCCCCGCGCACACCCGTCGCCCGCAGCCGCACCGGCCCGCTGCGCACGCGGCTGGGCGTGAGGCGCGCGCCAGCTCCCAGTCCTCATAGCCGATGGCCCGCACCTGGATGCGGTGCATTTGCGCGTCGGAGGGCACCTGGCAGGTCTCTCCCCCGCACGGCTTGCCATCGACGAACAGCGCTGCGGTCACCGCGAGGCCGGTGCGCTTGTTGATGATCGAGGGCCGCCAGGTGAACGTCGGCGCGACGGGCGGGGTAGTCGCAGCGGGCGGAGCATGGAGGTGTCCTTTTGGGCGTGGCCGCGTTGGAGTGCCGCCGATACCTGACAGATTCTTGTGTGCGATAAGCCTACCACGCCCCCGGCCCCGTCGCCGTATCACCGAGCGTTGTCAGTGCACCGACGGCGCGATGCTGCTCAGGCCGAGGAGCGGGGCTGAGCATGGGTTCGCCGTGGGCGGGGTACACACTGCGGGTCATGATGAGCACGACATAAGAGTAGTTTTGCTGGGGAGCGGCCAGCCAGCGCGGTGATTGCGCTGGGGCCAGCCTGCGGGAGATCTGGCAGCATCAGGGCGCAGGTTGCGATGCAGGGTGGTCAGAGGCGATAGTCCAGCTCCGCCGCGCCCGCCTGGGGCAGCAGCAGCAGCACCTGGAAGGAGCCGTCGTCGGCGTCGGCCAGCAGCGCGAAGGCGCGGCCCCGCAGGTCGACCGCCACGCGCTCGCCCCAGCCCAGGGTCTCCGCCGTGAGGATGGTGTGGGCGACGGGGCGGAAGCCGAGCGCGGCGAGCAGGGCGCGGAGCGCGCTGGCATCGCCAAGGGCGCGGAGCGTGGCAGGCGAGATGGGCGACATGGCTGTTCCTCGGGGTTTTCAGAGGCCGCACGTTGGGCAGGCTGCGATTCCGGCGCACGTAGAGCACGAGTGGGGGGCGGGGGAATAGCGGGCGCTCCCAAGGGGGACTGCTCACCCAAGGAATCTGAGCGGCATGCGCTGGCTTCGTGGTGTGGCAAGGCGACGGCCCAATATCGTGGTGATACTGGGCCGTTGTGTTGCTCCCCCCATGTTACCCATCGACCCAGGAGCTCACCAGCTGGCCCGCGCCGGTGTACAGCGCGCCGTCGTCTGGCAGGTCGTTGTTTCAGATGAATTCCCCGCTGTGTGGGAAGGTCTGCGTCGCCTCTGACGCGAGCGTGCCACCGATGGGGACGTGCTCCTAGTTGCCGGTGCTACTGCCCATAGGCCAGCTATCGAGTGCGACCGTGTTGGCACTCACGTTCTGCTCTCTCGGCCCTGGTCGATGGTGGTGATCCGCACAGGGTAGTTGGGGGCTGCGCCGGGGTTGAGGTCCTAGCGGCAGTTGTTGCATCTGGCGGTCGGCAGCGTGAGCGTGGCCGATGCGGTCGGCGCGGTCGGTGTGCTGGTGGGCGATTACGACCGGGAGGGAGGTGGCGAACGCGCCCGAGGCCGCGCCGACCGCATCGTGGTGCGTGCCAGCGCGGCGGTGATCGCGCTGGGGTTGCGGTACATGCGCGGGTGCTTTTGGCTATTGAGGATGAGCCGTGATGGGCGAGGGTGATGCGCAGATCTCCTCTCTTGGGATGGATGGGGGAGGGTGGCACAGATGACGGCCCAAGGTGGAACACCTCGGGCCGTCGTTTGTTGATCTTATGCCGATGGCTCGCCGTTCGTATCTTTTTTTGGGGTGGTCGGATAGGGGCCGAGGAAGCGCTCGCCATCGAAATGGATGAGGTGATCGGCTGCTTCCGCAACCCACACTTCGGTCGCCCAAGAGATCTGGGTGACGTAGCGGGCGAGGCCTTTACGGGTTGGGAACGCGGTCACATAGACAATACCTGCGGTGCTTTTCCCGAATAGGCGGGCAAGTTCGTCGTGCCGCTTGCCATCCACGGGGCCTCGGCTGGTGAGCGACTCGACCAGGACAAGCCAGTGTTTTGCCTCGTAGTAGAAAATGACATCGGGCATTTTGCCATGGGCGTCGATAACCACCCCGAGGTCGTGAAGTCGCTGCTCATCAAAGAATCCCCACTTGTCTCCGGTATCGCCCACATAGATGAGGTGGCTGCCAGGAAGAAAACGTGGTGCGAACTCATCAATGATCGCTTTGATCAGGGCGCTATGGTTGCCAGGGCTCAGGGTGATTTCTTTTCCGCCTGGAATCTGGACGGGGATACGGGCCATGTTCCGGATGTCGGCATAGCGCGTTTGGAGTCCGACCCGCTCGGTGAGGTAGCGGGCGAGCTGCGACGGCCACGCGTTGGTGCCAAAGGTGCGAATAAGCGCTAATGCGGCTGGTTCGATGCGGTAGTGCCACTTTGGGCTGTTGGTTGGGCGGTTGGGCTGATCCGGGTTGGCGATGGCCAGCGCCGCCTCGACAAAGTGGTGCATGGTGTCTTTGCGGATCGTCTCGCGCGTGTTGGGGGCATAGCGCACCGCGTAGTGTTTTTCCGCCCACTGAAGGATTGGCGTTATCCCCATCGGTGGGTTGCTGGCTGCGGCCCAATCGTGGTTGGGCTGCATATCGAGGAGCGCCAGGAGCGTGAGTGCTGATCGGACATTGCGCTGTCCTGCGGGAAAGCCGAGTGATTCAAGGATGTGTTGTGCTTCGGCGAGTTTCTTCCCATGGTTGCCGCTGATGTCGATGTCGGTGATGGTGGAATCGGTCATGACACTATTTCTCCAAGCCACGTATCAAGGGTGCGCTGATCCGGCATGATCTGCGGTGCATCTCGTCTGCCCAGCTGGGCGAGCGCCTCGGCGGTCGGGTAGCGCAGCCGGGCCAGGTCGCTGACGTTGACCTGGGTGTGGCCGCTGAACTGGCGGAAGCAGATATCGACTAGCGTCGTGTTGAGATAGCGTGTGAGCCCAAGCGCGAGGTCTGGTGCGAGCCCATGTCGATCCTGATGGAACACATTCAGGTGGTTCTCAAAGCCGATCCAATCGCCGGGAATACGGGCGGGATCATAGAGGCTGGCCACAATGCGGTGTGGTTCCTCTTTCGATGAGAGCCGCCGGACTACCACATAGTGTCCATTCGGGTAGAGCCACTTGCGGACTTGTGGGTGATCATCGAGGGCATTGGGCTTTTTTGCCCCAGGGAGCGGCCAGTGAACGTGGTAGTCGCGGCAATGTTGGGGATAGATAAGCGGCACGCTATCAGATGCGGGCATCGCGCGCAGAAAGTCGGCAAGGCGGAAATCGACCACGGGGCCGGTTGAGGCATCGATGCCCAGATCCGCGAGGGTGCAGGGGAGGTCCTGCATCTGCCGGACCAGCAGCTGGGCGTCAGAATCGGCGGTGATGTGGATCATCTGGTCTGGGTCGCTCGGGTGCACAATCTCATGCGCGGAGACGAGACGGCGTTCACTGTGGGCGAGATCTGCGCCCGCAGAGCGTGAGATGATCACCGTGGGCACCGTTTGCTGCTTGATCGCGTGGAAGATAATGTTTTCCTGAAGGATGCCATCGTCTCGGAAGGCGTCGGTGCGACTCTCAAAGAGATGGATGTGGGTGAGCGCCATCTCTTTGAGCAGCAGCTGCCGGAAGGGCCGGAAGTAGGGGCCGTTGCAGAAACTGCGGGGCACAATCGCTACCAGCTCGCCACCTGGGGCCAGCAGCTTGATGGCGAGTGCGAGAAAGCCCGCGTAGAGGTTGCTGGTCTCGATGCCGATCGACCGAAGGTGCTGTCGGTCGGCGGAGTGCGTGGTGATCTTCCGATAGGGCGGGTTCAGAATCGCGTGGGTGAAGGTGGCCTCTGCGGCGGTGCGCATAAAGAGCTGCTGCGCACCGTGGGCAATGAAATCGGTGGAGCGCAGCGACGATGCGAAACGAACGTGGCGTTCGGCGCAGAGCGCGGCGCAATCGGCCAGCGTCTCCTCCAGGTAGGGGGTGAGCTGGTGGTCGATCTCGTAGGCGGTCGCCGCGATGGTGCGGGGAGCGGGCGTCTGCTGGCACAGGGTGGCGACGGCAGCAGCGGTGAGCGAGCCGACGCCTGCCCCGGCATCCAGAAGATGGATAGCCTCAGTGGCAGGCTGGAAGAGGGAGGCCATAAAGCGCGCGATCGGCCCCGGCGTGAGAAATTGCCCGCGTTCGGCCCGCAGCTTTGGATCTAAGATGCTACTTGCGGCAAGCCGCCGCTGATCAATCCGTGTGGTGAAAGACGTCGTCTCAAGCATGGTGTCCGTTGTCCAATCCCTACCATCAGTGCCGTATGTGCTTCCTATCTTAGCACAGAGATGCGAACAAAGCGGAGCGCTCATGGGGTGATGCCACGCTCTTGCCCCAGCCCAGGGCCGCACGTTGGGCTGGCTGGGATTCCGGCGCACGGAGCGCACGAGTTGGGGGAGGGGGCGGTGTGCCCTCAACAGGTGTCACTTTCGTGGGCGGGGCATCGGAATGCGACGAATCGTACAAACCAGCGTGCCGGGTCTTGCCCGACCTTAGCGAAATTCGAACGCATTGGAATGAAGTTCCAATGCAGCCGAACAGGCATTTTTGCCAAAAAGGCATTGGAAAGCACTGCAAAAGTGACACCATATGAAGGGCGGTGCCCCTTCAAGCGCCAAAGGTGCGGCAGGGCCAACGTCATGGAGGGCGGCGTATGCCCAGGGTGACAGGTGAGGTTGGGCGCTGGAGTGGGCACGGCAGGCAGCGCATCGCGCCCATCGCCCCGCGAATGATGCGGGCAATGTCACGTGGGCAATACGGGCGATGCGGTGTGCCAAACCTATAAATTTTTACGAGGATGTGGTTACTCCAAGCGCTTATAACATAGTTTGTAAATGATATTATATTCGTGATATTCGATGAGTATATTTATATTGGTTTTGCCCTATCTCCGACTATTGGTTCATCAAAAGGTGAAAAAATGGTTTGCTCTTCTGGTTCTTGATTCCTTTGCCATTCTAGTGGAGTTCTTGGTTTTTTTATTGTTGTCGTTCTATCAGACTTAATCGTAGCTAATCTTTCTTGAACATGTATCACCTTTCCCGTTCCTTTAGGTACCTCAAGCTTGCCAAGAGATTCACGAGTGATCGGATCGAGAATTTCTTTATCTGTCAAAGTATATATAATAAATTTTTGACCAAGCTGTATTTTGTGTTTTGAACCTCGATTAATAACGACAGTGTATCTGTCTATAACTTCTGCAATGAGTGCTGGAAATATATGAGGAATTAATTCACTCATAGGTTTTCTCCTTTATATAAAATAGTTTATTATATATCTAAAGGCGCGTTTGGTTTGACTCTTGTGTTTTCCAAAACTCTACTTTCGTTTTGCAAAAGTCTCTCAATAATATTCTCGTGGCCTTCTATAATATGAAGTATTGTGATTTGGAGTCTTTTGTCCTCCTGAACATTCTCAACTTTACCAAGACCAATTAGTTTCTCAAATCCATCTTCATCAATGTTATAAAAGGAAACGCCAATACCATATGAGAATAGGTCTGAAGATTCAGTTAAGCATAAAGCGCTAGCCTGTAACATGGAAGGTGGAGGGCGCTGCGCTCTGATTATTCTAGGAAGTGACATCTTTTTGGCTAATATAAATTCTTTCTCGTACGCCTTATATATTTCATATGAAGTGTATGAAAATACATAAACTAGTACAGAAAGGAAGAAGATAATAGATAGAATGATTCCATACCAAATATTGCTTGATATGTAAGCAACAAGAATACTTATGAAAATAGATATGAACCCCCCAATGAATGAGTTAGCTTTGGTTACCCCTATCCATAAAAAGCTACCAAAACTATGTTTCATGGGTGAACCCTCAAATAGCTACGAGAATCAGAAAACCACAATAGTATGGTTCTATATTTTGATTTGTAGACTTCCATAGCATTATTCTATTTCCGGGAAGGCGTTTTTGACTTATTGTTGAGATTGTGTATTCATTGTCAGGGTGTAGGCCGCGAACTGCGTCGACCATCAAGATAGGCGATGACCATATCAAGGACTGAAGGGTCATGTTGAGCATCCGCTCGAAGTCGCTCAATCACATGGGTAAGTTTTACTGAATCATGATGGTTCTGCTCAGGCAGGGGATTTCGTTGATCGGGAGGGAGTGCAAGCCAATCAAGGGCAAGTTTCTCTCCCTCTTCCTCAGAAACAGTATCAAGTATCCCAAGATGTTCGAGCGAACCCCCAAGAAACTTAATTGCACGTACTGCCCACGGAACTTTGATGTCCTTGGTTTCTCCAAGCTCCCAGGCTTTATAGGTACGGCGGGCCATACCTATAGTATCGGCCACTTTATCTTGGCTGATGTTTTGCCGTGATCGCAGAGTGATGAGATATAGGCGTAGTGCGTCTGATTCGGCCACAGTATTTTCTCCCCCAACCTTTGCCTAAATGTACCACGCGTGCAATTTCTCGCATAGTGCGTTTTCCTGTTTGAGTAGTGCAATTAAATGCGTTAAAATGATGCTATAAATTGCACTTTTGGAGGCGGTATGGGCAAGTACCTTCATTTTGTAAATGCGTTGAGAGAACTCGCTCCGACAAATGAAGAAAGAGCCAAGCTATTAGGTTGCTCTAAACGAGCAATTGCAATGTATCTCAGTGGGCGCGCCTTACCTCATGTAGTCAAGATCAAGAGGATAGCCGCGCTAGATGAGGCCTTGACAAAGGATATTCGCCCACCCACTGAATAGATCTTCCTCTTGACTAATGCAACTTCCTGCACTAATATGGTGCAGGAAGTTGCATTAGTTAGTAGAGGGGAACCCACCATGCCCACCACCCGCACCCACCCCGCCCGCCGCCCGCCGCGCACCCCGCGCATCCACGAGGTCGCGGCGGGCGAGGACTACCGCATCACCTACTGCCGAGATGCGGGCTACGCCCTGGAGTTTCAGGGCTGCTACGTCGGCAGCTTCGACCGCCTGCTGGAGGCCGAGACCGCCCGCGACGAGATCGCCTTTGACCAGCTGCGGCGGGCCGCCTAGTGCCCGCCGCGTCGGATCGGCGGCCACCCACCCGTGCAGCGCACCCCGCCGCCCCGCCCATCGGAAGCAGCACCCCTATCGAGCGAAAGGACCATCGCCATGACCATCACCTCCGTCTCCTACGGCAAGACCTTCAACCTGGGCAACTATGAGAACGAGAAGCTGCACGCCACCGTCGCGCTGGACGCGGGCATGACGCCTGAGCAGGCCCTGGCTGAGGCCCGCGCCTTCGTCGAGGGCCAGCACGCCGACGCCGACCACCTGCGCGCCCTCCAGGAGCGCGTCGACGAGGCCCACCATGCGCTGCGCCAGCTCACCACTCGCCTGCGCGCGGCCCACGCGGTCCACACCCAGATCGTCGCGCACGACCTCGCGCAGCGCGAGATCCTGCTCGCGCTCGGGGTCAGCGACGCGACCCTCCCCCTGCCCCAGTCCTCCACCTTCGGCCCGCAGCGCGATGAGGATCTGGAGCGCACCATCGATCGCCTGCTCGCCCCGATCAGCGCGGCGCGGGATGCGGGCGCGGAAGCGCACGACGACGCGGACGACGCCCACTAGCCCGCGACGCGGGGAAGGAGAACACCTATGCGCCAGACACCTGATCTGCGCGAGCCTGCCCGCGCGGCAGACGCGCCGCCCGCGCTGATGTGGCCGATCTGCCGCGCCGTCCCGCTGATGGACGGCCAGCTGCTGGAGCTGATCGCCTCGAACCTGGGGCCCATCGGGGTCTTCATCCGGGGGCAGTTCGCTGGCCAGCTCAGCCCTGACCAGCTCCGCCAGCTCGGCGAGCGCGCGCTCAGCCTCGCCGACGACCTGGAGGCCGACCGGGCGGCCCGCCGCTGGAGCGAGGAGCTGCGTGCGAACGGACGTTCCTAGCGGGCGGGCGCGGCATCCTCCGAGTGTAGCGTGCCGCGCCGCCCGCCGATACCAGCATAAGCGAAGCATAAGGAGAGCGTGGATGGACCTCCTGCTGTACCTCGCCCTGGCCCTGCTCGCCAGCGCCTACGCCGCGCTGCTCCAGCGCATCCAGCGGCTCTACGACCCCGACTTCACCTGGCTCACCGTGGTGGTGGGCGTGGGCTTCACGCTCGCGGGGGTGGCGCTGCGCCTGGTGGTCGGCGGGCTGCCCCCGCTGAGCGGGAAGGCGCTGGCGTGGTGGGTGGTGGGGCGCTACGCCGGGGCGTTTCTGGCCAGCGGGCTGCCGATCATCGGCTGGCAGCTGTGGCAGCTGCGCCGACGGCTGGCCGACATTATTCGCTATCTCGGAGAAGAACATGGGCAGCCGGATACAGAAGCGGTGGCCGAAGAACGCGGAGGCCGCCCGACGCCAAACCCTTGAGGCCGCCGGGCACATCCGGCGATTTATCCGCAAGGCGCGCGCCGACATGCATACCAACAAATACCTAGCCGAGATGGAGCTGGCCGACGCGCTGACCTATGTCGCCGAGATCGAGCGCCTCATGGTGGAGGCGAAGGTTGGGATCGATGACCAGACGGACACACCCGAGGAGTGAGCGGCAATCCCGCGCCCCTGAGCGCAGCGGCGCGGAGGAGGAGAGCCATGAGGCATTGTGACCTGGACGAGCACAGCCCGGTGAGCGCGCAGTGGGTGGTGGAGGCCGCGCCGCGCCTGGCGGTGGCGCTGCTGCGGCGGGACTTTTTGGCCCAGCCGCCCGCGCTGCGCACGGCCCAGCTGGCGCGGGTGCGGCGGCTGCTCGCCCGCGAGGCCGCACGGGGGCAGACCTCGCCCAGCGCGCTGGCCCAGCTGGCCCCGGCGGTCTACGGCGTGTCACTGGCCGACTGCCGCCCGCCCGCCCCGCCGCGCGCGCGGAGGCGGCGCTGATGGGCACGATCCCGCTGGGGCGGCTGCTGCCAGCGGCGCGGCAGCGGGCGAACGTGGCGCTCCTCGCCTGGTGCTACGAGGCGGCGGACGCGGCGGGCGAGGTGCGAGTGCATGAGGGCCGGGTGGCCGCCGTGCTAGGCGTCAACCCGCGCACGGTCTCGATGGGCTGGCGGCGGCTCCAGGCCCTGGGCATCATCGGGCAGGTCCGGCGCTGCGGCCCCTGGGGGGTGCGCGGGCAGATCGCGCCCGCGTGGCGGGGCGAGCGGCCCGAGGCCTGCCCCGCGCCGCCGCCCCTGGCGCTGGCCCGCGCGGCGCGGTTCGGGCGGGCGGCGGTGCTGCTGGCGGCGTTCACCGAGGTGGCGGACGCGGCGGGTGAGGTGTGGGTGCACAAGGGCTGGGTGTCCGCCGTGTTGGGCGTCAACCCGCACCTGGTCTCGATGGGCTGGCGGCGGGGCACGGTAGAGGTGCGGGGACGCCCTTCGCTAACACCGACATGGAGATTGGTGGTAGACTGAATCAGGCAGGAGGCGACTTTCACCTGATCAAGCCAGCAAAAAAGAGTGTAAAAGCGTTCTTATTCAAGAACGCTTTTACGCACGGTTCTTAGGGGAGATGGTAACAGGGACTGTTATTCGACAGTGGGCCATGGACGCCAAGGGCGCGACCCTCACCGAGATCCAGCGCCGCCTCGGGCACCGCAGCGTCGCCACCACCGCCATCAACCTCTAGGCCTTGGCGGGCGACGAGAACCGCCTTACCAAGGAACTGGAGCATGAGTTGGAGGGTGAAAAGAGCTATGAGTGATCTTTCTGAACACGAGAATAGTAAGCACCGGAAGAAGCGGCTAGATATCTTCCGCCGTCGTCTTTACATAGAGCTTGAGCAAAAAGCCCAGATGGGCATACATACGCCTTCACACGTCATTCTAAGCATTCAAGATATACGCTCAGAAATTGCTCAGATTAAAATGGAGCTGCGTTCCTACGGTGTTTTTGTAGACGATGATCCAGCCGATATTGCTACACCAGAAGAAACACTAGCTGACAAAACATATCTCGCTCAGCCCAATGTCTCTCGCCTTGTTGTTTGTAGCAACTGGCTTACCGAGCGGGATGAAAGAGATCAAGCAGAGATAGCTGCTATTCTAACAGCTACTCTTGTTGCTATTCTTCTTACAATAAAAGATTTTGTCTTTTTCGCATTTGATATACATTATAAAGATATATGGACTGCTTTATTCACCCCTTTTATATGCCTCACCTTCGGCAGCTTTTATGTTTTTTGGAAACTAAGGCCGTGGTTAGAGATCCGCCGAAGGCGTAAAACCCAAGCACATATTGTCGAGCGGCTTCGTGAAGTCCTTGACGATCAGTGGACAATCTACCAAAGCCTATACATACCGCAGGCCTCTCGCGCGTTCGACCTGGTACTTGTTGCCCCCTATGGTGTATGGGTCATACAAATGATTACAGCGCGTGGTGCTATTCGGTTTGAGAAAGAGCATTGGTACGTAGAAACAAAAAGAGGCTGGAAAAACATTGATAAACAGATAGAGCTACTAAACATGAAGGACGACGCAAGCGCGTTAGAGGTGTATTTTGACCGGCAGGGTATTCAACAGACTCCATATATTGCTATCGCCTCAGATCAAAATATAGCAGAAAAAGATGTTGATCAATCGCCTATAGACGTGTGGATTGCGCACAGCATTAAAAAAAAGACGCAGAATCTCCGCACGGAAACGCTTCTCTCTCAAGCGGAAATTGAGCAGATGAACAAACTGCTGGAAAAACGCGCTATCGAACAGTTAGCCATTGAGGACGACCTCATCAGACGCGGCAAGCAGTTGCGCGACAAGCCATCCAGCTAGTACCCATCATCTCGACCACAGCGAACCATTGCGCGCTCCCACCACCACCCCACGCCGTAGGGGCGGGTCTCGTGCCCGCCCTCACCCCTCGCCACCTCGCCCCTTCGTGGTTAATTGCTTCCTTTTGACCGCAAAGCATAGTTGGGTGTATCATAGCCCCACCCGCGCGGCCATCCCGCGCTCCCAAGCAACACTAGACAGACCGCAGCGCCAAGCGCGCGGCTTAGAAATACAGCAACCATGCCAAAAGTCCGCCGCATCGCGCCCGACGCCCAGGCCCTACAGCAGACGCCTCTGCCACTGGAGCAGCCCATGACCCAGCCGCCAGCCCGCGCAGCCCAGAAGCCCGCCAGCGCCGCCAGCCTCGGCTTCGAGGACACCCTCTGGGCCGCCGCCGACAAGCTCCGCAACAATATGGACGCCGCCGAGTACAAGCACGTCGTCCTCGGCCTCATCTTCCTCAAGTACATCTCCGACGCCTTCGACGAGAAGTACCAGGCCCTCCTCGCCGAGCAGGATCAGGGGGCCGACCCCGAGGACCCCGACGAGTACCGCGCCGACGGCATCTTCTGGGTGCCCCCCGAGGCCCGCTGGGCCACCCTTCAGGGCAGCGCCAAGGCCCCCGAGATCGGCAGGCTCATCGACACCGCCATGGTCAAAATCGAGAGCGACAACCCCGCCCTCAAGGGCGTGCTCCCCAAGGACTACGCCCGCCCCGCCCTCGACAAGCAGCGCCTCGGCGAGCTAATCGACCTGATCGGCACCATCGGCCTGGGCGACCGCGCCAACCGCTCCAAGGACATCCTGGGCCGCGTCTACGAGTACTTCCTCTCCAAGTTCGCCAGCGCCGAGGGCAAGCGCGGCGGCGAGTTCTACACCCCCCAGAGCGTCGTGCGCGTCCTCGTCGAGCTGCTCGCCCCCTACAAGGGCCGCATCTTCGACCCCTGCTGCGGCTCCGGCGGCATGTTCGTCCAGTCCGAGAAGTTCATCGAGGCCCACGGCGGGCGCATCGGCGACATCAGCATCTACGGCCAGGAGTCCAACCCCACCACCTGGAAGCTCGCCCGGATGAACCTCGCCATCCGAGGCATCGACGGCAACCTCGGCACCGAGCAGGCCGACAGCTTCCACCGCGACATGCACAAGGATCTCCGCGCCGACTATGTGATGGCCAACCCGCCCTTCAACAACAGCGACTGGGGCGGCGACCGCCTGCGCCAGGATGTGCGCTGGAAGTACGGCGCGCCCCCCGTCGGCAACGCCAACTTCGCCTGGGTCCAGCACTTCATCCACCACCTCGCCCCCTCGGGCATGGCTGGCTTCGTCCTGGCCAACGGCAGCATGTCCACCAATACCTCCGGCGAGGGCGAGATCCGCCGCAGCATCATCGAGGCCGACCTCGTCGACTGCATGGTCGCCCTCCCCGGCCAGCTCTTCTACTCTACCCAGATCCCCGTCTGCCTCTGGTTCCTCGCCCGCGACAAGAGCGGCGCTGGCCGCTTCCGCGACCGCCGAGGCCACACCCTCTTCATCGACGCCCGCCAGCTCGGCTCCCTAGTCGACCGCGTCCACCGCGAGCTGTCCGAGGACGACATCGCCCAGATCGCCGGTGCCTACCACGCCTGGCGCGGCGACCCGGGCGCGGGCGCGTATGCCGATGTGGCAGGCTTCTGCGCCTCGGCCACCACCGAGCAGATCGCCGCCCATGGCTACGTCCTCACCCCTGGCCGCTACGTGGGCGTCGCCGAGGCCGAGGAGGAGGGCGAGCCGTTCGAGGAGAAGATGCAGCGCCTCACCGCCACGCTCAGCCAGCAGTTCGCCGAGAGCGCGCGCCTGGAGCAGGTGATCCGCGAGAGTCTGCGGGGGGTGGGCTATGGGGAGTGAGTGGACACGTACAACCTTAGGAGATTGCTCCATGTGGTATTCGGGCGGGACACCATCCAAAGCTAATCCTACATTTTGGGAAGGTAATATTCCTTGGGTTAGTGCTAAGGACATGAAGAGTTTTTACCTGCACGATACCGAAGACCACCTAACTGAAGAAGGGGTCCAAAATGGTTCAAGAATAGCCCCGGCAGAATCGATTTTGTTGCTTGTGCGAGGCATGACATTGCACAATGATTTACCTATTTGCATAATCAAACAAGATATGGCTTTCAATCAAGATGTAAAAGCCATTATTCCAAATCAGAACATCAACAGCAATTTTCTTGCCTATTGGTTTCTTGCGCACAAACCAACTTTATTAAAGATGGTTGATTCTGCCTCGCATGGTACTGGGCGAATTCATACAGATGTCCTTAAGTCGATCGAGGTCTCTCTCCCCCCTCTCCCCGAGCAGCGCGCCATCGCCCGCGTCCTCGGCTCGCTCGACGACAAGATCGAGCTAAACCGCAAGATGAACGCCACCCTGGAGGAGACCGCCCGCGCCATCTTCCAGTCCTGGTTCGTCGACTTCGACCCCGTCCGCACCAAGGCCGCTGGCCAAGCCCCCGTCGGCCTCGACGCCGCTACCGCCGCGCTCTTCCCCGCCGCCTTCGAGGAGGTCGACGGGCGCATGGTGCCGCAGGGGTGGGATGTCAAAAACCTTGATCAGATTGCCACCTACTTAAATGGGCTGGCGCTACAAAAGTTTCCTCCTACAGATGAAGAGTTCCTTCCGGTTATCAAGATCGCACAAATGCGCAAAGGAAGCACCGAGGATAGCGATAAAGCCAGCCCTTCTATTCCCGAAGCCTATATTATTGAAGATGGCGATATCCTGTTTTCTTGGTCTGGGAGCCTAGAGGTTGTACTATGGTGTGGTGGTCAGGGTGCGCTAAACCAGCATTTGTTCAAAGTGACATCAAACATATATCCGAAGTGGTTTTACTACCTTTGGACACGTTACCATCTGCCAGGGTTTCAAGCTATCGCGGCAGATAAAGCTACAACCATGGGCCATATCCAGCGGCATCACCTCACCCAGGCAAAAGTTATTGTCCCAACACCGCAGATGATGGATTTGGCAGATAGAACTGTAGCCCCATTGATTGATCAAATCACAAACCTTAAGCTGCAATCCCGCACCCTCGCCGAACTCCGCGACACGCTGCTGCCCCGCCTGCTCTCCGGCGAGCTGCGCGTCCGCGATGTGGAGCCTTTGCTATGAGTGAAACAACCTCCGATAACACCGCGCTGCCTGACAATAAATTCCGATTAAGTGGGTGCCGAGAGATACTTACCCTTTCGGCAGGCGCTATCATGATCGAACGCCAAGTAGTTGCTTTAGAGGAGGCTGTTGAGAAGAATCCTGAACTTGCCTTTGATATTGCCAAGGCATTAGTTGAAACCACTTGTCGTACGATTCTTATTGATAGAGGCCATCCCATCGATAAAAATTGGACCATGCCTCAGCTATTCAAGGAAACTACCAAAAAACTTCAATTTTTACCTGATGAAACAGAAGTAGACCCTAAAATAGCAGAGAACTTAAGAAAGACAACACAATCATTTGCGACTATCATTCTTAGTTTGGCAGAAATTCGCAATGCAGGTGGTTTTGCATCTCATGGTAAAGATGCTTATGACCAAGGTATTACAGACACTATCCAAGCACAATTTGTTGCGAGATCAGCAGACGCTATAGTTCATTTTCTTTTTCGTGTTCATAGAAACTATGCTGGACCATTAGCTAGAACCCCTCGCAAATCATATACTGACAAACCAGAATTCAATCAATTTATAGATGATCAGCATGATGAGGGCATTAAAATTCTCAATCTTGACCCTTATAAAGCCAGCGAAGTGCTATTCTATACTGATATCAATGCTTATAGTGATTTATTGGCAGAGTATGAATCTGGCGCGTTTAAAGAAGATGCCGAATAATTGCTAGCCAGCTATGAGGTCGTTATGGAACCAAGCTCACATTTCACCGAGTCAATGGTCGAACGAGCCGCCCTCGCCTGGCTAGAGAGCGTTGGCTACACCGTGCTCTCCGGCCCCCAGATCGCCCCTGGCGAGCCGCAGGCCGAGCGCGCCAGCTACGAGCAGGTCGTGCTCCCCGAGCGCCTGCGCAGCGCCTTGCAGCGCCTCAACCCCCAGCTCCCCGCCGAGGCGCTGGATGAGGCCTACCGCCGCTGCGCCCAGCCCGCCGCGCCCGCGCTGCTCCAGAGCAACCGCGCCTTCCACCGCATGCTCATCGAGGGTGTCCCCGTCGAGTACCGCCGCCCCGATGGCACCATCGCCAGCGACAGCGCCCGCCTGCTCGACTTCGATAGCCCACTGCAAAATAGCTGGCTGGCCATCAACCAGCTCTCCATCCACGAGAACCGCCAGACCCGCCGCCCCGACATCATCCTCTACGTCAACGGCCTGCCGCTCATCGTGATCGAGCTGAAGAACGCCGCCGACGCCAAGGCCACCATCTGGCAGGCCTTCGGCCAGCTCCAGACCTACAAGCGCGAGCTGCCCTCGCTCTTCGCCTACAACGCCGCCCTCGTCATCTCCGACGGCACCGAGGCCCGCATCGGCTCGCTCACCGCCGACCGCGAGCGCTTCCTGCCCTGGCGCACCGTCGACGGCGAGGACCTGGCCCCGGCCAGCATGCCCCAGCTCCAGGTGCTCACCAAGGGCATCCTTGAGCCATCGCGCCTACTCGACCTCATCCGCTCCTTCATCGTCTTTGAGGACCACGGCGGCGGCAACATCGAGAAGAAGCTGGCCGCCTACCACCAGTACCACGCCGTCAACAAGGCCGTCGAGTCCACCATCGCCGCCACCAGCGTCGAGGGCAGCCGCCGCGCGGGCGTCGTCTGGCACACCCAGGGTTCAGGGAAGAGCCTCACCATGGTCTTCTACGCCGGACGGCTCGTCATCCACCCGGCCATGCAGAACCCCACCATCATCGTGCTGACCGACCGCATCGACCTTGACGACCAGCTCTTCGGCGTGTTCGCCCGCTGCCACGACCTGCTGCGCCAGACCCCCACCCAGGCCGCAGATCGCGCCCACCTGCGCCAGCTCCTCGGCGTCGCCGCAGGCGGCGTGGTCTTCACCACCATCCAGAAGTTCCTGCCGCCCGAGGGCGCAGCCGACGCCGCGCTCTCCCAGCGCCGCAATATCGTCGTGATCGCCGACGAGGCCCACCGCAGCCAGTACGGCTTCGAGGGCAAGCTCAACCCCGAGACCGGCGAGATCACCTACGGCTTCGCCCAGCGCGTCCGCGACGCCCTGCCCAACGCCTCCTTCCTCGGCTTCACCGGCACGCCCATCGAGCTGACCGACCGCAACACCCGCAGCGTCTTCGGCGACTACATCGACATCTACGACATCCAGCGCGCCGTCGCCGACGGTGCCACCGTCCCGATCTACTACGAGAACCGCGTCGCCCGCCTAGAGCTGCCCGAGCCAGAGAAGCCCAAGGTCGACACCGCCTTCGACGAGCTCACCGAGGGCGAGGAGATCGAGCGCAAAGAGGCCCTCAAGAGCAAGTGGTCGGCCCTTGAGGCTATCGTCGGCACCGAGAAGCGCCTCGCCCTGATCGCCGCCGACCTCGTCGAGCACTTCGAGCAGCGCCAGCAGGTCATGCAGGGCAAAGCTATGATCGTCTGCATGAGCCGCCGCATCTGCGTCGACCTCTACCAGCAGCTCATCGCCCTGCGCCCCGACTGGCACAGCGACGACGACGACCAGGGCGCGCTCAAGATCATCATGACCGGCTCCGCCGCCGACCCCGCCGACTGGCAGACCCACATCCGCACCAAAGCCCGCCGCGAGTCGCTGGCCCAGCGCTTCCGCGACCCCGCCGACCGCTTCCAGCTTGTCATCGTCCGCGACATGTGGCTCACCGGCTTCGATGCCCCCTCGCTCCACACCATGTACGTCGACAAGCCCATGCACGGCCACAGCCTCATGCAGGCCATCGCCCGCGTCAACCGCGTGTTCCGCGACAAGCCCGGCGGCCTCGTCGTCGACTACCTTGGCCTCGCCGACCAGCTCAAGCTCGCCCTCGCCGACTACACCCTCAGCGGCGGCCAGGGCCAGACCACCCATCTGCAAGAAGAGGCCGTCGCCGCCATGCGCGAGAAGTACGAGATCTGCTGCGACCTCTTCCACGGCTTCGACTGGTCCGCATGGTCCAGCGGCACCCCCAGCGAGCGCCTCAGCCTGCTGCCCGCCGCCCAAGAGCACATCTTCGAGCGAGAGGACGGCCCCGCCCGCCTCAGCCAGGCCGTCGCCGCGCTCTCCAAAGCCTTTGCCCTTGCCACCCCCCACGAGCAGGCCCTGCGCATCCGCGAGGATGTGGCCTTCTTCCAGACCATCCGCGCCGCCGTCACCAAGACCACCGCCAGCGGGCGTGCCATCCGCGACGACCAGCTCGACCACGCCGTCCGCCAGATCGTCGCCCAGGCCATCGCCCCAGGCGAGGTCATCAACATCTTCCAGGCCGCAGGCCTGCCCAACCCCGACATCTCCATCCTCTCCGAGGACTTCCTCGCCGAGGTGCGCGGCCTGCCCCACAAAAATCTCGCCGTCGAGCTGCTGCGCAAGCTCCTCGACGACGAGATCAAAACCCGCCAGCGCACCAGCCTGGTGCAGTCGCGCGCCTTCTCCGAAAAGCTCGAAGCCTCCGTGCGCGCCTACCAGAACCGCGCCATCGAGACCGCCCAGGTCATCGAGCAGCTCATCGAGCTGGCCAGGCATATCAAGGACGCCGAGCGGCGCGGCGAGCAGAGCGGCCTCACCCCCGAGGAACTGGCCTTCTACGAGGCCCTCGGGGTCAGCGACAGCGCCGTGCAGGTGCTCGGCGACGACATCCTCAAATCCATCGCCCGCGACCTCGTCGAGGCCATCCGCCGCAACATCACCATCGACTGGACCGTCCGCGAGTCCGTCCAGGCCCGCATGCGCGTGCTCGTCAAGCGCATCCTCCGCAAGCACGGCTACCCCCCCGATCAGCAGGAGGTCGCCACCCAGACCGTGCTCCAGCAGGCCGAGCTGCTCAGCGACGTGCTGAGCGCGCCGTAGGGCCGGGACTCGGGCAGCGCCCGCGCCGCACATGCAGGCCCGCCCTGGGATATGCTCCCAGGGCGGGCCTTGCCGCTACTTCTTCCTACCCCGCCGAAACCAAAAGTACGCGGCACATACCTGCGCGGTGATGAGTAAAATCCTCTCCGCTTGGTCGGGGTGCAGCCTCATCGCCACACAGCCCAGCCCAATAACCGCCAGCACAATGAGCGCATCCAACAGTGGGAGCCACTTCATACGGGGGACATCCTTTTCTGCTCAAACAACGGTTCCATTTCCGGGTTCACTTCTATAACCCATAAAGTCCCCCGTCTATCCCACCTTTTTTGCCCCATTTTTCACCCAATTTCCCTCACCCGCTCGCAAACGCAAAAAAGCCAAGGCACAGCAAAGGCGGGGTAGTTGCCTACCCCGCCTTCGCCAACGTCAATGTGCTACTTCTTCTTGTCCGGCGGCCCCTCACGCTCCCATGTCCGCCCAGGCTTCTGGGTCGGCGGAAGCGGGTTATCCTCAGGCTCAATCGTCACCGTCCGTGGGTTGGGAACCTGCCCGCCGCGCGGGCCGCGTTCGCCATACTCGCCGGGCCGCTGCGGCTTCTCGCCAGGCGGTGCCATGTCTATCACCTCCCTCCCCGATCAGCATCTGTGT
The DNA here is from genome assembly GCA_009268125.1 of Chloroflexia bacterium SDU3-3. Classification (NCBI taxonomy): domain Bacteria; kingdom Bacillati; phylum Chloroflexota; class Chloroflexia; species Chloroflexia bacterium SDU3-3. The sequence goes on along the minus strand of WBOU01000017.1, from coordinate 25,530 downwards.
AAGGGTCTATTCCACTCTACCCATTTGCCAGGGCGCATATGCGCGCATCGCACCAGCCCAACCGGCCTGCTGGGCGCAAATCGCAATGCGGCAACGCAAATGCTTGCTTTGCGCCACCTCCCGCATGAATATGTAGTGCCATCACCTTTAAGGAGAGCGACCCAAGAAGATAGCGTTATTATCCGTATGAAGCATCGAGGCGGGGATGACTGAGGGAACATGGGGAAGTTGTGGGACAAGGATCTGTGCCATGAGCGGTGCGTTACAGACAGCACGACATAAGGGCGTGTTTATGGGGAGCGTCCAGGCAGTGCGGCGATCTCGGTGGTGCCAGCCTACGAGACATCCCGCAGATCACGGGCGCGTGTTGACGCGCAGGCTGCCCCAGTGGCGGTAGTCCAGATCCGCCGCGCCCGCCTGGGGCAGCATCACCTAGAAGGAGCCGTCGTCGGCGTCGGCCAGCAGCTCAAAGGCGCGGCCCCGCAGGTCGACCGCCACGCTCTCGCTCCAGTCTTCAGTTTCCGCCTGCGGGCGATGGGGTAGCGTGGTGCAGAGTGTGGTGGGCGAGATGGGTGAGATGTCGATATTACGGTGTCATCGTCGAATCTCGCGTCGGTCGGCTACGATCCTACGACCCAGACTCTGGAGATCTGCTTCCATAGCGGGGCGTGCTACCAATATTTCCACGTGCCGCAGCATGTCTACGATGGGCTGATGGGCGCGGGATCGCATGGGACGTATTTTGATGCTGTCAATCTAACCAAGATGCTGGGATAAGGGCTTTCCCTCCGTGCCAAGGTTCTTCTATGAGTGCTCTTTGGAATTCTTCATCAGGTAGATTAGCATGTTCAGTAATGATGATTTGAAGACTGGGAGTTAGTGATTTTGTTAAATCGAATAAGAACTTAAACATTCTTCGTACTGCAAAGACATCTGCTCCGGATCCCTCCAGATTGTTAGTTTCTCCATCAAGAGCATTGTATGATTCTCTGGAAGGAAAATAAACTTGAGATGGTTGATCAAGGAAAATGAAATTTGGAACCGGGCGGTTACGACGTATAAAGTGCTGATGTAACGCAAGTAATGCTATCAGATGACACCCAAGCCAATTTTCAGCACTGCCCATACGTTCCATTACTATGGGTCTTTCAGGTGTGTCTGCAATTACTGTAAGATGTTTATCATCAAAACGATATGGATTTCCAGCATGCTCTAGGTGAAGATCCTCTGCCCATTGAGTCATCTGGGTTGATATGAGGCGAAGGATAGATTCTTTTAGGTCTTGCACTTCGTCTAAGTTAAGTTGTAATTCAAGCTCTTCGACTCGTCGAGTAGCATCATCTAGAGATTGTCTTAGCGCCGATTCGTCATCAGTCATCGATATATTTTCTAAATAGTGATTAATGCGGCCTTTAACAATAGCTGCGCGAATATTTATATCTTGTATTTGCCGAGAAAGATCAAATTGATTAACAAGAGTATTAACTATGGAACGATTCTCTTGTATATCTACACGGCGCTCTTCTAGCTCACTACGAAGTTTTGCAAGATGTTGCTGAAGTCTTGGTTCTTCGCGACTTACACTGTTGAGATTTTTCTGAAGTTGATTGAGTGCATCATTCATTGCAGAAATAGAAGGTGGTGGGTTATTTAATTGTGAACTACAGATCGGACAGATTGTAATATCAATATCCTTATTTTCGTGGAGTAGTCCAATAGATTGAAGTCTTAAAGCTTGTTGATTAGCCTCATTATGGTAGCCTTGTGCATGATAAATATAGTTTTCGATTTCCCGTATTTCACGCTGTTTAATAGAAAACGCATTTTCTGCTTGTCGAAGTTTAGCTTGGGCTTCGATGAGTGCGTTATCTTTTTCAACAATGATTGTTTGAGGAGTCCAAGAATCCGCAATACGCAATTTAGTAAATAAATCCTGGGACTGATTTATGTTTTCTACATTATCTATAATACCTACTGCTTGAGCTTCCATTAATAGAGTTTGAGCTTGGGTGAATCGCTTACTTATTATTGATGAAGCCTCATTAAACCGACGTTGGGCAAGAGAGAGTTTCTTGCGAGCATCTCTTAGCTGTTGTACCAATAGAATGCGTTCTTCCTGAACTGCACCAAGGAAATAAGGCATTGTATCTTTGATATGCTGGCTTATCATTACTTCATTCTGTCGATAGAATAAAAGCTTTCGGTTCGTAATTAGTCCTTGTTCTTGGAAAAGGTAATACTTAGCATGGTCAAGAGTTGCTTCAAATGCTGAAGTTGTTCGATTTTCGTTCGGTTCTGTTTTATTTTCGGAAATGCCAAGAATTCGCGATATATGCGATTTTACGGCTTCATCATTAGTGTTTGCTTTAAGTTCATTTATATTAGGAAGTACAATATTGACACCTTCTTGCATATATACGCTGCTTTGACTTTTTGCAGCGCCAGTCGGAGAGGGCTTTGCTAACAGGATTTGACCTTCATTTATCTGAAATACAACAGCATACCATGCGATAGTCTTACGATTTACTCCTTCAAATACATTAAAAGATGAGCGTCCAAGACAATAGTCGACAATATCTATTAATGCGGACTTGCCCGTGCGAGATTGCCCTGTAATTATGTTTACTGCGCCAATATTAAATTTTATGGTACGTATTTCTTTATTTGTACCATAAATAGCAATAGTTTTAATTTGCATTGTCATGGTTGTAAACCCCATAGTGTTAATATAAATGAAGGATTATTAACTTTACCAAACCAGCGTCCTAATAGAGATGAAGATAGCAAGCACTCATTTGTCTCTTGATTTTCTGTTATTATAGTTTTATCTGAGATTACCTTATTATTTGTATATAATAGACCATCATCTTGTATTTGTATTACACCATGTTGCAAACCGAATGTTAAAGATTCGCGGGTGTATTCAAACATTACAGGTACTCTACTTGTTATATGGTATTGTAGGTCACTATGATTTTGTATCCACATAGGTAAAAGTGTTTTCGTATTTTTTGGGAGATTTCTACGTGCAGGAGGATAAAGCACAATAGGAAGTATAAGATACATTAATGCGTATGGTGCTCCGTAACCAGTTGATATTTGATATCCAGAAACTGCACTGCATAATAGGAGTGAACAGAATCCTGGGTTGATCAAGTTGGCGATTTCCGTAGGTCTACTTTCCCAAGGGGTATAAGTCATGTTAATAACTCCTCTAATCTCTCTAGGAATTTTGGATGCCAAAACACTTGTGGTTTTCGTTTATCTGCTAATATATGGTAGCTTCCTCTAAAAATGAATTGTTCATCGACACTAGGTTTAATTCGAATATTAGATTCTTGAAATAATAACTTTAGAATATTTCGACCGATTTCACGGCAATGTTCTTCTGAGTCCAAACCACTAGATGGTTCGTTTTCTAAAATTGTTATTCTATAGTTTTCCCAGACGTCAATAAGCTTTCTTTCATAAGTTATGAGTTCATCGTCGATTAGAAGTTGATCATGTACCCATTTACTGCGCTGCTCAAAAGCCCGATAATAATCAAGAATGGCTTGATTTATTCGTTCGGTTCTAGAATCAATGTAACGCAATTGTTTTACGAACATACGGTCATCTTTTTCTGGGTCTATAACCTCAGGGGATCTTTCTGCAAATTCAATTGGTAAATTATCCGATGTAAATTGATCTGTAATTGACCAGAGTTTATTTCTTAAAGATGTTAATGTTATAGGGTTTTTTGAGCCTGATGTTAGATGGTGAACTGCCTGCGAGAACCACCAACCTTCTAATTCATTATATAGTCGATCACATTTTAAGTCTGATGGGGGTGCAGCAAAGCGTATTCTTTGCTTAATGTTTTTCTCTAAATCTAAAATATTAGATGAATCGTCTAATATTGTTATTGATTTGAGCATATTTAATTGATCTGCTTTTTTCAGTTTGTTAAAAGCGTTGAAGCAGTCGCGTAATGTTGGATCTTTTGAATTTGAATTATTAATGGCCCTGGTTAATAATTCATGTGCTTTGTCTATATTTCGTTTGTCATGTGATTTTAAATTCCAAGATGCGGAGTTCTCTGGTGCTTTAGCTGTGGTTATAAGGTTTAGTTTGGTGAATGCAGGATTCCACTGGTGTGTTGATAGTTGTTCTGACCATATTCTGAGAGTCTTCCATAAATCAGTACTTGTGTCTGTAAGGTTTGCATTATTCTTTATATGGTGTTTAAGCTGTGCTAGATTAATATGGCCAGGAGATGTCTGGATTTCGATATCATCCAAACCTTCTATAATTATTCCCGCTTCTTCACTTTCTATAAGTAGTAAATATAGTGCATACCTCACTTGATGTAGATATCCTACGGCTTGTGGGCCTGCTGAGAATGGTGTAGTCATAGTTACTCTTGTTATAGATTAAATTGTTAAATCTCTGGTATTAACTGGGTACCTAAATATAGCAAACTTCTTGCGAATTTAGCCGCATGCTATGAATCATTCCATAATCCTTAAGGAGTTGATCGATGTCTTAGACTTCCCTCTGCTCTATCAGTGTCATTTTACCCCCTTGAAATGTGTCGTGTATTCATTGTCAGGGTGTAGGTCGTGAACTTCGTCGGCCATCAAGATAGGCGATGACCATATCAAGGACTGAAGGGTCATGTTGAGCATCCGCTCGAAGCCGCTCAATCACATGGGTGAGTTTTGCCGAATCATGGTGGTTTTGCTCAGGCAGGGGATTTCGTTGATCGGGAGGGAGTGCAAGCCAATCAAGGGCAAGTTTCTCTCCCTCTTCCTCAGAAACAGTATCAAGTATTCCAAGATGTTCGAGCGAACCCCCAAGAAACTTAATCGCACGTACTGCCCACGGAACTTTGATGTCCTTGGTTTCTCCAAGCTCCCAGGCTTTATAGGTACGGCGAGCCATACCTATAGTATCAGCCACTTTATCTTGACTGATGTTTTGCCGTGATCGCAGAGTGATGAGATATAGGCGTAGTGTGTCTGATTCGGTCATGGGAGTCTTGTTCCCCAGCTTCAATGCGAACAATCTGGGATTCGTGTGTTCCCGATCGGTGCGCAACTTCAGCTCGACTCAACTTCTGAGCTTCACTCAGTGTCCGGATATAGATGCCAGCAGCTACTATATTATTGGGGTCTAATGACTATGCTGGAGACCGAACCCGAAGATAGTTCAAAACAGCTTTTCGGTCTTCTTCGGATGCCTTTAAGAGAAGATCAAGAAGAAGGCGTGCATCGTTATCTCGTTGTGCGAGCGCCTGAAGCTCAGTCCATGTTTGACTTTCTTCAGGAAGGCCAAGATCATATCCTGCCATGGCAATGACTTGCCAAAGCGGGAGGTCAAGCGCCTTGGCAATGCCGAGCAGCGTAGTGATACGTGGTTTGCGAGATGGGTCATTGATCACCTCACGAATAGCACTTTTACTTGCCATAATAGTGCCATCGATACGCGACTTTTCTTCAAGGTCACGGAGGCTCATACCCTGTTCTTGTATCTTGCGCAAGCGATTTGCCAGTTCGGACACTTGTACCTCCAGAAGTCCATCAAACTCGTTGATAGTATATCATCAAACTCTTGACAAGTATATTGTGTTCGTTTATACTCTTTGTACTGAATTAAGTACAATCGTTTTATGGGAGGTACATGATGCCACAACTGATTACGTATATTGACAAGGATCTACTAAAGGAGCTTGACAAGAGAGTCCAAGAAGTTCGTGCCACGACGGGATTTAAAACAAGCCGTTCGGCACTGGTTACTGTTGCCATACGTGCTTTTTTAATGCCCGAATGTACTAAAAAAAGTACAGATGTACCGGATTCAAGAGCTTAGAAAAGGTTACTTAGCTAGAGAGGAGTCCACCCATGCCCACCACCCGCACCCGTCCCGCCCGCCGCCAGCCGCGCGCCCCGCGCATCCACCTCGTCGCGACGGGCGAGGACTACCGCATCACCTACTGCCGAGATGCGGGCTACGCCCTGGAGTTCCAGGGCTGCTATGTCGGCAGCTTCGACCGCCTCCTGGAGGCCGAGACCGCCCGCGATGAGATCGCCTTTGACCAGTTGCGGCGGGCCGCCTAGGGCCCGCCGCGTCGTGTCGGCGGCCTCCCTCCCCTGCCTCTTCCCCACGCCGCCCCTATGCCATCTGCGCCCCCGCCCGCTGTGGGCGGGGGCCGAGCGCGCACGCCTGCGGGCCTGCGCGAGCGAGGAGCCGAGATGCACATCGAGCGAGAGACGCAGATGTCCGCCCTGGCCTGGCCGATCACCCGTCGGCTGCGGCTTGCCTGCGGGCAGATTGTCGAGGCACGGGCCAGCGAACTGGGACCCATCGCGATCAGCGCGGGGCCGCTGGGCACCCAGTTTGTCTGCCAGCTGAGCGTGGCTGAGTTGGCATCCTGGAGCGCCATCCTGTGCGGGCTGGCCGAGGATCTGGCCACCGACGCGCAGGCGCGGGTGTGGTCGCGCGCCCTCGCCCAGGAGCTGGGCGGGCGCACGGGAGAGGAGGAAAGCCATGAGGCACAGTGACCTGGATGAGCACAGCCCGGTGAGCGCGCAGTGGGTGGTGGAGGCCGCGCCGCGCTTGGCGGTGGCGCTGCTGCGGCGGGACTTCCTGGCCCAGCCGCCCGCGTTGCGCACGGCCCAGCTGGCGCGGGTGCGGCGGCTGCTCGCCCGCGAGGTCGCGCGGGGGCAGGCCTCGCCCAGCGCGCTGGCCCAGCTGGCCCCGGCGGTCTACGGCGTGTCGCTGGCCGACTGCCGCCCGCCCGCCCCGCCGCGCGGGCGGAGGCGGCGCTGATGGGCACGATCCCGCTGGGGCGGCTGCTGCCAGCGGCGCGGCAGCGGGCGAACGTGGCACTCCTGGCCTGGTGCTACGAGGCGGCGGACGCGGCGGGCGAGGTGCGGGTGCACGAGGGCCGGGTGGCCGCCGTGCTGGGCGTCAACCCGCACACGGTCTCGATGGGCTGGCAGCGGCTCCAGGCCCTGGGCATCATCGGGCAGGTCCGGCGGTGCGGCTCCCAGGGGGTGCGCGGGCAGATCGCGCCCGCGTGGCGGGGCGAGCGGCCCGAGGCCTGCCCCGCGCCGCCGCCCCTGGCGCTGGCCCGCGCGGCGCGGTTCGGGCGGGCGGCGGTGCTGCTGGCGGCGTTCACGGAGGTGGCGGGGCCGGACGGCTGGGGCCGGATCGAGCTGGGGGCGGTGGCCGAGGCGGCGGGGGTGGGGGTGTGGTCGGTGCGGCAGTGGTGGCTCCAGCTCCAGGACGCGCGCGTGCTGCGGGCGGCGCTGCCCAGTCGGCGCGGCACTCTCACCGCGCGGCTGCTGCCGCCGTGGTGGGTGGAGCCGGAGACGGTGGCGATGGAGACGCCCGCGTGGGCGGGAAGGAGGCCAGGATGAGCGAGACGATGGTGGCGCGAGTCTGGCGGCACGCGCCGACGCGCGGGAGCAAGAAGCTGGTGCTCTTAGCGCTAGCGATGGCGAGCGGGCCGGACGGGGTGTGTGCGGTGAGCATGCGGCAGCTGGCCGCGTGGGTGGGCGAGGATGAGCGGCGCTGTCGGCGGCTGCTGCGCGAGCTGCGGGCCATGGGGCTGATCGCGCAGCAGGCGGGGGCGGCGGGCGCGGCGACGCGCTACGCGGTGCTGGTCGGGCTGACGGTGGAGGCGGCGCAGGATGTGCGCGCGCGGCTGGCGGCGGCGACCCCGGCGGGCGCGGGAGGGCGGCCATGATCCGACAGGCCCATGTGGCGCGGGTGCTGCGGCACGCGCCGGTTACGGGGGCACGGCTGCGGGCGCTCCTGGCGCTCGCGGGCGCGGCGGACGCGCAGGGGGTGACAGTGCTGCCGCTGGCGATGCTGGCGGCGCAGGTCGGGGTGCCGCGCTGGTACGCCTGGTGGCTGCGGCGCGATCTTACGCGGCGGGGGCTGCTGGCGGCGGGGCCGGAGCCAGAGGTGTGCGCGGTGCTGGTCGGGCTGACGGCGGATGAGGTACAGGCCGTGCGCGCCCGCCTCGACACGGGGAGGGCGCGATGAGCAGACGACCGCCGCCGATCCCCGCCGGGGCCATCGTCAGGGCGCGGGAGCTGGGTGCGGGTCTGGCGCTCCTGGGCTACTGCTACGACCGCGTAGGGCGGGATGGGCAGCTCGCGCTGAACCTGCACACGGTGGCCGAGGCCTGCGGGGTGAGCGTGATGACGGCGCGGCGCTGGTGGGCGGCGATGCAGGAGCGGGGCATCGTGGTGGACGTGCGGATACGCGGGCGGGCCGGGGTGAGCGGGCGGATGCACGCCGACTGGCTCGACTGGCGCGGGGACGCCGCGCCCGCCCAGGCTCCCCTGCCAGAGGTGGCCGCGCCCACACAGGCTCCCCTGCCGGAGGTGGCCGCGCCGCTGGAGGAGACGCCGACGGCGGCGGATGCGGCGGAGGAGCCGCCGCCCGCCACGAGCGCGACGAGCGGGGCTTTGGTGATTTGGTGGACCGAGGGTTAAAGCTCCCGCACCCATGCGGAGAAAGGAACGAGCGATGAGTCTGGCAGTCATGATGCGGGTGTGGGCTGCCCCGACAGTGCGGGGCAGCCAGAAGCTGCTGCTGCTGGCGCTGGCCGACTACGCCAACGGGGCCGGGGTGTGCTGGCCAGGGCTGGCGGCGCTGGCCCAGCGGATCGGGGAGGAGGAGCGGCACTGCCGCCGCCTGCTGCGGGCGCTGGAGGGGCAGGGGCTGATCGCGCGGGCGGTGGGCGGCGGGCGGGCGCGGCCCACGCTCTACGCCGTGCTGGCGGGCCTGGACCACGCCGCGCAGCACCAGCTGCGGCGACGGCTGGCCGAGGGGGGAGCCGACCTGACGCAGGGGCCGGGCGCGCCCTCGGCGCTGCTGGAAAACCCTGACCTGGAGGACAGGGTTTTGGCTGCGCACGGCCCGCGAAACCCTGTCCCCAGTGTCCGGGTTTCCGCACCGAGGCACGGGCAAAACCCTGGCGTGGAGGTCAGGGTTTCGGGCGGGGCGGATGGGAGAAACCCGGACATCCGAGCGCCAAAAGGGGGACATGTGGGGACGGAAAGGGGGACATCTGGGGATGCGGGCGAGGCCGCATCTGCGGCACCCCCATGCGCTGAAACGGTGTTTTTTGCGCAGGACAACCGTCAGAGAACCGTCAGAGAACCAGATCATACGGAGGGAGGGGGACATGATCATGCCGCGCATGCGCGAACACCACCCCCCGCCCCCCACCCGTGTGGGGATGGGCATGATGATCACCACCCCCCAGCCGCCGATCCATCCGCTCCCCTTCGCCCCGCGCCGCGTTTTGGCACGAAAAATCGCTTCCCACGCTCATTTCGTGCATCTTGGGCGGAAAACATGCACGAAGAAGAACGCATCACCGTTCAAACGCCGCTTGGTCAAGCACAAGAACCCGCTCCCCGCCCTGACGATGCCGATATATCTGCACCCGTAGGCCGTCCTGATGCGGCGCGGCCCTGGGCATCCCGCCCGCCGCTCATGTCAGGTGGACATAACGAAGAGATGCCCGTGACCGCCGATCTGCCCCGCGCGGGCAACCCCACACCCCGCCCGGCTGCGGCGCGGCCCTGGGCATCCCGCCCGCCGTGGGGCGCGGCTGGGCAGAACAACGACGCGCGCCCGGCTGGCCCCCATGCCGCCCAGGCTGCGCCCAACGAGCGGATACAGCCAGCGGTCGAGGCGACGGGGCCACAGGACGCCCACGCCGCCCCGCCCAGCGCGCATAGGGCATCGCCAGCGGCAGTTGCCCAGGCCGCCCCGGCGGATCATCTGCCCAGCGGCCTCATCGCCCAGGGTGCGATCAGCACGCAGGCACGGCCAGCGGCAGCCGCCCAGGCCGCCTCGGCAGAACAGCCACCCAGCGGCCTGAGCACGCCAGCCCAGGGCGCGCTCAGCACACGCCCAGCGGTAGCCGCCCAGGCCGCCCCGCGCGACGAGGCGGGCGCGGCCCCGCCGGAGCGGCAGCGGAGCGCGGCGGTGGCGCAGTTCTACGCGGTCTTCCCGCAGGCGCGCCTGAGCGCGGCGCAGGAGGACGAGATCACGGCGGGGGTGGCGGATCGCCACCTCGGCCTCTGGACGCGGGTGGTGCGCGAGTGGCGCGACCAGCGCTACAACCCGCACAGCACGACCAAGATTCTGCATCTGTTCAGCAAGGAGGAGCGACGTGAGGCAGCAGAACGAGCGCGTGAGGCTGGGAGGGATCACGGAGGCGGACCTGCCGCCAGCGGTGGGCGGACGGGCGACCCCAGCACCTGGCCGCTCGGGGAGCGCGAGCGGCGCACCCTTGAGCGCATCCGCGCCGAGCTGGCGGTGCGGGGCGTGTGAGGACACCGGCTGGTACGTGCTGCGCGTCCCGGTGGGAGACCCGCGCTTCGGGCAGCTCCAGCGCTGCGACTGCGGGCAGGCCGACGCGGGGGTGCGGGCGGCGCGGCACGCGCGGGCCAAGCGGCAGCTCGGCGACGAGCTGGCGGAGAAGGCCGACTGCACGTTTGCGACCTTCGACCTGGAGCGCCCGCTGGCCCCGGTGACCTGGCGGGGCGAGACGGTCGATGTGGCGGCGCAGCGGCACCTGCTGCGTCAGGCCCACGCAGTCTGCGCGGCCTACGCGGCGGACTGGCGGGGCTGGGTGTACCTGCACGGCACCTGCGGGGCGGGCAAGAGCCATCTGGCGGCGGCGCTGGCGCACGTGGCGCTGGAGGCGGGGCGGACGGTGCTGTACCGCAGCGTGCCGGGCCTGATGGACGCGGTGCGGGCGGCGTCGGGGGAGGACCTGCTGCGCACGGTGCTGGCGACCGAGGTGCTGGTGGTGGACGACCTGGGGGCGGCGCAGCTGAGCGGCTGGATGGAGGAGAAGATCTTCCGGCTGTTCAACGAGCGGCTGGGCCGCCCGCTGATCATCACGGCGAACCTGGCCCCGGAGGATCTGCCCGCGCGGCTGCGGTCGCGGCTGGCCCGGGCGAAGACGCGGGTGGTGTGGATGCCGCTGGCGGACTACACGACGCTGGAGGGGGGAGGCTGGTGATGGACAGAACCACGGTGGGGCGGGCGCTGCTCCAGGCCGAGCGCACGGGGCAGCTGGAGCGGGCGGCGTGGCCCGCGCTGCGGGCGCTGCTCTTGGCCTCGGAGGACGCGGCGGTGGTGGCGGCGACGGCGGCGCTGCGGGCCTGGGTAGCGGCGCAGGCGGCGGTGGCTGAGGCCGAGCAGGCGGTCACGGCGGCGCAGGCGGCGCTGGACGGGGCGACGGGCGCGGCGGCGCTGGCGACGGCGGCAGACGCCCTCGCGCTGGCGGCGGACGAGCTGGCGGGGCGGGCGCGGCAGCTCGCGGCGCTGGAGGCGGATGCGGGGTGAGCGGTTGGATGGGCTCCCCATGGGGAGCCCTGGCGGGGGCGGGTTCCTCCGGCCTCCCGCACGGGGATGGCGGTGCGGACTATGGGAAGGGTTTCCCATGGTCGCACGGGTGAGGGGCGGGTTCCTTCGGCCTCCCGTGCAGGTGGTGGTGGTGGAGTGTGGGAAGGGCTTCCCATAGTCGGGCGTGGATCACGCGGGAGGGCGGTGGAGGAAGGGCTTCCCATGGAAGGGCGCACAGGTGGCAGATCGATCACGTGGGCGGGCGGCAGAGGCAAGGACCGTAGGAAAGGCTTCCCATGGTCTCCCTCCCGAGCGGCGGAGGCGCGCCCAGTGGGACGGGGTTCGCAGGGTCACACGGGCGCTCGGGTCAACAGGGTTCACATGGCCCCGCAAGCGTGCTGGGGCCGAGGGGTATCGGGCATGCGGCGTGTGACTGCGCGCAGACATCCGCCAGCGCAGGGCGCGGGCGGGCAGAGCGAGGAGACGAGCGATGGCAGAGGGAAGTGAGATACGCTGGCCGATCACGCGCCGCTTCCACCTGGGCAGCGGCGAGGCGATGGACCTGATCGCCTGCTCGGCGGGCACGGTGGCGATCTGTATGGGCGCGGCCCAGGAGTATCTGGTGGCGCAGCTGAGTATCGCGGATCTCGCCCGGCTGGGCGCGCTGGCGACCGCGCTGGCCGCCGACTGCCGCGCCGCTGCGGCGGCGGGCGGCGCGCCGCGGTGGGATGAGCATGCTGAGCAGGACTAGGGTAGCAGGGGGGGAACGCGTTCCCCCCTCCCCCCGGCGTGCCGTGCGGCGTCCTGCGTGACATAACAGAGAGTAGCTATGGAAGACGATGCGATCTTGGAGACCCCGCGCGGCTGGGGGATCTACGACCCGCTGGGGCCGGGCCTCATCCGGCCCCTGGCGGGTAGCACGCAGGCGCTGTTCTCCTCGGCGGCGCTGGCCGAGGGGCTGGCGCGCTACGCGGTGGAGGCCTACGGGAGCGTGCGGGTGGCGGAGCAGCGGCTGCCGCCCTGGGTGCTCACGGCGCTGCCGCCCGCCGATGTGGTGCGCGGCGCGGGGCTCAGCGAGCAGGACGCGGCGCGCTGGTACGCCGGGGTGCTGGCGGTGGTGCTGGACTTCTACGAGCGCAGCTGCCAGGCCGCCTGCGCCCACGCCCAGGCGCGGCGGTCGGCGTTGCCCGCGCCGCTCATCGGGCGACGGGGCCGGTGGGCGGTAGCGCTCTGCTACGGACCGCTGGGGGTGGAGGTGGTGACGGCGGGGCGGCTGGCCACGGCGCGGGCGGCAGCGCACCAGGTGGGCGCGACGCGGCTGGTGATCTACGGCAGCCATCTGGCGGTGCGGGTGCCGCGCCGGACGAGCTGGCGCTTTGTGGCGCAGGCCGAGGCCGAGCGGGCCTGGGCGGCGCGGGAGGGGGAATGGTGATGCGGAGCTTCTACTTGCGGGCGGAGGAGGTGCGGGCCATCCAGGCGGCGCGGCGGCTGACGGTCGAGCGGCCCATGGCCGATCCGCCGCTGGCGCAGGATCTCCAGCAGCTGATCGCGTCCAGCCCGTTTCGGTTGGGCGAGCGCTGCTGGGTGCGCGAGGACTGGGCCTGCGTGCGGGCGGCGGGTGGGGTGACCCAGGTGACCTACCGCGCCGACGGCGAGCCGGGCGAGGTGGCCTGGCGGGACGCGCGGGAGATGCCGCAGGCGCTGGCGCGGCTGCATGTGATGGTGGTGGCGGTGTCGGTGGCGCAGGCGGGCGGGCGGTACGTGTGGGCGGTGCAGGTGCGGCGGGTTCGGTGGTATTCCGGTCGCGGCCATGGCCATGCGGTGGCCGCCAGACCGCAGGAGGGGTAGCGATGGTCTCCCAGGATGACGCGGGGAGCGGTTGGATGCGCGCGGCGCTGACGCCCAGCGCGCTGGTGGTCGGGCGGTGGGCGGCATGGGCGAGGTGACGGGGACGATCGCGCTGAGCGCGCACGAGGTACGGCAGCTGCGCCGCTGGGGGCGGATCACGCTCCGGCGGCGGCAGGGCGCGGGGGCGGGGGCGGGGCCATGGTGCACGGTGGTGCAGGTGGCGCGCGCGCCCTGGGCGCAGGGGGACGGGCGCGACGGACAGCCGACGGGCCTCACCGTGCGAGTGGTGGCCCAGCGGCCCCGCTGGGGGCGGGTCGGCTGGTGGTGGCCGCTGGAGGTCACGCTGCTGCGGGCGGCGGGCCAGGAGCTGTAGAAGGAGACCACGATGTTCTACCAAGATCACGAGGGGACGTATACGACGAGCGCGGCGCTGACGCCGCACGCGCTGGCGGCGCTGCCCGCCGGGGTGTACCGGGCGACGGTCGGGGCGAGGGTCACGTTCACGCCGGTGGCGCTGGCCGCGCTGCCGCCCACGCTGGTGGAGACGCCCGCGCGGCGGATCGTGGGCCAGGAGCTCACCGCCCTGCTCGACGAGCGGGTGGGGCAGCGGCTGCGGGCGGCGGGGCTGCCTCGGCGGCGCGGCGTGCTGATCGCGGGCGCGCCGGGGAGCGGCAAGACCACGCTGCTCGCGCAGCTGATAGTGCAGCTGGTGGCAGGCGGGGCGGTGGTCATCCTCGACCCCAACCCCGACCACCTGGAGCGCGGGGTGATCCCGGCTATCCGTCAGCACGACCCCGGTCGCATGGTGGCGGTGGTGTGGGAGGACTTCGAGGGTTTGGCCTGGGCGGGCGGGAACGAGCTGCTCCAGCTCCTGGACGGCCTGACCAGCCCGGACGACCTGATCGTGCTGGGGACGGCGACCAACCTCACGCGGGTGCCCGCACGGCTGCTGGACCGGCCCAGCCGGATCGGGCTGGTGGTGACGCTCCAGCCGCCGGAGGCCCAGGCGCTCAGCGGCGCGGTGGGGGCGGGGGTGCTGGGGCGCGACGCCCAGCTCGACCTGGCGGCGATGACCGCAGGGCTGCCGCTGATGGCGGTGCAGGAGGCGGCGACGCTGTTCGCGCTGGGCTACGAGGCGGACGAGGTGCGCGACCGCCTGATTGTGGCGGCGGCGGGCTGGGCGGCGCTGGCCGCGCGGGAGGTGCGCGCATGAGCGCGATCACGGCGCGGTTCCGCCACCTGTGCGCGCGGTCCGCCGCGACGGGGGAGACGCGCCGTCTCGGTCTGCGGGGCGGGGCGGCGCTGGCGGTGACAGCGCGCGATCTGGGCGCGGGGTGCTACCAGATTGTACTCACGCTCGGGCGGGCGGACAAGCCCGTCGGCGCGACCGAGGAGATCACCTTCCGGCGGGACTGCCTGGTCCCCATCGGGGCGCAGCGCTACCCCGCCGCGCCCACGGCCCAGGTTGCGCGGGTGGAGGATGGGGTGCGGTGGAACCTGATCGGCTACACCTGGGTGGCCACCGCCGCGCTCTGGCAGGGCGGTGCGGCGGATGTTGCGGAGGGAGGGTGAGGGATGGCGGGCGGTGAGGGCATGGCGTGGGATGCGGCGGGCACGGCGGCGGAGGGCTTCCTGGTCTGGCAGGGCCGCGACGCCGCGCGGCAGCGGTGGCAGCTCCTGACCGATCTCTGGAGCGGGCGGCTGGCGCTCATCCACCAGGTCGTGGGCGAGCGGATCGTTGGGGACGACCTGGCCGCGCTGCTGGCGGAGGCGGAGGCGGCGGACCGGGCGTTTGTCCAGCTGCGCGGTTGGGCGGTGGTGATCGGCATGGACGGTCTGCGGGCGACGCACCCGCAGTGGGGCCAGGTGGCCGCGCCCACGCTGGCGGCGCTGGGCGCAGCGGCGGCGGCGGTTCTCGATGGGAGAACCACACCGGATGGGTCGGGTGATGATTCTTTTTGACATAATGAGGTGCAACGATGACAACTACTGATGAGATCCGCTTCACGCGCGGCCCGGCGCGCCGCCCGCAGCCCCAGGCGCTCGACCCGGTGCTCCAGTGGTCGTCGGGCCTGCCCACGGCCCAGCGCGCGCTCTACGCGGGCTGGCTGAGCGAGGTGGGGCGCGCGCGGGCGCTCGACGAGGCCATGCACGAGGCGAAGGTGCCGCAGGTGCAGATCAAGCACGGCAGCGGCCAGGTGGTGCGGCACTGGGCGCTGGAGACGGCAGATCTGTACGTGATTGCCGACGGGGTGCAGACCATCAGCGAGATGCAGACGACCGGCGACCGCTACGGGATCGCATTCGCCTGGAGGACCCTGCGCGGCGGGCGGCAGCAGTCGCAGATCCGCTTCCGGGTGGTGGTGGGCGCGCTGGCGGCGGTGGGCTACACCGAGCCGCTGCTGGTGACGGCCAAGGGCACGCTGACCGGGGACATCATCGCCGCGCTGATGCAGCAGTACGCGGTGCTGGACGCGGTGGACGCGTTTCGCAGGCAGCAGGGGAAGCCCGAGATGCAGCCGCCGTTCTACGCGTGCAGCATCCCGCTGGGGCCGGGGCGGGACGTGACGCGGGGGAGCGGGGAGGCGACGAAGGAGATCACGCCGGTGGTGGCGGCGATCCCGCAGCCGGTGACGCGGGACTATATTCTGGCGCACTGGGCGACGCGCCCGGTGGTGGCGCGGGTCGAGGGGCTGATGGAGGCGACCATCGCGTGGTCGGTGGCGACCTCGGTGCAGATCGCGGCAGGGGAGGAGCGGGCGGCGGGGGCCGGGGAGGACGCGCCATGCCCGCAGTGAGCTTCCGGCGGGAGTGGGCGGCGCAGGTGCGCTACGGGGCGGCGCTGGCGGCGGGCGACCTGGCGCTGGCGGCGCAGCTGCGGGCGGATGCGGGGAACGAGCTGCTGCCCAAGCGGAGCACGGTGCGGCGGGCGGGGCGGGCACGCGCGGGCGAGGTGCTGCACCTGTTCGTCGATCAGCGGCAGCCGACGTGCGCGCGGCTGGGCACGGTGGTGTGCCTGGGGGTGACGCCGCTGGCGCTGGCCCCGGACGCGGCGGGGTTCGTGCTGGATGGGCGGCCCCTGACGGCGGCGCAGAGCGAGGCCTTCGCGCGGCTGGACACGGCGGGGCAGTGGGATGCGGCGGCGCTGTGGGGCTTCTTCCGCGCGACCTACGCGGACGCCCCACTGGCGCTGTATCTGTGGTAGGAGGAAGGGCGCGCCGTTGGTGGGGGCGAGACGCACGGGCGGGCGGGTACGGTGCTGGCGCGGCGGGTGGGCGCGGTGCTGGGCCGGTGTCTGTTTGAGTGAGACGTGTGTGGTGGTGGCCGCGCTGGAGCTGGCGAGCGCGGAGTGAGGTGGGCGGGCGGCGCGGGGTGGCTCAGGCGAGCCACCCCGCGTTTGTGTTTTTTGGGGGATGCCCTGCCCTGACGGTGCCCTGAGGCAGCGTCAGGGTGCGTCGTTTGTTGGGCCATCGGGAAATCCCCGTGCTATACTCGTTGTATCCAACACGATAGCTCTTCCCTGGTTGGCATCCTCGTGCAGTGTGAGAGGACACCCCATCCGATGGACGATATTCCACAGCAGATCGACGACTGGGCGGCGGCGGTGGTGGTGGCGACAGATGTCACACAGGTGTCCCAGATCTGGCAAAGGGTCCCCCTCGCCCAGGAGGACGCGGTGCTGGACGCGGTGGCGCAGCGGGCGGCGGTGCTTGCGCAGGCGGGCGACGAGCGTGGCGCAGCGCGGGCGCAGATCTGGCTTGCCGAGCTGCGGCGATCCCAGCGTGCACGTGATGAGCAGCCGCCCTACGTGGCGGCTATCGAGGCCTTCCTCCAAGCGGCAGACGAGGCGGCCCGCCAGGTCTTTGCCGCGCGCCAGGTCGTACTCCAGCCCTATGAGGCCCAGGCGCAGCTCGACCGGCTCGTGGCCGATGCTCCCGAGGAGAAACTCGCACATCTGACCGCACGCGCAGTCCTGCTGCGCACGCTGCGCGGCGTTGCACCCATCGCACCTCCGGCTTCTGCGCTGCCGCCCACTACTGTCCCTGCCCAACCAGCCACCATCATCCAGGCAGGCCAGGACATCTATCTCTATTCGGCCCATGCCGAGGGGGCTGGCAGCGCGGTGGTTATCAACAGCATTGGCGTCGAGCGCCGCTGGCAGCGCCCGACCCCGCCCGCCTTGCTCCGCAGGCCGATCCAGCGCACGCACGACCTCCAGCAGGTCGCGCAACTCCTTGCAGCTTGTGAGCAGGTTGCCATCAGCGGGCCGACTGCCGCTGCCGTCCAGGGCATGCCTGGGATCGGCAAGACCACGCTCGCCCGCCAGCTTGCCCACGAGCTGGATGCGCAGTACCCCGATGGCGTGATTTGGCAGGAGATCGGGCCGCAGATCAGCGTCGATCAGGTGCAGCGCATCCTGAACCAGTGGGCGCAGGTGGCGCTGTTGTTGCCGCCCTCGCTGGATAACAACGTCCAGTTTGATCCGGGCGCGGTGCGGACGCTGTTCCGGGATCGCCGCTTGCTGGTCATCCTGGATGATGTGTGGTCGCTCGATGTGATCCGCCCGCTGCGCGAGGCGTTGCCCGATGGGACGCATCTGATCCTGACCACGCGCCTGGAGACGGTGACGGTGGGCCTCGGCGGTGGGGAACACGTGCTGGGCATCCTCACCCCCGAAGAGGCGCAGGCGCTGATCGCCCTGCGCCTCTTCGGGCACGTCATCCCCGCCGACCACCAGGGGTGGTGCGACTCGCTGGCGCAGGGGGTGGGCTACCATCCGCTGGCGCTGGATGTCGCCCTGGGCGTCCTGCGGCTGGATGGCGACCGCCCGCAGGACTGGCAGCAGACGGCGGCGCAGGTGGTTGCCGCCCTGCGCACCGGACAGGGGTTCGACGACCTTCAGATTCCCAATGGGGACCGCGAGCAGCATGTGGAGCGGGTGCTCGCCTACAGCTATGAGCGCATGGATGCCATAGCGCAGGAGCGGTTCCGCCTGCTGGGCACGATGGCGGAGGATGCCTCGTGGGCGACTGCGCATATCGCCCAGCTCTGGCAGTGTGATGAACGAACCGCCCGCCGTCAGATGAACACCTTGGTCAATGCGGCGTTGCTCAGCCGGACGGAGCAGCGCGACCGCTGGCAGCAGCACAGCCTGCTGCGGGGCTATGCGCTGGCCCTCCTGCGGCGTGCCGGGGCTGCGGAGGCTGCGAATGCCCAGCATGCGGCGATCTACGACGCGGCGATGCAGCAGGCGGATGTTGCCCAGCACTATCATACGATGCTGCCCGACTACCCGCAGGTGCGCCACGCGGTCGCGTGGGCCATAGAGAACGATCTCGTACGGGCGCAGCGGCTCATCAATAATGTGGCTACCCTCCAAGCGGCTTTCGGGTTTGCGCGTGAAGGACTTACATGGAGTCTCCAGGCGCGGGAAGCGGTGCAGCAGCGTGGAACGGCTGCGGACGCGGTATGGGCACTAGGCATATGGGGAAACGCACTTTGCCAAAGTGCCAAATCTTTTGATGATGATCGGGCTGGGTTTCTGTATCGAGCACTCGCAGCCTATGATGAGACTCTTCTCTTCTTTTCTCCCGATACAAACCCTCTTGATTTTGCTACTACCCAAAACAATCGAGCTGTAGTTCTTAGTATGATTGCAAATCTGCCAGGGGAAGATTGCGCTGCACGCCTCTATGAGGCGCTCGCCTCCTATGAGGAGGCGTTGCATTTTCGTCGTTCTGATACAACTCCTCTTGATTTTGCCATGACGCAAAGTAATCGGGCTAGTTTGTTCCGCAAATTGGCCAATCTTCCAGAAGAAGACCCTTCCACACGCCTGCATGAGGCCCTTAAGGCGTATGACCAAGCTCTTCACTTTTTTCACGCTGATACAACACCGCTCGCTTTTGCTATGGTGCAAAACAATCGTGGGACTGTATTCTGTGATCTGGCTGGCCGAGTTGGAGAAAATCGTTCTACATGCCTGCATGAGGCTCTGACTGCGTTTGATGATGCGCTACACTTTCGCCGCCCCGATACTGATCCCTATACCTATGCAACGACCCAAAACAATCGTGGTATTGTGCTTCGCCACTTAGCTAGTCTGCCTGGAGAAAATCGTGCTGTACGTCTTCTTGAGGCCCTCAGCGCCTATGATGGAACGCTTTACTTCTTTCGCCCCGATATTACACCGCTCGATTTCGCTATAACCCAAGATAATCGTGGGGCTGTACTCCGCGATCTGGCCAGCCAAGATGGGGAAGACCGATCCACACGCCTTCGTGAGGCACTTACCGCTTATGAGGAAGCTCTCCGCTTCCGCCGCTCTGATACCGATCCCCATGCCTATGCCGCAACCCAAAACAATCGTGGAACGGTACTCCGTGATCTGGCCACCCAAGATGGGGAAGACCAATCCACACGCCTTTGTGAGGCACTTGCTGCCTATGAGGAAGCTCTTCGCTTCTTTCACCCCGATACCGATCCTCTTGCCTTTGCTAGGGCACAAACTAACCGGGGTACAACACTTTGTGACCTTGCAAGTCACCCAGGAGAAGACCAATCCACACGCCTTCGTGAGGCACTTGCTGCCTATGAGGAAGCTCTTCGCTTCCTTCGCCCCGATACGGCACCGCTCGATTTTGCAACAACCCAAAACAATCGTGGAACGGTACTCCGTGATCTGGCCACCCAAGATGGGGAAGACCAATCCACACGCCTTCGTGAGGCACTTGCTGCCTATGAGGAAGCTCTTCGCTTCTTTCGCCCCGATACGGCACCGCTCGATTTTGCGATGGTGCAAGGGAATCTTGCAGGCCTTCTGGATCAAATAGCTGATCTACCAAACGAAGATCAGCAATATTGTCGCCAAGCATCCCTGGCTGCCGCGTGGGCTGCGTTTACCACCTTTACAGCACTTCAGCATACCCCCTTCCAACAGCAGGCCGCAGATCAAGTGCGTGAGTTATTTTATAAGTATGGTAGTGACTTCCTACTCTACTGGGGAAAATTCCATCTTGGCCCTTTTCCAGATTGGCTGGAACCTTACACTAACCCGCCCTATCGCTGATGGATACATTCCTCGCTGGGTCTCCTATCGAGGAGCTGAGTGCCTTCTGGCAGCAGGTACCGGATGAAGAGCAGCAACCCTTCCTTGACCTCGTGGCCCAGGCCATCACCGAGGTAGAAGACGCGGGGAACAGCGCACTCACAGCGCAGCTCAGTGAGCGCCTCGCGGCATTGAACCGACTTCGGACTGCATAAGCATAGCGATACCAGGAGGAAGCTGATGCCCACAGAAACCCAGAAGACCGTTGTCGGCCTCCTGCTCGTCGGCGCGAGCATGCTCACCGGCAACGCGGTGCTGATCACCATCGCCGGAGGGGTCGGCGTGAACTTGACCTCGGAAGGGCTGGCCGGGCTGTGGGGCCAGGCGGGCACGCTGACCGAGCGCGGCACGCCCCTCTCCCACGCTGGTGAGCGCGCCATCCGGCGTGCGGTGGAGACACTGCGTCGCGACTACCTGAAAGAGTATGGCCGCACGGCGGACACGCGGGCCTTTGACCTGGTGCGGGACTGCGCGGGTGCCGTTCTCGACCCCGCGCCCGACCTGCGCGCAGCCTCCCCGCTCACCGCGCAGCAGGCGCTCGCCCCGGCGCTGGGGGAACTGCTCCATGGCCATGAGCCGCGCCAGGTGGAGCGACTCCAGCGGGAGCTGCTGCCTGCGGTGGCCGAGGCGTTCCGTGACGAGCTGGCCGCCGATACCCAGGCCTGGGCACGCTACCACGGCTGGCTGATCGAGCGACTGACGGCCCAGAGCGCGGCGCTCACCGCCCAGCTGGCCGACCTCCCGGCGGTGCTGGACGCGCTGCGGCAGCAGCCCGCCGCGCTGGACGCGCTGCGCGACGCGTTCGACGCGCTGGAGGCGGAGATCGCCGCGCTGCGCGTCGCACTGGAGCGGCTGGCGGCGGGGCAGGGCGGGGCAGGGACGACGTTCGACAACACCGACATGGAGATCGGTGGCAGCCTGAACCAGGCCGGGGGCGACCTCCACCAAGGCGGGAGCGTGGCGGGCGATCCCGTCGCGGCGCAGCGCCCCGCGACGAGCACCCAGTTCAAGAATGATGGGGTGAAGGTCACGGGGGATGTGAACCAGGCCGGGAACAACCTCTACCAGCACTCCGCCCACGTGCAGGGCAGCGGGTCAGCCTTCGTGTTCAATGGTGCGGTGAACGCGGGGAAGATCAACGCGGGCGGCACGGAGTATATTGGCCATGAGCAGATTGCCATGCCCGGTGGCACTGTGTCCGGCGGCATGCTGGCCCACCTGCTGCCGGATATCCAGCGCATCCCGCATGGCAGCGCGGACCAGAAGGCGCTGCTCATCACCCTGGTTGTGCAGCTTGGCGTAGCGCTGGCCGCTCTCCCCGTCGCCCAGCGTCAGGATACCGAGGCGGTTGCGGATCTGGTGACCGACCTCATCGCCAAGGTTGGGCGTGCACACCCCAATCCCACGACCATCGCCTATACCGCCGACAATCTGGAGCGGGCGGCGATGTTGTTGGGGGACCATAATCCCATGGTTTGCGTGTACGCGGCACAGATCAGCGCGACCGTGTGCGCGCTGGGGGCGGGGTAGGCGGAGCTTTCGTCGAGGTGATTGGGTGGGGTGGCGCAGGCAGGCCACCCCGCACGTGTATCTGCTACCCCCGCCGCAGCCGGTGGAGGTGTGGGGTGATATCCACCCCGGCGGTGCGGGCGACGAAGGCGATGGTGTTGCGGTCGGCGGCCTCCTGGTCGCCCAGGGACTGCCGCTCCGCGCGCGTGGCCACCCACCACGGCAGCGCCAGGGCGCGCAGCTCGTCGGCGCGGGCCTGGGGATCGGCGGCGCGGTCGGCGGGCCAGACCAGCATGCGGCGGTGGATGTGGTCGTCGTCCAAGATGTCGGGGGCCAGCGCCTCCCGCCCCATGGCTTTTTGCATGGCGCAGAAGGCCTCGCGCTGGGCGCGCTGCTCGCGCAGCAGACGGGCGTGGACCGCCTCAGGCAGGGGGAGCTGCACCGCCGCGAAGCCGTGGCGCGCGAAGAACGCGGCGGCCTGGGGGGTGAGCACGTCGTGCGCGAGCAGGGCGGGGAAGCGCGCCTGCATCCAGGTGAGCAGGAGATGCCCGCCGCCCCGGTGGTGGCTCTCGATGGTGCCGATCACGCCCGCGCCGAAGAAGCACGCGCCCGCGATGGCGGGCTGGTCCTGGCCGAAGGTGGTCGGCTCGGTGTAGTGCAGCAGCAGCAGGTCGGCGTCGGGCAGGTGCCGGTAGTGGTGGATGCTCTCAGAGAGCTGGAGCACCTTCCCGCCCATCTGGCGCAGCCAGTCCCAGTCGGTGCGGGTGGCCAGCGCGACATGGCAGGCGGGCACGGGGCTGATGAGGTTGCGAACCCCGGCGACGAGGGCGTGGGCGAGGTGGGCGAAGCCGCGCACGCGATGGTCATCGTCCTGGCCGTAGCTCCAGGTCTTGCTGTCCTCGGAGCGGTAACGCTGCGGGGTGCGTTGCTCGATCTGGCGGCGCAGGCGGTCGAGCGCGGGGCGCGGGTCGTCGGTGGGAACCGGCGGGAGCGGCTGGCCGGGCTGGGATGCGGCGAAGACCGAGGCGAGTTGGGCGGCTCCGGCGCGGGCGGCGAGCTGGGCGGCCTCGGGGTAGGTGATGGTCGACATGGAGTCCTCATTACAGCAGGGGATGGCGGTGGGCGGATGAGGCATGCTATACTCGCCCCAACACAACGCCCGCTCTCGCCGGGACAGCCGAGGAGCGGGCATTGCGATGTTCTTGTGTTGTGGCCGCATTGTAGCATGGGGCACCCCCTGCGGCAACGTGCGGCAGATGAGCGCCTATGGCGACCCCGCCCGACCCGAGTAAGCCGAACGGCCCCGCACCACACTATGAGCAGCCAAACTGGCAGGTGCAGCAGGTCATTAATGCCCAGCATGTCACGATGAACGCGCCGGAGCGGCCTGCGCCGCCCATGCCCCCGCCCGACCCCAACCGCATCAAGATGCTGAAGCAGGCGCGGCAGCAGGTTGGTGATGTGCTCCACACATCGCTGTGGAACGAGGCCAGGCTTGCGCTGCGGCTCGCGAAGGGCACCGCACGGCCCTACAACGTGGAGCTGCAAGCGCCAGAGCTTCCGCCCGTGTTGCTGCCGCAGGACACGAAGATCACCGAGGTGTACGACCAATACCAGCACCAAAACCTGCTGCTCATCCTGGGCGAGCCGGGCGGGGGCAAGACCACGCTCCTGCTGGAGCTGGCCGAGCAGCTTCTTGACCGCGCCGAGGTGGATGCCGCCCACCCGCTCCCGGTGGTCTTCACCCTCTCGACCTGGGGCAAGGAGAAGCCCGCAGTTCATGACTGGATGGTTGAGCAGCTCCACCGCACGTACCACGTGCCGAAAAAGATTGGCGTGCCCTGGGTCGAAGGCGGGAAGATCCTTCCGCTGCTGGATGGCCTGGATGAGGTGGATGGCGAGCGACGGGCCGCGTGTGTCGCGGCGATCAACGCCTACCGAGCGAACCACGCAGACGCGTGGGCCACGCCGATGGTGGTGTGCTGCCGCAGCGAGGAGTACCGCACGCTGCCCGCGCTTCAGGGCACGACGGCCATCACCGTGCAGGTGCTGACCCACGCTGAGATTGACGTCTATCTCGCTGGGGGTGGGCGGCCTCTGGATGGGGTGCGAGGGGTGCTGCGGGATGACCCCTCTCTCTACGATCTGCTCAAAACCCCGCTGCTGCTCAGCATCATCGCCCTGGCATTTGCGGATACGCCTGCGGATGATCTGCGCACAGCCACCACACCCGAGGTGCGAAAGCAGGCGATCTTCGCAGCCTTTGTGCGCCGTATGTTCGCGACGGAGCCGCCAGGAAGAGGCGAGGATGCTTGTTATTCTCGACGTCGCATCCTGAACGGGCTGCGCTGGCTGGCGCGGCAGCTGGATGTGAGTAGCCTGACCCTGTATCTGATGGAGTTGATGCAGCCACATTGGGGGGATAGGCGCTGGAAGCGGTGGCTGGTGCAGTGGAGTCCTGGCTGGTTTAGTGGGTTCGTTATTGGGCTTGTTGGTATGCAATTCGGTAGCTTGATGGACGGGCTCCTCGCTGGGATCGCTGGTGTGCTCTGCTTCGGCTGGTTCTTTGGGGTCTATGGCGAAATGGTTTTCCGGATTGGTGCGACCACTACGCAACCGATAGCGTATGTGTATTGGTCGTGGTCCCCACTTCGTACCGTATGGCGTCCTCTTTTGTTTCTCGGGATATGTGGCGGACTTGTCGATGGACTCGGTGGTGTGCTCTTCGGTGTGCTGGTCGGCATGTTGTACTCTAGTCTTTCAGCTATCCGTATGGCTCCCGTTGAAGACATCCGCCGTGTAATTCGAGAGATTCTGCCCAATGGGGCGGGTGCTGATACCACGCAACCGATAGACTCTTTGTATTGGTCTTGGCGGTCATTTCGTACCTCTTGGCGCGAGGTATTGATCCTTGGGTTCCTTAGCTGGGTAGGGGGATGGGTGGTGGGCGGTGTGGTGGGCGGTGTGTTCTTTGGGCTCATCGGCGGGTTGGTCAGTGGGTTGATGCGTGGGCTAAAATATATGGTTTCAGATACCCGCAGCGCTCCCAATGAAGGTATTCACCATTCATCGCGCAATATGCTGTTCGGCGGGTTGGGTCTCGGGGTATTCGGTGGTTTGTTTGGCTGGCTGGTCGGTAGGCTCGTTGGTGAATTGGGTGGTGTGCTGTTCGGTGGGTTGGTTTTTGGACTCATTGGTGGGCTGCTCTACGGCGGCGCTGCCGTCATCCAGCACTACACCCTGCGACTCCTCCTCGTCCAGAGCGGCGCGATGCCGTGGGACATCGCCGCGATGCTCGACGCGGCGGCGCGCCGCTCGCTGCTGCGGCGGGTAGGCGGGGGCTGGGTGTTCACCCACCGCATGCTGCTGGAGTACTTCCGCGACCTGAGCGACGAGGGGCTAGAGGAGCTGCTGTAGCAGTACCCTGTCCCGCTCTTGTCTCCTTTTGACCCTCATTTTTACCACACCTTCACTACTACCATATGCTTGCAGGCTCCATCGGAGGTTCCTGAAAGTTTTCGTTTGGTGTCTGCATCATGGGGCAAGGGCGGAAAACCCGGTGAGGATGTCATGACGGGGTCCCACCAACATTGGAACAGAAAGTGACGTTAAGGAAATCGGTCACAAGAAAGTCTACCGATGTGGGCGACGACCACACAGCACTACGACCAACCGCTGGCCGTAGCGCTTAGGCGAAG
>WBOU01000016.1 GCA_009268125.1 Chloroflexia bacterium SDU3-3 | reverse complement strand
GGTACGTGTCCGTCATGGGGTGATCCTTTCGGGGCGTTGGCAGACGGTTCCCGCAAGAATCTTACCAGATCGGGCGCGTACCTTTTTCAGCCTCGAAACCCGCACATAGTTTCTGTACGGTAGTCAATCGGGTCGTAAGTATGAGCTATATTTATGATGAAATTGGTACGAATATAGGCTATATACAACTTTGGTGGTCAGATACCTGTCGTACCAATTGGGCACGTGCTGTTCGTACAGCTCCGTATACTTGGTTTTATTTATCGGCATCAACAGAACGGTTGTTGGATGGGCGCCGGTATGATGTGCCTTTCACCCCACAAGTCACAGAAGTAAGGACACCTATGGTTTATGGTTGGAATATGCAAGTGCGGGTTTGTGGGGTTTTTGATCCAGATGGTGCCATAATGTATAGTGCCTGTGTCGTTGGTTGAAAGATATTCGTTCGCTATAGATACATTTAAGCGGTGATTATTTGGATTGATTGTGCGCATCGGTGCGTTCTATTAGGGATACTCCGATGTTTTTTGCTCCCTACCGCCCACGACGCAGTGGCTCGGGCATCTGGGCCAGCCAGCCCAGGTCGAGCACAGCCCACAGCCCCACTAGGATGGCCTCGGCGGCGTCGTGGCGCAGCGCGGTGGGCTGGCTGGCCCCCGACCACGCGATCACGCGGCGGGCCAGGTCGTCGGCGGCCAGCTTGGCCTGCGCGCCGCTGCGCTGCTCGCGGTCGTACAGCAGCACCTGCCGCCACGTCTCGGCCCCGATCTGGCGCAGGCCCAGGCCACGCCGCGTCGCCTCGCGCTCCCAGGGCGTGGCCAGCTGGCCGCCGCCCTCGATCACCAGCCACGCCAGGTCGGGCACCTCGCCCACGATGGTGGGCGCGCCCTTGCGCAGCCGCGATGCCGCCCCGAAGTTGTGCGAGCGGTACCAGCGCAGCCGCCCGTCCTCGCCATAGAGCGCCAGGCCGGTGCGCAGCCCCAGGTCGATTGCCAGAAGTGTCGACATAAGAAAAGAGGGCCGCCAGCGCCACACGGTGCGCTGGCGGCGCGAGGAGCTGCTACTTCACGTCGAGCAGCTCGACCTCGAACACCAGGGTGGCGTTGGGCGGGATGACGCCGCCAGCGCCGCGCGCGCCGTAGCCCATCTCCGGCGGCAGCAGCAGCTGGCGCTTGCCGCCCACCTTCATGCCCGCCACGCCCTCATCCCAGCCCTTGATCACCTGGCCAGCGCCCAGCCCGAAGGTGAACGGCTGCCCGCGGTTCAGCGAGCTGTCGAACATCTGGCCGCTGGTCAGCCAGCCGGTGTAGTGCACGGTGGCCTGCTGGCCCTTGCGCGCCTCGGGGCCTGTGCCCACCTCTAGGTCGGCGTACTGCAGGCCGCGCTCGCTCACGTAGCTGGCCACCTTCTGCGGGGCCTCGGGCGGGCCTGCCTGCACGCCCATCAGCTCCACGTCGAAGTGCAGCGTGGCGTTGGGCGGGATGACGCCGCCAGCGCCGCGCGCGCCGTAGCCCAGCTCGGGCGGGATGACCAGCTGGGCCTTGCCGCCCACGCGCATCATGGCGATGCCCTGGTCCCAGCCCGCGATCACCTGGCCGCGCCCCAGCACGAAGGCGATCGGCTCGTTGCGGCTGTACGAGCTGTCGAACACGGTGCCGTTGGGCAGCGTGCCGGTGTAGTGAACCGATACCACGTCGCCCGCCTTGGGCTGCGCCCCGCTGCCCGCCTCGATCTCGATATACTCTAGCTTGCCAGCGCTCATCCGGTCACATCCTTTCAAGTCACGTATTAGTCATCATCGCGCATGTCTGCGCGCTCGGCCACATAGCCTACAAGGCTGCGCGCCCCCACATTATCGGCGACCAGCTGCCACTGGCCGTCGGCGTAGCGCTCGACGGTGAAGGCGCGCGCCTGCTCGTCGGCCAGCACGCAGCGTAGGAACGGCAGCGACCCGCTGCGCGGCGGCTGCCCCGAGCGCGGGCCGATGCCAAACGTCGCCAGCATGTCCTCCACATCGCTCTCAAAGCGGCGGAAGACCTCGATCATCGTCTCGGTATACGTCACGCGGAAGCTGCTGGCGTCGGCCCTGCGGCGCACGGCGTTATCCACAGCAGCAAACTCGCGATAGGCAACAGGCATAGCCGCCCTCCTTGTCCGAGGGAGTATAGCATATTCGCATGCCCCGCTGGAACGCTCAAGAAAGCCGAACGGCGTCTATGCGTTCTCCTTGCTACCTTGGTGGCAAATCGGGCTTTGTTCTCTTCGCGCCCTCGTGATATTCATCCTTTTTCTTGGTGTCTTGGTGGTTAATGAATTTTCGAGCCTTCGCGTCTTCGTGGTAAAGAATCTCCAGCACACACAGGCCGTGCAAAGCCGAAAACTTGTTCTTGTCTTTAGCGAACACTCGTGCTATAATGCCGACATATCCAAGCGCGTTTGCCGCGTTGACAAGCCTCGCGCGGTGTAGTAGAGTAACCTAAGGAGAAGCACGAGTGAGTACTGCAAACGGAGGGCTCCCCGCGATGGCCATTTCGCCAGAGAAAGAAAAAGCGCTTGCCGCAGCCGTCAGTCAGATCGACCGCAAGTATGGCAAAGGTTCGATCATGAAGATGGGCGAGGCTAGCTCGCGGCTCAATATCGAGGTCATCCCCACTGGGGCGATCGCGCTCGATATCGCGCTTGGCGTTGGCGGCCTGCCCCGCGGTCGTGTCATCGAAATCTACGGCCCTGAGTCGAGCGGTAAGACCACGCTCGCCCAACATATCATTGCCGAGGCCCAGAAGATGGGCGGCGTGGCCGCCTTCATCGACGCCGAGCACGCCTTCGACCCGCTCTACGCCCGCCGCTGCGGCGTGGATGTCGACAACCTGCTGGTCTCGCAGCCCGACTTCGGCGAGCAGGCGCTCGAGATCTGCGAGATGCTGGTGCGCTCGAACGCTGTGGATGTGGTCGTGATCGACTCGGTCGCCGCGCTCGTGCCCCGCGCCGAGATCGAGGGCGACATGGGCGACTCGCTGCCCGGCCTCCAGGCCCGCCTGATGTCGCAGGCGCTCCGCAAGCTCTCCGGCGCGATCAACAAGTCGAAGACTGTGGTGATCTTCCTCAACCAGCTGCGTATGAAGATCGGCGTGATGTTCGGCTCGCCCGAGACCACCACCGGCGGCCAGGCCCTCAAGTTCTACGCCTCGGTCCGGCTCGATATCCGCCGCATCGAGACGCTGAAGAGCGGCCAGGAGGCCATCGGCTCGCGCTCGCGCGTCAAGGTGATCAAGAACAAGGTCGCCCCACCCTTCCGCCAGGCCGAGTTCGACATCATGGCCAACGAGGGCATCTCGCGCGCGGGTAACGTGCTCGACATCGGTGTGGAGATGGAGATCATCCGCAAGTCGGGTGCGTGGTTCTACCTTGGCGAGGATCGCTTGGGCCAGGGCCGCGAGAACGCCAAGAACTTCCTGAACGAGAACCCCGCCCTGCTGGTGGAGATCGAGCGCCTCATCCGCGCCCAGGCCACCACCACCGAGGGCGCGTCGATCGTGGCCCCCGCCGCCGAGGGCGGCGAGAGCGAGGACGACTCGCTGTTCGAGGAGTAGCGACTATCTTTCGTGAGAAGAAAGTGAACTATCTGGCCGACACCCCGTCTGGCGGCTAGGTAGCTCACTTTTTTTAATGCCATGCCTGCAGGAAAAATAACCGCGCTCCGCGCCCAGATCAACGATCCCAAGCGGGTGAACATCTTCATCAACGGCTCCTTCTGCCTGGGCGTCAGCCTCGACACCCTGTCCAAGGAGGCGCTGTTTGTCGGCAAAGAGCTGACCGCCGAGGACTACGAGCGCCTCGCTGCCGCCGAGGGTGCCGACAAGGCCTTCCAGGCCGCCCTGCGCGCCCTGGAGGCACGCCCGCGCTCCACATCCGAGCTGCGCGACAAGCTGCGGCGCAAGGAGTACGCCCCCGAGGTGATCGACCGCGTGATCGAGCGCCTCACTGGCCTGGGCCTGGTGGATGACGCCGCCTTCGCCCGCCGCTGGGTCGAGAACCGCATGCTGATGAACCCGCGCGGCAAGGGCGCGCTGCGCGACGAGCTGCGGCGCAAGGGCATCGCCCGCGACACCGCCGATGTGGTGCTGGGCGACGAGGAGCTGCTGGGAGACCAGGGCGAGCAGGCCATGGCTGTGGCCCGCGCCGCGCTGCGGAAGTACGCATCCGCCCCCGACAAGATGACCTTCACCCGCAAGCTGGGCGGTTTTCTGCAGCGGCGGGGCTTTGGATTTGATACAATTCGACCCGTGCTCGACACGCTCTGGCACGAGCTACAGGAGCAGCGCGTTGGCGAGGACGAGTCCTAGCCCGCTGCGCCGCCTGCGCTATCTGCTGTTTTTTTGGAGTATTGTATGCCTGACATCCAGTTTCTTGGCCATTCCTCGTTCCGCATCCGTGGGCGCGATGGCATTGTGCTCACCGACCCCTACGATCGCTCGGTGGGCCTCGATATTGGCAAGCCGACGGCGCATATCGTGACCATCAGCCACGCCCACCCCGACCACACCAACGTCGCCGCCGTCAAGCCCATGCGCGAGAAGCTCTTCACCATCGAAGGCCCGGGCGAGTATGAGGTGGGCGGCGTGATGATCTCAGGCGTGCAGACCTACCACGATAAGAAGAAGGGCGAGGAGCTCGGCCGCAACACCGCCTATGTCGTTCACATCGACGATGTGGTGTTCTGCCACCTGGGCGATCTCGGCCACGAGCTGTCGGCCCGCCAGCTTGAGGAGATCGGCGCAGTCGACGTGCTGTTCCTGCCCGTGGGTGGCGGCGAGACCATCGGCCCCGCCGAGGCATCCAATGTGATCGGCCAGATCGAGCCGCGCATCGTGGTTCCGATGCACTACGCTCAGGAGGGCCAGCAGCAGAGCTTCACCACTACCCAGATCGGTACGCTCGATGCCTTCCTGCAGGAGATGGGCATCAAAGAGCCGCAGGTGGAGGACAAGCTCACGATCACCGCCACCAACCTGCCCGCCGAGGGCGAGCAGACCAGGATCATCGTCATGCGCCCATCAGTCTCATAGATAGCTGCGGAACCCTGGGCCAAGATGTGCTATAATACACGTCGGAGGTTCGTCGTATGGATTACATGGTTCGACAACATTGGCGTCTAAAGCGTCCTGTTGCCGAAGTGTCGCCTGCGAACGGCACCATTTTCGAGCTAACACAGCAGCACCGATCATAGAAGCCCGTGGGGGGGAGGGTGGCAACACCTTCCCCTCCCTTTTGCGTGCAAAATCTGCGCGTTTCGTGCGCGCGGGCCGGGCGGTATAGTACATCGAGCACAGCTGCTGTCAACGAGCACTGGAAGGAGCGGCCGTCACCGGCAAACAGATGCGGGAATGCATCAGGTTCTGCTTCAGCCAAACACTCAACACATACGGGTCGGTTCAGCCGAAGGGGTGAACGACCCGTTTTTTCATGGTCAGATAATGACGGCAACGGGCCAAAAACGTGAGCGCTATCGCGTATCAGGAGGAGCAGCAGAGGCTATGACAAAGTACATTTTTGTAACAGGCGGTGTCGCATCTTCGGTTGGCAAGGGTATTACGGTCGCATCGCTTGGGCGGCTGCTGAAGGCGCGGGGCATGCGCGTTTCGATCCAGAAACTTGACCCCTACCTCAACGTCGACCCCGGCACCATGTCGCCCTACCAGCACGGCGAGGTGTTTGTGACCGACGACGGTGCGGAGACCGACCTGGATCTGGGCCACTACGAGCGCTTCACCGACGAGAACCTCTCGCGGGCCAGCAATGTGACTACCGGCAAGATCTACTCGTCGGTCATCCAGAAGGAGCGGCGCGGCGACTATCTGGGTGGCACCATCCAGGTTATCCCGCATATCACCAACGAGATCAAGTCGCGCATCGCCGATGCCGCTGAGCACTCTAAGGCCGATGTGGTGATCTGCGAGATCGGCGGCACGGTGGGCGATATCGAGGGCCTGCCCTTCCTTGAGTCCATCCGTCAGATGCGTAAGGATGTGGGCCGCGATAACGTGCTCTACATTCACGTGACCCTGATGCCCCACATCGGCGCGACCGGCGAGGTGAAGACCAAGCCCACCCAGCACTCGGTGATGGAGCTGCGCCGCGTGGGCATCACCGCCGACGTGATCGTGTGCCGCGCCGACCACCCGATCAGCGACGACGTGCGCGAGAAGGTCGCGCTGTTCGCCGATGTGGATGTGGATGCGGTCATCCCGCTGGAGACGGTGGAGACGATCTACGAGGTGCCGCTGGTGCTGGAGAAGTGGGGCCTGGGGCCGTATGTGGCCAAGCACCTGAGCCTGCCCCAGGTAAACCCCGAGCTGGCCGAGTGGGAGCGGATCGTCCAGCAGATCAAGGCCCCGCGCCGCAGCGTGCCGGTGGCCCTGGTGGGCAAGTATGTCGAGCTGAAGGATGCCTACATCAGCGTGGTCGAGTCGCTGCGCCACGCGGCGGTGGCCCAGGGCGTGGATGTCGACATCCGCTGGGTCTCATCCGAGGAGCTGGAGCGCGAGGGCAGCGAGGAGCTGCTGCGCGGCGTGCACGGCATTGTGGTGCCGGGCGGCTTCGGCTACCGCGGCGTGGAGGGCAAGATCGCCGCCGCCGACTACGCGCGGGTGAATAACATTCCCTACCTGGGGCTGTGCCTGGGCATGCAGTGCGCCACCATCGCCTATGCCCGCCACGTGCTAGGCACATCGGATGCCAACAGCACCGAGTTCGTGCCCGAGACGGCCCACCCCGTGATCGACTATATGGCCGACCAGGTGGATCTGGAGAACAAGGGCGGCACCATGCGCCTGGGCAGCTACCCCTGTGTGCTGAAGCCTGGCTCGAAGGCCGCCGCCGCCTATGGCCAGCCCGAGGTGCAGGAGCGCCACCGCCACCGCCTGGAGTTCAACAACGCCTACCGCGAGCGGATGGAGGCGGCAGGTTTTGTGATCAGCGGCCAGTCGCCCGATGGTCGGCTGGTGGAGATCATCGAGCTGGCCGATCACCCGTGGTATGTGGCCACCCAGTTCCACCCCGAGTTCCTCTCGCGGCCCAACCGCCCGCACCCGCTGTTCTACGGCTTCGTGTCTGCCGCCGCCAGCACCTACGCCGAGGGCGATCAGCGCGAGCTGCCGCTGGTGGATTCAGTGCTGCGGGATGGTGCAGCCACGCTGGTGTAGCCCTTCCTGATGCGTAGAGAAGCCCCCGCTGGCAATGCCAGCGGGGGCTTCTTAACCCACAGTTGCGGGCCTGCGCTACTCCAGGTAGTCGCGTAGGTGCTGGCCGATCTCGGGCATGCGCAGGCGTCGCAGCGCCTCGGCCTCGATCTGGCGGGCGCGCTCGCGGGTCATCCCCAGCACGCGGCCCACCTCCTCTAGCGTGCGGCGCTGGCCATCCTGCAGCCCGTAGCGCAGGTCGATGATGCGGCGCTCGCGGTCGCTCAGGTGGTCGAGCGCACTGGCCAGGTCGCGGCGCAGCAGCTGGCGCGACGCGAACTCGGCGGGCGTGGTCTGCTCATCATCCTGGATGAAATCGCCCAGGGTGTGCTCGCCATCCTCGCCCACCGGGGTCTCCAGCGAGACTGGGCGGCGCGACGCCTCAAGCACGCGCTCGATGCGGTCGGGTGTCTGCCCCAGCGCCGTGGCGATCTCCTCGGCGGTGGGCTGGCGCTCTAGCGCCTGCGAGAGCCGCTCGGAGGTGCGCTTCACCTGGCCGACTGACTCGGACATGTGTACGGGCAGGCGGATGGTGCGCCCCTGCTCGGCGATCGCGCGGGTGACGGCCTGCCGGATCCACCAGGTGGCGTAGGTGGAGAAGCGGTTGCCTTTGTGGTAGTCGAACTTCTCAACCGCACGCATCAGGCCGATGTTGCCCTCCTGGATCAGGTCGAGCAGCGACAGCCCGCGCCCTACGTACTTCTTGGCGATGCTCACCACCAGGCGCAGATTGGCCTGGATGAGGTGCCGCCGTGCGTCTTCACCGTCTAGGATATCGCGCTGAAGCGCCATGTGGAGCTGGAGGCTGAGGCTCTGCTCCTCCTCTAGGCGCTTGGCTGCGGCCTTGCCGCGCTCGATGCGCTCGGCCAGCTCGATCTCCTCGGCGGCGTTCAGCAGCGAGACCCGCCCGATCTCGGTGAGGTAGTGCTGCACCGAGTCGAGGCTCGGCTCGTGGGGCGCGGCCTCGGCAGAGTCGGACGAGAGGTCTTCCATCTCGCCGAGAACAACATCGTCTATGTTTGGAAGTGACGCGAGGGCCACATCGTCAAGATCGTCGGGGCGGTCGTCGACATCCCATGGGTTTCGCTCGTCAATTGCCATTTTCCCCCCCATAAAGACATAGCGCGGCTCCCCGCCTAGGAGGAACCGCGCCCTCATGCTACTGAGACAAATGTGTTTGACACGCGAGGTCAAACGCTGAACAGTTTCCTGTTGTCAGAGGGTGCGTTGTGATCAGCAGCGTGTGGGCTAGCCATACACTGTTGGCTGAGTATACACTGATGGTTGTGAAATGTCAACGGAGATTTTGAGAAAGCAAAGCCGAAGACATGTCCAACGCGATCTTCACTAGTAAGACGTACTAGTAGAAGAAAAGGTTGCACATGCACTTTGCCGTGTTCTACCCCACGAGGAGAGGATCCCCGCCAAGATAGCTTGTATTGTAGAGAAGAGTGGTCGGGGCGGAGGGATTCGAACCCACGACCCCAGCGTCCCAAACGCTGTGCGCTACCAGACTGCGCTACGCCCCGATGGCCAAGAAGTATAGCCGAGAAGCCAAAACTTGTCAAACCAGCGCCTTGTGATGCGCTTACTGTTGTGTTCCCGTTGGGATTATCCTTTCGCCTTAATAAGATGGTATCTGGCCTGTGGGCCTTTTTGCTGCATGGGAATAAACGGGTGCGCTCCGGCTTTTTGGGGATAGCAAATCAGATAGAACATTGCCGCTTGTGTGTAGGCTATGTTTTTTGGGGTGATCAGTGCCCGAGATATGCTAGCCTACGCTTGAATTAAATGGGGTGTGAAAAATATGAGATTCTCCTCAAAAAGCATTGTATCGCGGTAAAGTTGTGATCATACCACGAATGTTGACCAAAGGGTGCAACTTTCACTATTTGACAAGTGCTTTTTTCGATGCTATGCTTCAGGCGAACATAAAAACACAGATCTTCGGGGCAAGGTGAAATTCCTGATCGGCGGTGATGGTGGCGTGCCACATAAGCCCGCGAGCCGAGAGGCAGGACTTGGTGAGAATCCAGGGCCGACGGTATAGTCCGGATGGAAGAAGATCGCACGGCGTGCCTAGGCATGCCGTCTTCGAGCTGTTGCTTACGCGATGATGCGAGGCAGCGCCGCTTGGCGTATGCTTCGCTTTCGTTGTGTGGCGGTATGCAGTTTGTGATGCCCCGAGGTCTCTGACCTTGGGGCTTTTTGATTGGGGTGAGGCGACCATGGATGTGATGCGTGGCCAGGTGCTGACCTATAGCCGGAGTTCGGCGCAGAAGCTGGGGCGGGCGGGCGATGCCGCGCGCAATGTGCCCTATGGGGTGTGGGCGCTGCTGTCGCTGCTGGTGGTGCTGGGGCTGTGGCGCGGGCTGGTGCTCTGGCAGGATTACCCCGCGTTTATCCTGCCCACGCCCGAGGCGGTGCTGCAGCGCTGGCTGATGGAGATGCAGCGCGGCACGCTGCTGGGCCACACCATGTGGACGCTGGGCGAGTCGCTGGGCGGCTTTGGGCTGGCGCTGGCGGTGAGCCTGGTGCTGGGCTATGTGCTGGCCCACGCGCCCCGGCTGGAGCGCATCCTGGCACCGCAGATCGCCGCCACTCAGGCCGTGCCGATCGTGGCGATCGCGCCGCTGATCATCCTCTGGATCGGCGCGGATATCCGCTCGAAGACCTTGATCGCGGCGCTCGTCACCTTCTTTCCCATTCTCAGCAGCACGATCGTGGCCCTGCGCAGCGTGCCTCGCGAGGTGATCGAGGCCGCCAAGCTGGATGGTGCGAGCCGCTGGGAGCTGCTGCGCGCGGTGGAGCTGCCGCTGGCGCTGCCGGGCATCTTCGCAGGGGTGAAGGCAGGCCTGGCGCTGGCCACCACCGGCGCGGTGGTGGGCGAGTTCGTGGGCGGCAGCACTGGCCTGGGCGCGCTGATCAACATCGCGCGCGGCCTGTTTGACACGCCGCTGATGTTTGCCGCGCTGCTGACGTTGGCGCTGCTGACCATGCTCTACTACCTGGCGGCGGCCCTGGCCGAGCGCCTGCTGATCCGCTGGGAGCCGTAGCGCCCCTCCTTTCCTCCCGATGCTGTGTTTGCCGCTGGCTGCGCTGGGCCGACGCCCGCGCTGGCCGCTGGCGGGTGTTTTTTATCCTATTACGTGTGAGGAGCAAGGCTGTATGCGATGGCGGGTATTTCCTCTGATGGTGGCGATGGCGGTGCTGGCGGCATGCGGGTCTACCGCCACAGGTGCGGCGACGGCGCTGCCTAGCGCGCCTGCGGCCACGGCTGGCGCGCTGACGCCGGTGACGATTGCGATGCCCTATGTGCCGAATGTGCAGTTTGCCCACTTCTACGTGGCGGTGGCCAAGGGCTACTATGCCGCCGAAGGGCTGGATGTGAGCTTCGACTATAAGTATGAGACCGACTCGATCCAGCGGGTGGCGCAGGGCACGGCGCAGTTTGGCATGGCGGGCGGCGACATGGTGCTGCTGGCCCGCGCGCAGGGCCTGCCGATCGTGACGGTGGCGACCAACAGCCAGCGCTTTGCGACGGTGTTCTACAGCAAGGCCGACCAGAAGATTGTGAAGCCCGAGGATCTGAGGGGCAAGTCGGTGGGTATTCCAGGGC
This sequence comes from Chloroflexia bacterium SDU3-3, assembly GCA_009268125.1. Taxonomy (NCBI): domain Bacteria; kingdom Bacillati; phylum Chloroflexota; class Chloroflexia; species Chloroflexia bacterium SDU3-3. Next base: position 144,187 of record WBOU01000016.1, on the reverse strand, counting down.
GCTTTGGGGCGGCGTATGTGGGTCTGCAGGCCCTGCTGTACGCCACCAAGATCCCCGAGAGCGACCTGAACATCCAGGAGGTTGGGTTCAACCAGGTGGCCGCGCTAAGCGAGGACAAGGTGCAGGTGGCCAGCGGCTACGGCAACAACGAGCCGATCCAGCTGCAGCAGGCCGGGCTCGATCTGAATGTGATCAAGGTGTCCGACTACTTCCCGCTGGCCTCGGATGGGATCATCACCAGCGAGAAGCTGATCAGCGAGCAGCCGGAGCTGGTGCGTGGCTTCCTGAAGGCCACGCTGCACGGTATGCAGGATGCGATCAGCGACCCCAGCGGGGCGTTTGCCGCCAGCCTGGATTTTATCCCCGAGCTGAAGGGCGCGGATGCGGCGGGCCAAAAGCTGCAGCAGCGCGTGCTGGATGCCACGATCGGCTACTGGCAGAGCGATGCGACCGTGGCCCACGGCCTGGGCTACACCGAGAGCACCAGCTGGCAGGCGACCGCCACCTTCCTGCGCGACAGCGGGATTCTGAAGACCGATGTGGCACTTGATAAAGCCTATACCAATGACTTTTTGCCCAAGTAGCGAGCTAGGGGCTAGGCGCAGGCATCAGTTTGATGCCTGCGCCTTTTTTGTGCATTTTTGCGGTGAGATACGGCGCTGGCCTATTGCTTTGCCCGAGGAAATTTTGTACGCTGATACCACGGTGCAAAAGCTGCACTGTTGCTATAGAGGGTAAGGCAATAAGTCTATGACAATCTCACATATTCTATTCGATCTTGATAATACGCTCTATCCGAGCACTTCTGGCATCATGCCGATGTTTGATGTGCGAATCGCTGAGTATGTGCGAAATTTCCTGCATCTGGATGAGGAAGAGGCGCAGAAGGTCCGCGAGAGCTACTTTAGCACCTATGGCACGACGCTGCGCGGTCTGCAGCTGAACTATGGCGATATGGTGGATGTTGAGGACTATCTGCACTACATCCATGATATGGAGATCAGTGCTTTTCTAGCGCTGGATGCCGAGCTAGACACGCGGCTGGGCGGCATCGTCACGCCGAAGTCGATCTTCACCAACTCGCCGATCGAGCACGCCCAGCGGGTGCTGAAGGCGCTGGGTATCGAGCGGCACTTTGCGCAGATCTTCGACCTGCGCTACCACGGCTTCGACGCCAAGCCCAGCCTCTCGGCGTACGAGCGGGTGGTGGCGGCTCTGGGTGTGCCGCCCAGCGAGCTGGCGTTTGTGGAGGACACGCCGCAGAATTTAGTGCCCGCGCACCAGCTGGGGATGACGACTATTCTGCTGAGCGATGAGCCGAGCGCCCCCGACCACCCGCTGGCCGACTATGTGGTGCCCGACATCCTGGCGGCGCTGGGCGTGCTGAAGGAGCTGGAGGGCTAGGCTGGCTGTGTACAAGCTGTGGGAATGCGAGCGCCGCCGCCCAAACGAGGGCGGCGGCGCTTGTGCGTGCTAGCCCTGCGGGTCGGCGGTATCGAAAGGCAGGCTGGCCAGCTCATCCCACAGCTCTTGGGGGATGGGGTGGCTGGCAAGCTCCACGGTCTGCTGGATGCGCTCGGGCTTGGTCATACCGATCACGGTTGAGGTGATGCGCGGGTCGCGCAGCGAGAACTGGAGCGCGGCGGCGGCCAGGGGTACGGCGTAGCGCTTGCAGACGCCCTCGATAGTGAAGGCGCGCTGGATGACCTGTCCCTCGGCCTGCTGGTAGGCGTAGCGCGGGTAGGCCGAGGGGCCCTTGGCGAGGATGCCCGAGCCGTAGGGCGCGGCGTTCAGCACGGCCATGCCGCGCTGGGCGGCCATGGTCAGCAGCTCGTCGGCGGAGCGGTTGAGCAAGGTGTAGCGGTTGTGGGTGATCAGGGCCTCGAACATGCCGGTCTCGATGTAGCGCGCCATCAGATCGACGGGGCCTCCCGCCATCCCAACGATGCCGATCGCGCCCTGCTCTTTCAGTCGCAGCAGGGTCTCGGCGGCCCCGCCGGTTTTCATGATTTCCTCGTAGGAGGTGTTCTCGGGATCGTGCAGGTAGACGATAGGCAGGAACTCCATGCCCAGCAGGCGCTGGCTGCGCTCGATCGATCGGCGCATCTGCTCGCCGCTGAAGTCGCCGGTGTGCAGGTCGCGGTCGGCCTTGGTGGCCACTACCACGCCCTGGGGCAGGCCGCCGCGCCGCTGGATGGCCAGCCCGATGCGGCGCTCGCTCTCGCCATCGCCGTAGGCCGCCGCCGTGTCGAGGAAGTTGATCGGGCTGTCGAAGGCGGCGTCGAGCGTGGCGATGGCATCCTGCTCGCTGACGCCGTAGCCGAAGACCTCGGGCATGCTGCCCAGCGGGGCGCAGCCGATGCAGATGGGCGTGACCTGGATGGAGGATGGGCCGAAGCTGCGCATCGGCAGCGCGGCGTTGGTCTCTGCCATGGTGGCTCCTTTCGTGGCGGGTGTGTGCTGGATTGTAGTATAGCGCGGCGCGGCTGGCAACGCGGTGATTTCATCGGATGTCAAAGGGTCGCAAACATCATCTGAACATCCTTCTGCTACGCTGACGGCAGCAAAGAAGCCGTTGAACGCGATACCTGGGAGGATGAGATTATGACCGTCATACCTTCGCAGCGCCCGGTTGCGCTGCCTGCGCTGGTGATGCCAGCGGCAAGCGACGCGCCAACATTTTCTGTTGTGGTTCCTGTGCATAACGAGGCCGAGAGCCTGCCCGAGCTGCACCGGCGGGTGGCCAAGGTGATGGCTGCGCTGGGCGAGCGCTGGGAGCTGGTGCTGGTGAACGACGGCAGCCGTGACCAGTCGGCGGCGACGATCGCGGCGCTGTGCGCGGATGATGCGCATGTGCGCGGCGTGAGCCTCTCGCGCAACTTTGGCTTTCAGGCGGCGGCCACGGCGGGGCTGGATGTGGCGCGCGGGCGGGCGATTGTGATGATGGATGCCGACTTACAAGACCCGCCCGAGGTGATCCCCGACATGGTGGCGCGCTGGCGGCAGGGCTACGACGTGATCTACGGCGTGCGTAGCGAGCGGGCGGGCGAGACATGGTTCAAGCGGGCCAGCGCCAGCGGGTTCTACCGCCTGATCCGCGCGATCACGAATGTGGACATCCCGCTGGATACCGGCGACTTTCGGCTGATGGACCGGCGTGTGCTGGTGGCGTTGCGCGAGATGCCCGAGCACCATCGCTTTCTGCGCGGGATGGTGAGCTGGGTGGGTTTCCGGCAGGTGGGCGTGGCCTACAAGCGCCAGCCGCGCTTCGCGGGCAGCAGCGCGTTTACGCTGGGCAAGATGGTGCGATTTGCGCTGGATGCGATCACCAGCTTCTCGTATGTGCCGCTGCAGCTCTCGACCTACATCGGCTTCGCGCTGGCGCTGGTGAGCGTGCTGGCCATTCTGGCGGTGATTGTCCTGCGGCTTTTTGGGGCCGACCAGCCGCTGCTGGGGCAGGCCACCACGCTGGTGGCGGTGCTGTTCCTGGGCAGCATGCAGCTGATGGGCTTGGGCGTGATCGGCGAGTACCTGGGGCGCATGCAGGATGAGGTGCGCCATCGCCCACTGTATGTGGTGGATCGGCGCTGGGGCTTCGGCGACGCCGACGAGGCGGCGGGGAGCGCGCCATGGGAGTAGCGCGCTCGACCACAAGTGCGGCGGGCCGGAGCCGCGCGCTGGCGCTACCGCTGCGGCGCGATGCGCTGCTGCGCGGTCTGGGCCTGGGCGCGATTGTGCTGCTGGCCGCGCTGCTGCGCTTTTCGTACATGCATGAGCTGGGCAATGTAAACCACTACTACACAGCGGCGATCACCAGCATGATCCAGTCGTGGTACAACTTTTTCTACGTGGTGGCCGAGCCGGGCGGCGCACTGACCGTGGACAAGCCGCCGGTGGGCCTGTGGATGCAGGCGATTTCGGCCAAGATCTTTGGAGTGAATGCGTTTGGCGTGCTGCTGCCGGGCATCCTGTGCGGCCTTGGCTCGGTGGCCCTGCTGTACCACCTGGTGCGGCGCTCGTTTGGCACGGCGGCGGGCATGGTGGCCGCGCTGGGTCTGGCGCTTGCCCCGGTGGTGGTGGCGACCGACCGCAATAACACGATCGACAGCATGCTGATCTTCACGCTGCTGTGCGCCACATGGGCCTTCTTCAATGCCGCCGAGCGGGCGAGGCTAGGCTTTCTGCTGCTGGGCGCGGCGCTGATCGGGGTGGGCTTTAACATCAAGATGCTTCAGGCGTATATGGTGCTGCCCGCGCTGTATGTGATGTATCTACTGGGCGCGCGGCTGAGCCTCTGGCGCAAGCTGCTGCAGCTGGCGCTGGCCACGCTGGTGCTGCTGGCGGTGTCGCTTGCGTGGGTGCTGGCGGTGGATCTGACCCCGGCCAGCCAGCGGCCGTTTGTCGGCAGCAGCACGAACAACACGGTGATGGAGCTGATCGTTGGGCATAATGGCCTTGATCGGCTATATGGCATGGGCGGCATGGGTGGATTTGGCGGCGGGCGCGGCGGTGGGCCGAGCCAGGCTGGCCAGAGCGGTCAGGGCAATGCGCCGAGTGGCCAGCCTGGGCAGGGCCGCGATGGCGGCCAGGGTCGCGACGGGTTCGGCAGCCAGGGCGGCGGGCCGGGTCGCCAGCCGCAGGGCGGTGGCCAGGGCTTCGGCGGGCCGGGCGGCGACACCGGGCAGGCAGGCCCGCTGCGCCTGCTCACCACGCCGCTGAGCAAGGATGCGGGCTGGCTGCTGCCAATGGCGCTTATGGGTGCAATCCTGCTGGCGTTCAGCAGCCGCCCGCGCTGGCCAGTGGCACCCGCGCACCAGGCGCTGCTGGCCTGGGGCGGCTGGCTGGGCGCGGCGGGGGTGTTCTTCAGCATCGCAGGCTTTTTTCACGAGTACTACCTCTCGATGCTGGCGGTGCCTGCGGCGGCGCTGGCGGGCATCGCAGTGGCGGCGATCTGGCACCTGCGCGAGCGGCACCCCTGGCTAGCGTTGGGCGCAGCGCTGGTGGCGCTGGTGGCGACCATGTGGCTTCAGTATGCCACCGTTGTGCGCTACGTGGGCGCGCCCTGGTGGCTATGGCTGGCCGTGGGCATGGCTGGGGCGGCGGCGCTGGCGCTGCTGCTGGGCACGGCGCTGCGGCGGGCGGTCTGGGCGCGCTGGGCCGCGCTGGCGGGGATGGCGGGTGCGGTGGCGGCGGTGCTGCTGGTGCCGGGCGTGTGGTCATACCTCACCATGCGCAACCCGGTCGAGAACGCCTCGCTGCCTGCGGCCTATAGTGGCGAGACCCGCGCGAAGGATGGTGCGGCAGACCTGACGGTTGACCAGGAGCTGCTGGACTACCTGCAGGCCAACACGCAGGATACGCGCTATCTGCTGGCGGTGCCCAGCTCGATGCAAGGCTCGGACTATGTGATTGCCACGGGCAGGCCGGTGCTCTACATCGGCGGGTTTATGGGCAGCGATCAAGTGGTGGATGGGGCTGGCCTGAGGCAGTTGGTGGGTGCGGGCGAGCTACGCTACATCTACTGGCAGACGAGCGGCGGCAGGATGGGTGGCGGTTCGAGCGATGTCTCGTCGTACCTCACAAGCTCGTGCCAGGTGGTGCGGGGCTTCGAGACGGGCACACAGAACACTGGAGCGCCGGGTGGAACTAGCCGCAGCGGCAGCCAGAACGGCGGCATGGGCCGCATGCAGATAGCGCTCTACGACTGCGGTGCGGCGGCTTCGTTGTAGCAACATCTTTCGAGAAATACGGCCCGCTCCTCTCAATGGGGAGCGGGCCGTATTTTTATGCCGCCACGATCTCGTGCAGTGCCGCCAGCAGGCGATCCACCTCCTCGGCGGTGTTGTAGTGCACCAGGCCGATCCGTAGCATGCCGCCGCTTTCCTCCAGCCCCAGCCGCTCGCTCAGATTCAGCGCGTAGTAGTTGCCATCCCATGTGAAGATGCCGCGCTCGCCCAGCTGTTGTGCCAGCTCGGCGGGGGCGATGCCATCGATGCGGATGGCCACGGTGGGAGTGCGCTGGTCAAGACGCTCCGGCTCGCGGATGCCGTAGAACGCCAGCCCCGGTATGGCCAGCAGCCCTGCAATCAGCCGCTGGGCCAGGGCTAGCTCGTAGGTGTGGATGGCTGCCATGGCCGCCTGGATGGCCTCGCGGCGGCTGGCGGGAGCGGCGGGCGCGGTGCGGCGGCCCAGCTCGGCCAGATAGTTGACGGCGGCGACCACCCCGGCCAGGCCCTCGTGGTTCTTGGTGCCGGTCTCCCAGCGGTCGGGCGTGGCGTCGGATGCGGGGCGCACCTTGTAGGGCTGGAGCTTGGTTAGGTGCTCGCGCTTGCCGTAGATCGTGCCCATGTGGGGCGCGAAGAACTTGTAGGGCGAGCAGGCCAGGAAGTCGCAATCGAGCGCGCGCACGTCGATCGGGCCGTGGGGCGCGTAGTGCACCGCGTCGATGAAGCAGAGCGCGCCGACCGCGTGGGCCAGCCGCACCGCCTCGGCCACATCGCTGATGCTGCCGACCGCGTTGGAAGCGTAGCCGATCGCCACCAGCTTGGTCTTGGGCGTGATCTGCCTGCGCAGGTCGTCCATGTCCAGCGTGCAGTCCTCGGTGTCGATGTCCACCACCTTGATCACCGCGCCGCGCTCCTCCAGCGCTTTCCAGGGCGAGAAGTTGGCGTCGTGGTCGAGCCGTGTCAGCACGATCTCATCGCCGGGCTGGATGCCGCGCCCGATGCTGCGGCTGAGCGTGAAGGTGAGCGTAGTCATATTCGGCCCAAACACCACCTCATCGGCGTCGCAGCCCAGCATGTCGGCCATGGCTTGGTGGGCCTCGGCGATGATCGCGTCGGAGCGGGCGCTGGTGGCGAACGCGCCGTGGGTGTTGGCGTTGGCGTGGATGAGGTAGTCGCGGATGGCGTCGATCACGCCCTGGGTCACCTGGGTGCCGCCGGGGCCATCGAAGAACACGGCGGGCTGGCCGCCGACGCGCTCGGCCAGGGCGGGAAACTGCGAGCGGACCCATTCGATCTCAAAACTGGGGCTGGACATGCACAAACTCCTCGCTGTGTGCGGATGACGGCGCATAGTGCCTGGCTATGATACGGCCTAGGTTGTGAGCATGCAACCAATGCGGGAAATTGACGCCGATTTATTTGTTGACAAATAAAATCAACTATATTATATTTAAGCTGAGAATGGTGGACAGAACACCATCTTGTGATTAGTAAGGTAGACGAGGTACCCTATGCAATCTCTGCTGAATGCCCCCGTTCCCGAAAGCGTGCTTGTAGTCGCTGCTCACCCCGATGATATCGAGTTTATGGCCGGGGGCACGCTGGCGTGTTGGGGCATGCAGGGCGCACGTATCCACTACCTGCTGGTGACCGATGGCGCTGGTGGCAGCCGCGACCCCGAGCAGTCGCCCGAGGCGCTAGCGGCGCTGCGGCGGCTGGAGCAGCGCGAGGCCGCGCGGCGGCTGGGCGTGGCCTCGGTCACCTTCCTGGGCTACGCCGACGCCCATGTGGACGCCACCTACGAGCTGCGGGTGGCGATCGCCCGCGTGATCCGCCAGGTGCGCCCCGAGGCCGTGCTCACCTTCGACCCGCACCTGCGCTACCGCGCCAACCTGCTGAACCACCCCGACCACATTGCGGTGGGGGCCAGCACGCTGGGCGCGGTGATGCCGCTGGCCAACACCCACCTGGCCGCCCCCGAGCTGGCCGCCGAGGGCCTTGAGCCGCACGATGTTGAGCGCATCTACCTGTTTGAGACCGCCAGCCCAACGGCGTATATGCCGCTGGAGCAGCACCACCTGGAGCGCAAGCTCTACGCCTTCCAGGCCCACGCCTCGCAGCTGGAGAACTGGGATGGCGAGTTCGCCATCGCCGAGCGGGCCATGGACACCGCCGACGCCGCGCGCGCCCAGGGCCTCGATTGCATCTACGCCGAGGATTTCACCTGCGTGCAGCTGGCCGCGCCGCGCCGCACCTCGCCGCGCGCGGTGGTGCTGGAGCAGGTGCTGCGGCGGCAGCCTGCCCTAGCCGAGCTGCGGTGAGCTGATGCGCCTAGCCTGATAGGTATGCGAACGGGGAAGCCTGCGCGGCTTCCCCGTTTTTGCGTTTGGTTGAATGATGCGCTTCGTTAGGGAGAGGTCGTCGCACCATAGTCCAGCGGGTTCACATTCACGCCATCTTTCCAGACCTGGTAGTCTAGGTGCGGCCCGCTGGAGAGGCCCGTCGATCCTACGTAGCCGATCAGGTCACCCGCGCTCACCTGCTGGCCATCCGGCACCGCAAAGCTGGACAGGTGCGAATAGCCGGTTTTGAAGTGCGTGCCGGTGACCCAGATATGGTTGCCCGCCGGATAGGTGTTGGCAGAAATCTTGACCACGCCGCTGTGGGTGGCGTAGATCGGCGTATTGAGCGTGGCGTCGCGGTCGGCGCTGCCGTCGCCGTTGGCGTCGATCGCTAGGTCGACCGCGCCCCAGACATCGGCGGGGGCGTGGGTGCCCACCCCATAGCCCTGGGTCATCACCGTGTGCGGGCTGCGCAGCGGGCTGCCTGCGGGGGTGTCGTCGCCGCCCCAGGGCTGGGCCTGCCCGCTGAGTGGCTGGGCCTGCCCGCTGATGCCGCCGACCGAGCTACCGCCCCACGCGCTGATGCTGGGGGCGGGCTGGGCCTGAAAAAGGAGCAAGAGAACGGCCACAAGCGCCACGCCGATGGCGACCGTGCGGCCAAAAGATGGGGTGCTATCGATCATAGGCTACTAGCTGCGCCAGGCCTCCACCAGCTTCTCAACGCTGTTGACATAGTTATCGACATCATTTTCAAACGAAGGCGCGTAGATCGGGATGATCTGCTCGACCGTCTGCAGGCCGCGCCCGTTGACATACTCGACCGAGATCAGCCGATACCAGTCCTCGATCCCCTCTTGCCAGCTGCCATAGTCGCGGAAACGGCCATAGCACGTGTCGTAGCCAGCGCAGATGATGTTGCCGATGTTGTGGGTGGATGAGCCGTCGTCCTTCCAGCCCGCCCAGCCCTGGGCGGTGCCAGCGGTGGACTCGACCACGAAGAAGGCTAGCGCGTAGGCGGGGTCGATGTTGTACTTCTTGCCCAGCTCCACCCAGTCGTTGCCGGTGCCCTCGGCGGGCGAGCCGTAGTCGCGCAGCACGCTGTCGATCTTGCTGGCCGAGATGGTGGGGGCGCGCACGATCGAGTGCTCGCCCGCCGGAACGTTGCTGCTGGCCACCGCAGGCTCGGCCTCGTTGGTATCGGGCAGGTAGCGCCCGCTCATGGAGAGCTGGGGCGGCATGAGGTACATGATGATGATCGCCGCGCTGACGAAGGCCACCACCAGCATCACCCATGGCTTGCGGCGCATGTGGTCGTAGAGCGGCGGCTCGGGCACCGACGAGGCCCAGCTTGGCATCCCAAGCGAGTCGGGGCGCGGCAGCGCGGCGCGCGACTCGGCGATCGACCGGGCGCGCGGGCGCTCGACGGGCGTATCGAGGATGTCGCGGGCTGGGCGCGGTGGTGCCACGCGCTGCGGCTGGGGTGCGGCATAGGGTGGCTGCGCGGGGCGCTGCTGTGCTGGTGGTGCGGCGTAAGGCGGCTGCACCGGACGCTGCTGCTGCGGCGCTGGGCGCTGCTGCGGCGGGGGTGGGGCGTAGGGCGGCTGCGGCGGCGGGATGGGGCCGCGCCGCCGCTGCTCGGGCAGATCGTCGAGCAGATCCCAGGATGGGCGCAGCACCGATGGTGGCGGGCGCATCTCGGGCGTCTCGCGGTTGAGCATCCGGGTAAACTCTTCGCGCACCGCCTTGGGGTCGGCGGTCTCGGTGCGCAGGTCGGTTTTGGGCGGGGTGCGCTTGGGGCGATGTGAATCGCTCATTGCTGCCCTGCCTGGAGCGCGGCGCGCTCGTCGGCGGTCGGCAGCCGGAAGGTGCCATCCCGATTCAGGTAGACGATCTGCTCGCGCCGCACATCGACCAGCAGGTCGGGCAGGCCGTCGCCATCCATGTCTTTGATCGAGAGCGTCACCGGGGTCAGATCTTCATCTGCGCCGAAGAGGTAGGGGCCTGCGAAGCTGCGGGTCTGCGATGGGTCGCCGCCGGGGATCTCGATCACGCTCACCTGGCGGTTGAGGTTGACCGCCATCAGGTAGGTGGGCTTGCCGGGGGCATCGCCGTGCTGCACATAGGCCTCGATCCGCGAGGTGCGTGGCCGCCCGTAGCGTATATCATCGATAGTTAGGCTTACCTTGCTAACCAGCAGGCTCATGATCGCGTAGATCGCGATCGATGCGAGCATGAGGGTCAGCAGATACATCCCAACGTGAAGCTGCTCGCTCTGAGGGCGGCGCTTTGTCTGCACCTGCACTGCCCGCTGCGCCGAGTTCAGGTTTTTACTTGTGACAGCCATTGTATTTCCCTCTCCCGGTGCCGTACCGTGGGCTTGGTGCCTCGGGTGTGCTCACGGGGTCGAGCAGGATCAGGCAGGTAGAGCAGTATTATACTAGAACATGTGTTCGGAGTCAATTCATACCCCGCATACCCCGTACATGCAAAAGCGCATTGGAATGCGGAACCTGTATTATAGCGAGATCCTGAACATGAGTCAAAACATGGCGTGTCGCCCATCCCCTACGGCCTATCGGATTATAACAAGACATAAGCACCATGGTGCGATCTTGGCGGGCTACGGCGTCAGGCGGCGTGCGCGCAGCCCGCCGTGGGTGCTAGTATCCTGGCACCAGGGCCTGCTTGGCCAGCGCCGGGTGCAGCTTGGTGACCGCCAGCCATGCCTCGATCGCGGCGGCGGGCAGCACGCCCTGTTCGGTGACGATGCCGGCGATCTGGTGGAGCGGTGTGAAGTCGTAGTAGCGGTTCCACAGCTCGATGCCGGTAGGGGCCTCGGGCCAGATGCTGTCGCTGGCGCGCTCGCGCTGCTGGGGCATGGGGTAGCCAGGCGGCAGGAACTTCTCGCTGCTGCAGAGCGTGTACATGGGTACGCCGCTGTGCTTGGCGGCCAGCGCCAGCGCCATAGTGCCCACCTTGTTCACCAGGCCTTTGGTGGTGACCATATCGGCACCGGCCAGCACCACGAAGTTATCGCCGCGGAACGGGTCGGCGTTGGCCACGGCGGCCACAGCGGCGGTGTCCACCGCGAACGTCACCTGGATGCCGTGCTCGGCCAGCGTGGCAGCGGTCTCGCGGCCCTCGTTGGCGGGGCGCGACTCGGCGCAGATCACGTTGAAGCGGCGGCCAGCGCGCTGCGCGTGGAAGATCGCGTGCTGCACCGTGCTGGACTGCGAGAGCGTGACCACCGTGCTGCCGTCGGTGATCAGGGGCAGCGTGCCCTCGGCCACCCGCAGGGCATGGTCTTTCAGCTGGCGTTTGAACTGGTCGGTGGCCTCGACCACGGCCTGCTGAAGCTCGTGCGGGGTATCGTACTGCTCGATCTTCCAGAGCACGGTGTTGACCAGATTGATCAGCGCGGCCATAGTGCTCTGCGCCTGGATGAGCGCCCAGCCGGTGGCCAGGAGCTCTTCACGGAAGGCGTCGGGCGATGCGGCCTCGCCGGTGGTCGCCCGACGCAGCAGCACATCGGCGGCGCGTGTGGCGATATAGGCCGCGCCCGATCGTTTGTCGGCGGCGAGTGTGTTGATGGCCTGAGCTAAAGCTGTATCCACGTCCCTTCGATCTCCTAACTGCGCTTATTGCACCATTGTAGGAGCGCAGTGTCGTTGCACAGGCAACACCCCCGTTGGCTTGGTGTGCGGTATGCGATGTAGCGTCGTATCTTTCACATATGTGCTTCACGGCACTGCGCGTGGTGCGGTGTGTTCTCTGGCGCTGCGTGGCCGTTATCGGTTGTTTGCGAGTGCTATGGTGTTGATTGACGGGTGAGCAGCGATCGTACCAGAGCTTCAAGCTGTTCGATCTTAAACGGCTTTGCGATGAACGGGTTGCCGCTCTGGGCGATCTGCGCCTGGGTCGCCGCGCTGAGCATGTCGCCAGTGACAAAGACCACGCGGGCGGCCAGATCGGGATTGCGCCGAGCGATCTCCTGATAGAGGTCGAACCCGGTCATACCAGGCATTTTAACATCAGTTAGCACAAGATCAAATGGCTCCTGCCCCAGCCTTCGCAGCGCCTCGATGCCGCTGTTCACCACCACGGGCGTATGCCCCAGGTCGCGCAGCAGCCGGGCCAGCAGGCTGCTGACCGGCTCCTCGTCGTCGACGACCAGGATGCGGGCCACCTGCTGCAGCTCCTCGGCGGGTAGGGCCTGCTGTTCGGCGGTGGTGCTATCGGCAGCCTGGGGGGCGCGGATGGGGATCTCGACAAATACCGTGGTGCCAAAGCCCTGCTCGCTCTCGGCCCAGATCCGCCCGCCGTGCTCTTGCACGATGCCAAAGCAGATGGCCAGCCCCAGGCCGGTGCCTTGGCCCACCGGCTTGGTGGTATAGAACGGGTCGAAGATACGCGTGAGGCTGCTGGGCGGGATGCCGATGCCGGTGTCGCTGACCGAGAACTGCACCATCGGTCTGCCGCCCGGCATGTCGCTGGCATCGCGCTGGCTGAGCGCAGTGCGCAGGGTCAGGCGGTTCTCGCCGCCGCGTTCGACCATGGCCTGGTGGGCGTTATTGATCAGATTGAGCGCCACCTGCTGCATCTGGTAGGGGTCGGCCACCGTCTGCGGCAGGTTGGGGGCCATGTCGAGCTGCACGTGGATGTTGTCGACGCGCAGCTGGTACGAGCGCAGCGCCAGGGTATCGCGGATGACATCGTTGATCACGATGTTCTTGCGCTCGGGCTTGTGCTCGCGGGCAAACACCAGCAGGTTTTGCACGATCCGGGCGGCGCGCTCGGCCTGGATGTGGATGTGCTGCAGATCTTCGCGGGTGTTGCCGGTGATGCCCTTCTCGCGCAGCAGCAGCTGAGTGTAGCCCGAGATGCTGGTGAGCGGGTTGTTCAGCTCGTGGGCCACGCCCGCCACCAGCTGGCCGATCGCCGAGAGCTTCTCGGCCTGCAGCAGCTGCTCCTCCAGCCGCCGCCGCTCGGTTAGATCGCGGGCGATGCAGTGGATGCCGCCGATGCGCTGGCCCTCGCGCAGCAGCCGCGCGCTCACCTCGACGGTCAGCTGCTCGCCGTTCTTGTGGGTGAGCTGCAGCTCGAAGGGCTGGATGGGGCTACCTGTGATCAGGCTGGAGAACTGCTGCAGGGCCTCGCTCCAGAAGGCGGGCGGGCAGAGGCTGCGCAGCGGCTGGCCCTCAAGCTCCTCGGCGCTATAGCCGATCAGCGCGGTGCCCACGCGATTGATGCTCTGGATGTTGAGCTGGCGGTCCAGCGTGAAGATCAGATCGTAGGCGTTGGTGAACAGGTCGCGGTAGCGCGCCTCGCTGCTCTTCACCTCTTCATAGAGCCGGGTGTTCTCGATCGCGATGGCGGCGTAGTCGGCCAGGGCGGTGAGCAGGTACTGATCGTTTTCGGTGAAGGCCCGGTCGCTGACCTGGTTGTCCACCCCCAGGATGCCGATCACCTGCTTGCCCACGATCAGCGGCACCTGCAGCAGCGAGCGCACCAGGAAGCCGGTCTTGACCTTCAGCGGGTTGCCGGTGCTGGCTTTGTCCAGCCGGATGGGCTTGCCCGTGCGCATCACCTGCCCGGCCAGCGTGTCGTCGGTGGGGATGCGCAGGTGCTTGGCCCGCTGCTCGCCCAGGTTCTTGGCGGCGCGCAGGTACAGCTCGTTGGCGGCGGGATTGTGCAGCAGCAGGAAGCCTTCTTCGGCGTGGGTGATGTAGACACTGGCCTCGACGATCCGCACCAGCAGCTCGTTGTTGTCGATCAGCGAGCTGACCGACTTGCCAATCGACGAGAGCACTGTCAGCTCTTGCACGCGCTGCTGCAGGTTGCGGGTCAGCTGGTCCTTCTCGCGGGCCAGCCGCCGCTCGCGCAGGGCCACGTCGATCACGGCCTTGGCCTCAACCTCGGAGAAGGGCTTGATCAGGTAGTTGCGCGCCCCCAGCCGGAAGGCCTCGACCGCGATGCCCTCGGAGCCGTGCGCGGTCATCAGGATGACCGGGACATCGTAGCCCTCCTGCGCGATCGTGCGCAGGAGATCGAGGCCGCTCATATCGGGCAGCTGAAGATCGAGCAGGATGAGGTCGGGCAGCTGCTGGCGCAACTGGCGCAGCCCCTGTTGGCCAGTGTGTGCAGAGGAAGACCGATACCCCAGTTCCGGAAGGACGTATTCTGACAGCATGGCACAGATCTGCTGGCTGTCGTCGATGATGAGGATTTCTTCCATGTGTCACATGTTGCGGGCAGTGCATTTGTACGGCAAGATTCTGCCCACATGAGCGCGTAAGCATCTCATTCTACAATGAAAGATGTTGTTGGCGCAAGGTTGGGCTTTTTAACCGGGTACGATGGGCTTTCGTAGGTCCATGCGGCCCGCGCCATGGGTCGCGCGCAGCTATTAGCTGGTTCTCATTTGTGTTTCACGGCGTCTTCACGAAGGTCTGGCATCATGTTTGGCGTAGGGCTGGGCAGCCCGCCCGGATCGTTTGGAAGTGAGGCTTCCGATGTGGCAGTATTGTTATTGATAAACCAGCGCAGGCGGCAGGCCGCGCGCTGGTGCTGGCGAATAGATGCATAGCTCGATTGCAGAATCGCGTAGGAGGATGAAGATGGAACGCAGATCGCGTGTGATAGTCGGGGTGATGCTGGTCTTTGCGCTGCTGGTGGGGGTGGTGGCTGGCGGGATCATCGGCGGGGGCGTGGGCTACATGGTGGCCAGCCGCGCCGATACGCCCGCCAGCGTGGCCTCCGCGCCGGTGCTGGGCGAGCCGGTGTCGAGCACCTCATCGAGCGCGGCCACGGGCGCGATCACCAGCGATGCCGCCGTGACCGCAGTGGTGGGGCGTGTCTCGCCCGCCGTGGTGACGGTGGTGAATACACTCAAGGCCAGCGCGCAGTCCAACTCGCAGCAGGAGCTGCCCTTCCCGTTCGAGATCCCCGGCCAGGGTGATGGCAATGGCAACGGCGACGGCCAGCAGCCGCAGGAGCAGCCGAGCCAGCGCGCATCCGGCTCGGGCGTGATTATTAGCGACAAGGGCTATATCATCACCAACAACCATGTGGTGGATGGCGAGAAGTCGCTGGCGGTCTACTATGCCGATGGCACCCGCCACGATGCCAAGCTGGTGGGCACCGACCCGCTGATGGACATCGCGGTGCTGCAGGTTGCCGACAAGGTTCCGGCCTATGTGCCGCTGGCCGACTCGGACAAGATCCAGCCGGGGCAGACGGCGATCGCGATCGGCAGCCCGCTGGGCGATTTCCGCAACAGCGTGACGGTGGGCGTGGTCAGCGCGCTGAACCGCCAGGTCTCGTCGATGGAGGGCCTGATCCAGACCGATGCGGCGATCAACCACGGCAACTCGGGCGGGCCGCTGCTGAACCTGCAGGGCGAGGTGATCGGCATCAACACCCTGGTGGTGCGCGGTAGCGGCATCACCAGCGATCAGGCCGAGGGCTTGGGCTTCTCGGTGCCCAGCAACGTGGTGAAGATGGTGAGCGACCAGCTGATCGCCAGCGGCAAGGTGACCTACCCGTTCCTGGGCGTGTCGTACGTGCAGATCGACGCCGAGAGCGCGGTGGACCAGGATCTGCCGGTGCAGAACGGCGCGCTGGTGAAGAACTCGCAGGGCAATGGCTCGGCGGTGACGGCTGGCTCGGCTGCCGATAAGGCGGGCATCAAGGATGGCGATATCATCACAGCGGTGAATGGCGTGAAGGTCGGCATCGACAAGTCGCTGCGCCAGATCCTGCTGCAGCACAAGCCGGGCGACACGGTGCAGGTGGAGATCCTGCGCGGCAAGGAGACCCTGACGCTGGATGTGACCCTGGGCGAGCGCCCGGCGGATCTGCAGTAGCGCGGGGCGTCCAGAGCCGCAGCTGGTAGCGAAGGCGCGGGGGCAGCGTGGCCCCCGCGCCTTTTTGCGCGCCTAGCCCACCAGCTCGAAGGGGTCGGCGGTGATCACGGCCATGCCGTACAGCTCCATCACGCCCAGGTCGCTGCGGATGGACAGCGCGTCGCCCCGGTCGCCCACCCGCGCGAAGGCGGGCAGCCCGCCCCAGTCGCGGCCATCGGGGCGCAGCGGCGGGAAGGCCAGCGCGGCGTTGAAGGCGCGCACGCCGCGCTGGTCGCGCAGGGCCAGCAGCGTGGCGGCCAGCGCCCGGGCCAGCGCGGCGGCGGGATGGCCCTGCGCCGGGGCCAGCATCACCATCTCGCGGTTGCGGGCTGGTGCGAGGTGGGCCAGGCGGCGGCAGCCCGCCACCGGCGGCAGCGCCAGCCCCAGCGCGGCGTGGGCCTGGTGCATGTCCTCGGCGTAGGCCCGCCCGTGCTCGTGGCGGTAGCGCTGCGCCGCCTGCCGCCAGCGCTCGACCTGGGCGTAGGGCTGGCCAGCGCCCAGCGCCACCTGCAGGTGGCCGTGGGCCAGCGACGCGCCGCTTTTGGGCAGGCAGTTCCAGGTGATCAGCGGGTAGATCGCGCTGGGGTCGGCGCGGTGGGCGGCCTCGATCCAGCGCCAGGCGGTGGCGATATAGTCGACGATCTGCTCGGCGTCGAAGCGCAGCGGGTGCGGCTCGCGGCAGATCACCACGCCGTGCCAGCCGTCGTACTTGGCGATGTTGGACGCGGTGATGCAGTGGCGGCCCTCGATCCGCCCGAAGGGGTCGGCGGGGGTGGTGCGCAGCGGCTGGGCGAAGATGTCCTCGCGCAGCTCGGCGGCGACCCAGGCGTCGATGGCGGCGTCGCCGGTGTGGCCCAGGGCCGGGCGGCGGGCGCGGGTGGGGTTGAACAGCGCGCCCTCCAGCGTCCAGCAGTTGGTGACCTTGAGCATGTGCTGCTCGCGCACGGCCCCCAGGCTGCCAAACTGCCGCTCGGTCCAGGCGTGCATGCTGGGGGGCAGCTCCAGCCGCCCGGCGGCGGCGCTGATCTCGTAGAGGCGCTGGCAGCAGGCCTGCTGCTCGGGATCGAGCGCGGCGATGCGGGCGGGGATGTCGGTGATCTGTGGCATTGGCTCCTCGTGTGGTGTGTCGGCCTGTGGGTGTTGTACCACAGGCCGCTGGCCAAGGCCACAGGCCGCATCACGCCCTATGCGTTCTCGATGCCACGAGGATGTTCACCACCAAGACTCCAAGACACGAAGGGCAAAAAACGGACGCACACCACTAACATACAATGATGCGAAACGGCGTCAGATAGAGCGCATAGCCCTCACAGGGTCTCACTTTTGAGGCTGCTTCCGCATCGTTTTGGGTCGCCCCAAGCGTAGGCAATGCTTGGAGCGTTGCACGGTTGGGGCGACCGGCTGCGGCTTCGATGATGAGGGTTGCTCTTTTCGCTGGGTGTGTGCCCTGCGTGGGCGGCGGCTCGGGGCAGGCCCCTAGCAACCCCGCGAGGGGGCATCGCCCCCTTCGATCCCCCTATTTTGGGCGTTCCTGTGCTCTTCCCTGGCGGCTGTTGTTCGTGCATATGGCCATCAAAACGCTAGCGGCACCTTCGCCGCATGGGCCCGGTGGGTAAGGTTCGTTTTGTGCCCTTCCTGTGCATGGTTTGGCACATCGTCTTACTCCATGTGGCGCTTCCCAATGCCCCTCTCAAAAAAGTGACACCATGTGAGGGTATGGCCCCTTGGAACAATCCATTTTGAGTGTTCCCGTGCTGTAGGCTCATGTTCGTGCATATGGCCTGCAAGACCGCCGTGTTTTGGGTTCTTCGTGGCAAAGCGTTCTTGTTCTCCCCTTCGCGTCTTCGCGCCTTCGTGGTATTCGTTCCCGTTTTCTTCCCTTGGTGTCTTGGTGTCTTGGTGGTAAAGGGTATGTGTTCCTTCGCGCCTTCGTGGTGAAGAATCTTCCCGCCGCGCTTGTCCATCCGGTGCACTTCGACTATACTACACGGCGCGACAGCCAGGGTCGGCGGCACGCGCGTGTGCCACAGGGCCGAGCCTTTCGGCCCCGTCGTAGCGCGCCGGCGGGCTGTTTGGAACATTGGTTTTTGGATTGCTTACAGAGGATAGATCGCCCATGGCTGCTTCGTTCCGCCGCGCGACCTCGCTTGTCGCGCTCTCGCTGCTGCTTGGTGCCTGCGGCCCGCAGGCCCAGGCCACATCCCACCCCACCGAGGCCCCGACCAGCGCGCCCACCGCCACCCTCGCGCCCACCGCCACCCCCGCGCCCACCGCCGTGCCGCTGATCGCGGATGGCGTGACGGCGGCGGGCGTGAAGCTGGGCGGCATGGATGCCGAGCAGGCCCGCGCCGCGCTGGCCGATGTTGTGAAGGATGACGCCGAGCCGGTGACGCTGGTGACGGGCGGGGTGACCACCACGCTGGAGCCAGAGGCCATCGGCCTGGCCCCCGACGTGGATGCGATGGTAGCCAAGGCCCTGACCGCCACGGCGGGCGACGACATCCCGCTGGTGCTGATCTACGACGAGGCCAAGCTGAAGGCCGCGCTCGACGCGCTGGCCCCGGCGGCCAGCAACGCCAGCAGCGGCGTGGAGGCCATCCGCGACACCAAGGCGATCTCGGCCAGCTTCGTGCTGCACGCCGCCGAGTCGCTGGATGTGGACGCGGCCCTGCCCAAGGTCGAGCAGCACCTGGCCACCCTGGCCTACACCCAGCCGCTCACGCTGGAGCTGACCCTGGCCCCGCCCTCGCCCGACGCGCGCCCCACCAAGGAGCAGCTGCAGCAGGAGCTTGAGGCCCTGGCCGAGGCCTACGCCGCCACGGCCAAGAAGACCACCGCCGTGCTGGGCGTCTACATCTACGATCTGAAGAGCGGCGACGAGCTGGCCAGCGTGAACAAGGGCACCGCCTTCAGCACCGCCAGCACCATCAAGGTCGGCATTCTGCTGAACGCCTACGCCCACGTCGACTCGTTCACGGCCAAGCAGATGAGCGCGATCGAGAAGATGGTGATCGACAGCGACAACCTGCGCGCCAACGACGTGATGGCGATGTCGGTGGGCGGCACCTCCACCGAGTCGGCCTTCGAGGGCATCCAGCTGATGAGCGATACCCTGGCCGACCTGGGCCTGACCACCACCTACCAGTACACGCCGTTCGAGGCCAACGACTTTATCAAGCTCTACAAGCCCAAGTACAAGGTTGGCCCCAAGAAGGCGGGCGAAGCCCCCTTCACCAACTCTAGCCCGGTGCAGCGCACCACGCCCTACGAGATGGCCCAGATCTACGTGCTGATCGACCAGTGCGCGAAGGGCGGCGGCAAGCTGGTGGAGAAGTTCCCCGAGACGATGACGGCCAAGCGCTGCGCCGAGATGATCGAGCTGCTGAAGCGCAACGCCGACACCAAGCGTATGGTCTCGGGCCTGCCCGAGGGCACCGAGGTGGCCCACAAGAGCGGCTGGGCGCAGCCCGAGGTGCAGGGCGATGCGGGCATCGTGCGCACGCCGGGCGGCGATTTTGTGATCGCCATCTACGCCTACCAGTCAGGCGAGGTGTACAAGGACACCTTCACGCAGCGCCTGCTGGGCAATGTGGCGCGGCTGGCCTACAGCTACTACAACCCGCTGACGGTCAGCGGCGAGTAGCAGCCACGCCCGCCCAGCGCGGCGCATTCCAAAAGCCTACAGAGAGCACCGGGCGGCACGCCCCGTGCTCTTTGTGTTCGGCGGTGCGGCACCGCCCCTGCAGGCGCATGGGCGTGAAAACAAAACGTTCTTTTGTACGTAGCAGTTGTTGGTGTGGCGGCCCCACGGTCGGGCCGCATATGGTGATGTGAGGATACTTGCGGCCATGCGAGTTGCGATGCTGTGCGCCCACTCTAGCCCCCTGGCGAGCCTGGGCGGCAAAGAGGCGGGCGGGATGAATGTGTATGTGCGCGAGCTGAGCCGCGAGCTTGGCCGCGCCGGGGTGGCGGTGGATATCTTCACCCGCACGCAGGATGAGCGGGTGCCGCTGAAGGTGGACATCGAGCCGGGGGTGCGCGTGGTGCACCTGCGCGCCGGCCCGCCGGTGCCCTACGACAAGAACTGGCTGATCGAGCACATGCCCGAGTTCGTGAGCCGCGCCCGCTGCTTCGCCGAGGGTGAGGATCTGAGCTACGACGTGATCCACAGCCACTACTGGCTCTCGGGGCTGGCGGCCATGGAGCTGCGGCGGGCCTGGGGCGCGCCGATGGTGCATATGTTCCACACCCTCGGGGCGCTGAAGAACCGTGTGGCCCGCAGCGACGAGGAGCGCGAGACGGTGCGGCGGGTCGAGATCGAGCGGCGGATCTCCGCCGAGGCCGACGCGCTGGTGGCGGCCACCTCGCGCGACCGCGCCGACCTGGTGTGGCACACCGGGGCCGAGTGCGCCAAGGTGCACACCATCCCCTGCGGGGTGGATCTGCGGCGCTTCAAGCCGCGCTCGCTGGGCCAGGCCCGCGAGGCCCTGGGCCTGCCGCCCGCGCCGCACCGCCTGGTGCTGCTGGTGGGCCGCATCGAGCCGCTGAAGGGCATTGACGCGCTGATCGAGGCGGTGGCCATGCTGCACCAGCGCCACCCTGCGTGGCGCGAGACGCTGCACGCGCTGGTGGTGGGCGGTGGCGGCGAGGGCGAGCGCCGCCAGTGGAACGCCGAGCAGCGCCGCCTGCACGCCCTGCGCGCGCGCCTGGGGGTCGAGCAGGCGGTGCGCTTCGCGGGCGCGCAGCCGCAGGACCGACTGCCGCTCTACTATGCATCCGCCGATATCGTGACCATGCCCTCGCACTACGAGTCGTTTGGCATGGCCGCGCTGGAGGGGCTGGCCTGCGGGCGGCCTGTGGTGGCCACCAGCGCTGGCGGCCCCGCCCTGATTGTGGAGGATGGGGTGAGCGGCCTGCACACCCCGCCCGACGACCCCGCCGCCCTGGCGGATCGCCTGGAGCGGCTGCTGCTGGATGCCGACATGCGCGAGGCCATGGCCCGGGCCGCACGCGAGCGGGCCACGCAGTACGGCTGGTCAAGCGTCGCAGGCGAGATCCTGAGCGTCTACCGATCCCAGCTTGAGCGGCTGGCGCAGCGCGTGGCGTAGGGTTGATTTTTGGGAAGAGCGAGGCCGAGATCGGGTAGATCTCGGCCTTTTGTGTCCCCTTGGTGTCTTGGATCCTTGGTGGTAAACGGTGCGCCTTGAGCTAGCCCCACCACACAGGCGCGGCGGCGATCTCCAAGGGCTGGCCGGTGCGCGGGTGTGGCATGCGCAGCAGCTCGGCGTGCAGCAGGTGGTAGGGCAGCGGCTGGTCGCGCCAGGCCGCCGGGCCGCCGTACTTGGTGTCGCCCAGCAGCGGGTGGCCCGCGTGGGCCATGTGCAGGCGGATCTGGTGGGTGCGGCCAGTGGCGGGCAAGGCCCGCACCAGCGCGCTGTCGCCATCGCGGCGCAGCACCTCCAGGCGGGTGCGCATGGCCTTCACGGTGCCGCCGCCCTGCGGCAGCTCGCGGCCCACCTCCTCGGCGGGGTAGACACGGAAGCGGCCCTTCGCGCCGCGCCCGTGGCCGGTGGAGAGGTCGTAGGCATCCTGGGCGGGCGCGCCCTGGCAGCGGCAGAGGTACTGCTTGTGGGCCTCGCCGTGGGCGAAGGTGGCCTGCAGGCGCGGGTTTACCTCGGGGTTTTTCGAGAACACCAGCGCGCCGCTGGTGTCGCGGTCGAGCCGGTGGGCTAGGTGCAGCGGCGGTGCTGCGCCATCGCGCCGGGCCAGCAGCTGGCCTACGGCGGCCAGCAGGTGCCCGCCCACATCCCACGGCGTGGCCTCCACATAGGCCCCGGCGGGCTTATCGATTACGATCAGGTCGGCGTCCTCGTACAGCACCTGCTCGGGCGTGATCGCCGCCTGGGCGTAGCGTCCATCGGGCGGCTGGCTGATGGTGAGCAGCTCGCCCTCGGGGGCGGGGCGGGCCGCATCCAGCACGCGCTCGCGGCCCAGCCACAGGCCGCCGTGGGCCTGCACCACGGCGGCGCGGGCCGGGTCGCCCAGCAGCCGCGCCGCCAGCTCGCCCACGGGCTGGCCAGCGTCGCCCGCGCCCACCACGTGGCGCGTGGGGCCGTCGCCCGCCGTCACTCGGCGGCCTGCTCGCGCACCAGGGTCATCACGCGGAACGACTCGGCGTAGGCCATCTCGGCGGCCTTGCCGGTCTCCTGCGCGCCCTGGCGCACCCACTCGGCCACCTCGGGGCCAACCTGCGAGCGGTGGGCCTGCACGGCCTCGGCCTTGCGGTCGATGGTGCTGGTGATGTCCAGATAGGCGTTGGGCTGGAGCGCCCCCGAGATGTAGACATCGCGCACCTGGTGCGGCTCGTAGCCCTCGGCTAGCAGCTCGGGGAAGATCGGGCGGCTGACGGCGCTGGGGAACACCGCGTAGAGCGCGGCCTCGCCAGCGGCGCGGTGGTCGGGGTGGTTGATGTAGCCGTCGCCGTAGAAGATCGCCGCCGGATCGCCGCAGACCACGCGGTCGGGGCGCAGCTGGCGGATGATCTTGGTTAGCTCGCGGCGCAGCTGCAGGCTTGGCTCCAGCATGCCGTCGGCGTAGCCCAGGAAGATCACATCCTTCACGCCCAGGATGGCGGCGGCGGCGCGCTCTTCGGCCTCGCGGGTCTTCACCAGCTGGCGCAGATCCTCGCCAGGGGTGTTGCTGCCCGCCGCACCGTCGGTGATCACGCAGTAGGTCACCTCGGCCCCCTCGTCGGCCCAGCGGGCCACGCTGCCGCCGACCATGAACTCGAAGTCGTCGGGGTGGGCGTAGATGCAGAGAATGCGCAGTGGTGTCTGTGCCATGGGTGTCGCTATCGCTTTCTGTGGGCGCGCTGGCCGGGCGGGCTGCGCGCAGATTGCTTGGGTTGGCTGAAATTGTACCACTTCTTTTTTGTATGCTACTGGCCTTTCGCTGGGTCTGCGGCAGGATCTTTTTCTGGCCATTTGGCGGATTTTTAACCACGAAGACTCCAAGGCGCGAAGTTTTTCTGGTGTGGGCGGCTGGTGCTCGTACATATGGCCATCAAGACGCTATCGGCACCGTCGCCGCACGGGTGTGGCGGGGTGGCTGCTCGCCTTCTCTCGCGTTTTTTGCTCCCTTGGAGCCTTGGCGTCTTGGTGGGAAATGCGCTTCGTACTGCCTTCGTGTCTTCGCGCCTTCGTGGTATCCATTCTCTTTGTGTTGGTGCGATGTGCGGTGGTTTGACACCATGCCTAAAGCGGGCTAGAATCGTCTGCTGATACCAATGCAACTGAGGAGACCAATGGTTCCATCGCCTACCCCCCGCTATGACCGCATCGTCTCGCTCGTCATCCTGGTGGTGCTCGGCATGGCGGTAATATTTGCGATCGACGTCAACCCGGCCATCTTCCGCGTGTGGCTCGGCGGCGACTTTCCGGTCATCACCGTCTCGTGGCTGCTGATCGCGGCGCTGGTGCTGATCACCAGCACGGGTGCGGATGTTTTCATCCGCTCGCACCCGGCGATGCAGTCGCGCAAGCTGCCGACGCTGCGGCTCGGGCGGCTGGCGCTGGAGGTGGCCCCGGCGTTCTGGATCTTGCCGTCGATGTCGATCGTGGCCTCGTTTGCGTTTTTTCGCCTATTCAGCGAGTCGCTGCAGACGCTGGCCTTTATCCTGGCGCTTAGCGCGGTGGGCGTGCTGGTGTTTGGCTCGCTGGTGGCGCAGCACTACGCGCTCGACCGCGTGGTCGAGAACCGCACGCGCGCCCAGCTGGCCCTGCAGGTGATCGTCTACACTCTGGGCTACGCCTGCTTCTGCGCGATCTACTACGCGCGACTGCGCTGGCTCTACTCGGGCGCGCTGGTGGGTGGCGCGGCGGCGATGCTCTCGTACGCCCTGCTGCAGTGGTCGGCACCGCGCGCGGGCCATTTCCTGCTGGCGCTGACGGTGGGCGTGGTGCTGGGCGAGTCGCTGTGGGCGCTCAACTACTGGGCCGCGCCATTTTTGCTGGGCGGCGCTATGCTGCTGGTTATCTTCTATATCGTGTGCGGGCTGCTGCAGCACCACCTTCAGCAGTCGCTGACACGGCAGGTGATGGTGGAGTACGCCGCTATCGGCACGATCATGTTCGCTGGCGTGGTGGTGGTGACTTTCCGCTAGGGCGTCGGCCTGACTTCTTCCCAATGACAATATCCTACGAAACCCAACTGCTGGCGGTCGACCCGCTCGGTCCCGCGCCGGAGCGCGTGGCGCTGGCCGCCGATGTGCTGCGGCGCGGCGAGCTGGTGGCCTTCCCGACCGAGACGGTCTACGGCCTGGGCGCGAACGCCTTCGACCCCGAGGCGGTGGCCCGGATCTTCGCGGCCAAGCGCCGCCCCACATCCGACCCGCTGATCGTGCACATCCACGCGCTCGACCAGCTTGAGGCGATTGTGCGCGCGGTGCCGCAGGGCGCGCTGGCCCTGGTGCGGCGCTACTGGCCCGGCCCGCTGACCCTGGTGATGCCGCGCGGCCAGCGCATCCCGCCCAATGTCTCGGCGGGCATGGACAGCGTGGCGGTGCGCATGCCCGACCACCCCGTGGCGCTGGCGCTGCTGCGGGCCGCTGGGCTGCCGGTGGCCGCGCCCAGCGCCAACCTGTTCACCCGCCCCAGCCCCACCACCGCCGCCCATGTGATGCACGATCTGGCGGGGCGCATCCCTATGGTGCTGGATGGCGGCCCCACGCGGATCGGCCTGGAGTCCACGGTGGTGAGCCTGCTCGGCCCGCGCCCCGAGCTGCTGCGCCCCGGCGGCATCCCGATCGAGGATCTGCGCGCGGCGCTGCCCGACCTGCTCTACCAGCCGCGCTATGTGGCCGAGGACCACGCCGCTGCCGCGCCCGGCCAGA
Source organism: Chloroflexia bacterium SDU3-3 (assembly GCA_009268125.1). Lineage (NCBI taxonomy): Bacteria > Bacillati > Chloroflexota > Chloroflexia > Chloroflexia bacterium SDU3-3. The sequence goes on along the minus strand of WBOU01000016.1, from coordinate 119,325 downwards.
TGCTCAAGCACTACGCGCCCGATGCCCCGGTGCTGCTCTACCGTGGCCCGCGCGCGGCGGCCCTGGCGAGCATGCTGGCCGAGGTGCGCGCGCGCCTAGCCCAGGGGCAGCGCGTGGGCGCGCTGGTGGGCGATGAGGATGCCGCGCTGTTTCGCGAGGCGGGCGCGCTGGTGGCCTCGCTCGGCTCGTGCGCGAACCTGGCCGAGGTGGGCGCGCGGCTGTTCGCCGGGCTGCGGGCCTTGGAGAGCACGGTGGATGTGATGGTGGTGCGCTCGTTCGAGCAGGGCGGGCTGGGGCTGGCGATCTGGGATCGGCTGCTGCGCGCCACCGAGGGCCACGTGATCGAGGTGGGCTAGCGCGGGTAGCGTTCGAGCATGAAAAAAGCGCGTGGGCGGTGTCGCTCGCGCGCTTTTCTATCGGCAGGTTGTCGGTAGACTACGCGGCATCGCGGAAGCGCTGCTTGCTGAGCAGTTCGAACACCAGCTGGTCGAGGATGGTCTCGGCCTCGTGGTAGCTGCGGGCGAAGCCGATAAGCTCGTCGTCCAAGTACATCGCGTAGTCGTGGGTCTCACGGTCATAAACTATTCGTTTGGTATACATATGCTCTTCCCTCTGTGTAGCAACCGTGTGCCAACTCTGGAAAGATAGTATAGCACATGCGTTCGTATAGATCAAGCATGAATCTTTAAGCCAGGGTCTATGCATGCCCGATCGGCAGCAGCTGTGTACCACCAAGAATCCAAGATACCAAGCAACAAATCGGCCAGTTCATCATCAAATCGCGAAGGCGCGAAGGCCGGAATGGTGCATTATGATTGTGAGGCCTGCGTCAAATGTGCTGGGGTTCAGGTTTCCAGCATGAGATTAACGCATCCGGCCTGGGGTTCAGAAGTTCGTATATAAGGTCAAAATATCAGCCTCGCCTTCGCGTCTTCGGGGTGAACTGGTTTCTTTCTTCGGATCCTCACAGATCGAGCCGCCACGCCGTCTCTTGCTGCAGCTTGCCAATCGCCTGGAAGCGCCGCACCTGGGGCACATCGGCCAGGGCGATGGCCAGCTCGGCGATGGGCACGCCCACAAAGCCCATACGCTGCCAGTAGGCCCCCGCGCGGGTGCTGAAGCAGTAGAGCGCGGGGTAGCCCAGCCGCCGCGCGAAGCCGATGGCGTAGCCCGCCAGCCGCGCGCCCAGGCTGCCGCCGCGCTGGCCTGGGGCCACCGCCACGCTGCGCATGATCGCCGCCCGCGCGCCGCACTCGATCCCTGCCGAGCCGTAGAGCTGGCCCCCGCCGTCCTCGGCCAGCCAGTAGTGCGATCGCGGGGTGATCAGATCGTCGGTGAGCAGATCGACAGACTGGAGCAGGCCGCGCAGCGCCGTTGCATCGCTGGGAGCGGCGGGACGGATGTGCAGGCTGGGAAGGGCTGGGTGTGTCATTGTGAGCGTTCCTCTCCACAAGAAATGGGCTTGCCGCAGAGGATTATACTAGAGAGCGTGGCGCTCCCTTCCGCACTGCATGGGCGCGTCCCGCCCAAGAAAGGAACAACCCATGGCGAACCCCGAACCGCAGCTGCCGCTCTGGCGGCGCTGGGCATCCTACTTCTTCTACGCGTGGGGGCTGAGCATGACCCAGTGGGGGCTGTTCACACACGAGCGCGGCTTCTTCGGGCTGGCGCGCGGCTCGTTTGGCCGCGCACTGGGGCTGCGGCCCAGCTTTGCGGCGGCCTACCTGCGGCGGGGCGTGCTGCTCTGCCGCGAGCTGGGCGAGGTGGCGGTGGGGCTGGAGGATCTGGATCGGGCAGTGGCCTGCGCGCCCGAGTGGGGCGAGGCCTACCTGCAGCGCGGGCTGGTGCGGCGGTTTCACGGCGACCCACAGCAGGCCGCCGCCGACCTTGAGCGTTTCTTGGCGCTGGAGCCAGGCTCGCCCTGGGGCGGCGAGGCGGCCAACCAGCTGGCCCAGCTGCGCCAGGTGACACAGGAGCAGTAGCGAAGATCGTTAGGGGCAGAACGTCTCGGGGGGGAGTGGGTGCGCCTGCTCGATCGTGGCAGAGAAGCGCTCGCTGCCGACATCCACATGGCTGATCACGCCCTCGACCAGCACCGCGCCCTCGCGCCAGCGCACGATATCGCCGGGCCGGATGTCGTACATGGCCGGGCGGACATACGCGCCCGTGCAGTCGATCGTAAACGAGCCGCGGTCGAGCGAGTCAACCGGCAGCCAAGTGTAGCGCCTACCAACGCCTCTCCGCTCGATATCGATCGTGCGGTAGGTATATTCATTGACCATAGTGCCGTTCTCTGCGGGGCGTTCGGCGTGCTTCCCGAAGCCCCAAAGCGCCGCGTCTCAGCGCAAAGAGAAGCCGGAAATCGCGTGTGCGGTCTCCGGCTTCTGTCCCAGGCATCGTCTAGTGGGCGATCAGGCTCTCGTCCTTGTTCTTCTCGCCCTCTTCCAGCAGCATGATCGGGATCCCATCCTCGACGGGGTAGCGGAACCCGTTGCGGCGGTTGACCAGCCACTCTTTGCCGTTGTCGCTCACCAGCTCCACCGGGCCTTTGTCGCCCGGGTCGGCCAGGATGGCCAGCAGCTCGGGGCTGATGCTGCGCGAGCTGCCGTAGCCGCCCGAGGTTGCGCCAGCGGGGGCCAGGTCGAACACGCTATCCTCGCGATACTGCTTGATCGCACGCACCACCACGAATGCGAAGCCGGTGAGGGCGGCGAGGCCCAGAATGCGCCAGAACCATTTCATTGGGTGTCCTCCTTAGTAGGCATGGTGATAGGGGTCTCCCCCTCAGAACCCTCGATATCATTCCACTCTTGCGGCTCGCTCTCGGCACCGTACCAGACTAGCAGCCGCCCATCGGGTGAGTCGCTGCCATCGGGGTAGGTGATCTCGAGGAATGGGAACCGCCGCGACTCGTACAGCCCCGAGGCGATATTCCATACTACCTCGGTCCATGTGCCGGTGTTAATATACGTCTTTTTGTCGCCGAGCGCCACTACCTCGGCGGTGTGGGTATGGCCGCAGATAAACAGCGTGTTGTGGCCATGCTCGTCGCCGGATGCGATCCGCGCCATGGCCCGCTGGGTCTGGGTTTTGAAGGCCCGGATCTCCTCGCGCAGGTTGCGCTGGGCCTCGATCTGCAGGTCATCTAGGGCCTGGCCGCGCGCTCTGGTGAGCCGCTTGGTGACGCCCTGGGCCACGCGCTGGCGGATCTGCAGCACCGGCTCCTGCCCGCCGTGGCTGGCCGCCGCTGCCGCCCGCAGATCTGGCTCCAGCTCGTACAGCTGCTGGATGGCCATCTCGCGGTGCAGGGTCTCGCCGGGTGCGCCCAGCAGCTCCTCGCGCACCATCAGCACCGGGTGGGGGCTGTAGGTGGTGGGGATGGCCACGGTGCGAAACATGCGCAGCAGGCCACGGGTGACGTACCGGCGTGCGTCGGGGTTGCGCAGACGTGGCAGCGAGAGCATGTACCATAGGAACGCCGATGTCGGCTTGACGTTGTCGATCAGGGTCGCCACATCGAGCGGGTCGCTCTCCAGTGGGTTGATCACATCCTTCACTACGCGGGTGCCGCGCACAATCTCGAACGGCTGGGTGATGCCGCCGAAGTGCACGAAGGTGTTCCAGCTGTCGAACTGGTTGCCGTGCTCGATATAGACGCCGCAGCCCTCGTAGCTGATGCAGAAGCGCAGGCGCTGGTCGTTCTCGGCCAGCCCCAGGGCCTCGCGCAGCAGGTGTTTGGCGCTCGCATAGTGTAGCTCAAAATCATGGTTGCCGATCATGATCGTGAGCTGGTTTTCCGGGCGGGCCACAAAGCTGCGCAGCGCGCCGATGGCCGGGGCGTGCGCCGTCAGGATGGCGTTCAGGCGGGCGTTGGCGGCCCGGCTCGAAAACTCGTAGTCGCCGATGCCTGGCAGCCGCACCTGCAGGAACTCGAAGGTGTCGCCAGCGAGGATAAGCTCGACCGGCTCTTCGCGCTCGACATAATTGTGAATGAACGAGGCCAGTTCATCGTCGTCGATAAAGTCGTCGGCGCGGTCGCCAGCGCCCATGTGCAGGTCGCTCACCACGATCCGCCGCATCCTGGCCACCTGATCGGCTCGGATGTGCTCGGTGGTGTCGCCGGTAGGCAGCAGCAGCACGCGGCGTAGGCGCATCACCGCCCAGCGTATGATCGCCGCGATCGCGATCAGCTGGAGGATGCGGCGGATGAGGCCAGCGATCTTCACGGCTGAGCCTGCCAGGCGGCCTGCCGCGCGTTGGACACAAAGCTGCGGATCAGCTCGCTGCTCTTCTGGCCATCCTGCTCGACACCGCTGCTCACATCCACGGCCCAGGGCTGCACCAGGGCGATCGCCTGGGCCACGTTGGCGGGCGAAAGCCCCCCGGCCAGCATGATCGGGCGGATGCGCGCCAGCGTCGCCGCGCGCTGCCAGTTAGCCATTGCGCCGGTGCCGCCGTAGCTGCCCGGCACGTGGGCATCCACTAGCGGCGTGAAGTATTCGGGCGACAGATCGAGCCATGCGGCCTCGCCGTGGTCATCGGCCAGCCGCAGCGACTTGAGCACGGGCAGCGGCGGCAGCTGGGCCAGCACGTCGGGCCGCTCGTCGCCGCTCAGCTGGATGAGGTCGAGGCCGCACAGCTGGGCCGTGCGGGCGATCTCCTCGGGCGCGGCATTGACGAACAGGCCCACCAGCAGCGGCACAGCCACGCCGCTGGCCCGCAGGTCGCTGGCGATCTGGGCGGCCTGCTCGGGGCTGATCTGCCGCCGCGAGGGCGCGAAGACCAGCCCGATCATGTCGGCCCCGGCCTGGGCGGCGGCCAGCGCGTGCTCGATGGTGCGCACTCCACAGATTTTGACGATGCCCTCGGTTCGCATGCTTGCGCTCTTTTGGCTAGGCTACGCATAAAGGGGGCGGCGTATGAGGCCGCCCCCGCCGTCTATTCCTACTCCTCGGTCGCCGTGGGCTTGCGCCGCCGCGTGGAGCGCTTGGGTGCGGCCTTTGGCTCCTCGGGGGCGGCTGGCTCGGGCGCTGCGGCCTCGGGCGCTGGCTCGGCCTTGGGGGCCGCCTTGCGGCGTGTGGAGCGCTTGGGTGCGGCCTTTGGCTCCTCGGGGGCGGCTGGCTCGGGCGCTACGGCCTCGGGCGCTGGCTCGGCCTTGGGGGCCGCCTTGCGCCGCCGCGTGGAGCGCTTGGGCGCTGCGACCTCGGCGGCTACCTCGGGCTGGGCCCGCTCGGCGGCTGGCTCGACCTGGTCGGCGCTGGGCGTCTCCTCGGCGGCCTGATCGATCACCGAGACCAGATCATTCGACTCAGGGGCGGCCTCGGCCACAAGGGGCGCGGCCTCGCCGAGCCGATACGAGATGCGGTTGCCCTTGCCCTGGCGCAGCAGCAGGCCGTTGTTGATCGCCTGCTTCACGAGCGAGCGCAGCTCCTCGTTGGTGCGGGTGATGCTCTGCTGATTGCGCGCCCCGCGCAGCAGATCGTGGATCTGCGCGAAGGATGCGGGCTTGCCGTAGGCGCTGATCACCGTGCGCAGGAACGCCCAGTCGCCCTCCTCGAAGGGGCGGGTAGGCAGCGTGGGCTGCTCCTCGGCTGCGGGCGCTGCGGCCTCGGGCTGCTCCTCGGCTGCGGGCGCTGCGGCCTCGGCCACGGGCTGCTCCTCGGCTGCGGGCTGCTCCTCGGCGGCCTGGGCGAGGCGTGCGTCCTCGGTCTCGATCCGCTCCAGCAGCTCCTCGAAGACCTCGTCGGAGCGGGAATCGCTGGGCAGCTCGGGCAGCTCGGGCAGCGTGGCGCTCTCCAGCGACTCGGCCTCGAACTCCTCGGTGGCATCCTCGAAGCTGCCATCGCCGTTGCGGTCCGACTGGCGGCTGGGGCGGCGGCGGCGGCGGCGGCGTCCGGTGGAGCCAGCGCGCTCGCCGCGCTGGTCGGTGGTGGGCACCGTGGTGGCCTCCACGGTCGGCAGGTCAGTGTCGGCATCCACCTTCAGCTCGGCGGCGAACTGCGAGAGCTTGTAGGGATCCTCGCCGGGCAGGAACACCTCGTTCACGGTGCCGTTGGTGAACACCTGCACGCGGCCACGGCGCTCGCCCTCTAGCACAAAGTCCTTGAACTTGGCGAACGGACGGCCCTGGACATCCTTGTAGCGGCTCTCTTTGAAATCGCCGCCCATCAGCTCCTTCATCAGCAGCTTGAGCGAGCCGAACGAGCAGACGTAGCCGCGCTCGCGGGCAAGGTGGATGGCCTTGACCAACGTGTCGTAGATGTCGGGCTGGGCTGGCTCGGCGGGAGCAGGGGTGGGCACGCTGACCGCCGGGGTGGGCGCGCTGTGCTCGCGCTCGTTGGGGCGGCTGTTCTCGCGCTCGCCACGGCGAGGGGGCGTCGGGGCGTCCTCGCTGTTGCTGCTGCTGCTGTGCTCGTAGCCCTCGCGGCCCTTCTCGGGCATCTTGGCGCGCGGCACATCGTCGATCGTGCCGCCGGTCTTCTTGCCGACCAGCGCCTCGTAGAAGATGAACTCGTCGGCGCTCTGGGCCAGGTGGGCCGAGGCCGCGCCGCCGATGCCGATCACGATCACATCCTTGCCCTGCTGGCGGATGGTGTTCACGAGCGGGATGAAGTCGCGGTCGCCGGTGGCGAGCACAAATTTCTCGATGTTGGGGTTGGTGTAAAGGGTTTTCATCGCATCGACGCAGAGGTTCATGTCGACGCTATTTTTGATCGGGCGGCCGGTGCGGCCCATCTCGCGATCGTAATAGTAGGTCGGCACGTACATCGGCTCGATGCTGTTGGCGTACAACGCACTTGTGACGCGAGGGTAGCGGTACCAGTCGGCGTAGGCGCGGGCAATCACCACGCGGCCTAGATCCTCGCAGCGATCCATGATCGATTCGAAGTTGGGGTTGGCGTCAAGTTTGTCGCGAACACTGACGTAGACGTTTTCGAAGTCGATGAAGACCGCAACATCCGGGCGATGTGAGTCATTCGGCATTGGTTGTGTACTTCGCTCCTTGTCAACATGAGCGGGCATGCTGGTGCCGTGGGCGGGTGTGGCGAGCGTACCTTGCTCGGTGTGGTGTCGCGGAGGCCAGGGATGGACATGTGCCATTCCAAAGCCATATGCTGCGCTACCATGCTTGCCATGTGCCCTAGAAACCCCAGTGCATCTCGCGCACGCCCAGAGCATGGGATGTGGCGGCCAACACGGTACGCCTGTTGCAGATGCACAGGGTATGGTGCGGCTCACATCGAGACATGCCAGGGTGGGCGCACTGCCGGGGTGTCTATCGTCGGCGTGCCAGCCCCACTTGTTTAGGTTCTTGAGATCCTGATAAAACTGTGGTTGGAGCGCCCCTATCGCTTTCTGCCGCCAGTTTCGCGCTTACTATAGCACTGGACGTTGAAAATCGCAACCACGAGATGTGATATGGCTACAGTTCGTGGCTGTTTTGGTTGCCGGTCACATGGTAGAGCGCGATGGCGCGCGGGCGCTGGGCGGCGTGGTCGACCACGGGCGCGGGGTAGGTTTTGCCGATCTGGAAGCCAAGCTCGCGCGCGAGCGCGGGCGGCATGGCCCAGGGCTGGTGGATGTAGTCGCTGGGCAGGCTGGCCAGCTCGGGCACGTGGCGGCGCACGTAGGCCCCGTCGGGGTCGAACTTCTGGCCCTGGCTGGTGGGGTTGAAGATGCGGAAGTAGGGCTGCGCGTCGGTGCCGGTGCCCGCCGCCCACTGCCATCCGCCGTTGTTGTTGGCCAGGTCGCCATCCAGCAGGTGGCGGAAGAAGAAGGCCTCGCCCCAGCGCCAGTCGATCAGCAGATCTTTTACTAGGAATGATGCGGCGATCATGCGGGCGCGGTTGTGCATCCAGCTCTCGTCGCGCAGCTGGCGCATGGCCGCATCCACGATCGGGTAGCCAGTGCGGCCCTCGCACCAGGCCTGGAACAGCTGGGGGCTGTTCTCCCACGCGATCGTGTCGTACTGGCGGCGGAACGCGCCGCGCCGCACGTGAGGGTGGTGCCAGAGGATCTGGGTGTAGAAGTCGCGCCAGGCCAGCTGGCGCACCCAGCTCTCGATCTGGGGGGCCGCAGCGGGCGCGGCGCACTGGGCGGCCTCTAGCGCGGCGCGCATGCAGGTGGGGCCATCCACGCAGCCTAGGTGCAGGTGGGCCGAGAGCTGCGATGTGGCGGGCAGCGCTAGGGTGTCGCGCTGGCTGGCGTAGTGGGCGATGCCGTGCGGGTTGTCCAGATCGGTGAAATGGGCCAGCTGGGCCAGGGCCGCGCCCTCGCCGCCGCGCGTGGGCCGCGCCACGGGCGCGTGGCCCAGCTCGGCCAGCGTGGGGATGTGACCGTGGTCGCAGCCTGGCGGCAGCGCGGCCAGCGCCGCCGGGGCGGGCAGCGGGGCGGCCAGGCTATGCTCGGCCTGGGGCCGCCACTGGCGGTAGTAGGGCGTGAACACCGTGTAGGGCGTGCCGCCCTTGGTGAGCAGGTCGGGCGGCTCGATTAGGCCCTGGTCGGCGAAGCTGCGCGCGGGGATGCCGCGCTCGCCCAGCACCTGGGCCACGCATGCGTCGCGCGAGCGGGCGTAGGGCGTGTAGTCGCGGTTGAAGAAGACCGCGCTGGCATGGTGCTCGGCGGCCAGCTGGGCCAGGGCGCTGGCCGGGTCGCCCTGGCGCACCACCAGGGCGCTGCCGCGCTGGCGCAGCGCCGCATCCAGCGCCGCCAGCGACTCGATCAGGAACTGCACCCGCGCCGGGGCGGCCTTCTCGGGGCGCAGCAGCGCGTGGTCGAGGATGAACACTGGGATGACGGCCCCGCCGGACTCGCGGGCGGCGGCGCTGAGCGCGGGGTTGTTGGCCAGCCGCAGGTCGCGGCGGAACCAGTGGATGTGGGTGGGCATTCCTGCTCGCTCTCTCTACACGGGGCAGGGCGCAGCGAGATCTGCGCCCTTGGTGGAGATACGAGGCAGCGGCGCGGTGCGGATGTGCGCCTAGCCCTTGATCGCGCCAGCCGTGAGGCCCTTCTGGATCTGCTCGTTGAAGATGATGTAGACCACCAGCGTGGGGATCATCACGATCGTCACGGCGGCGAACAGGCCGCTCCAGTCGTTGGAGTACTGCTGCTGGTTCTGCAGGTAGTAGAGGCCCTGCGAGAGCACGTAGCGCGTCTGGCCGTCATCCAGCCCGGCGTTGTTCATCAGCGCGTTGGGCAGGATATACTGGTTCCACATGCCCAGGAAGTTGAAGATGCCCACCGTCACTAGGCCGGGCTGGGCCAGCGGCAGCATCACCTTGAAGAAGATCTGGTACTGGTTTGCGCCGTCGATCGTGGCGGCCTCGGCCAGCTCCTTGGGCAGGGTGCGGAAGAAGCTGGTGAGGAAGAACACCGTGAATGGCAGCGAGTAGGCGATGTACACCAGGATGAGCCCGAAGAACGAGTTGAGCATGCGCAGGCTCTGCATCACGAAGTACAGCGGCACCAGGCCCAGGAAGATCGGGAAGGTCATGCCGATCAGGAAGGTGTAGAAGATCACGTCGCGGCCAAAGAACTCGAAGCGGGCCAGCACATAGGCCACCATGGCCGAGAGCAGCAGCGTGAAGAACAGCGCGGGCACCATCACCAGCAGGGTGTTGCCCACATACGCGCCCAGCTGGGCCTTGGTCCACGCGCGGGCGAAGTTCTCGAACAGCAGCTGCTGGGGCATGGACCACGGGCTGAAGAAGATCTCCTGGTCGCTCTTCAGCGAGCTGAGCACGGCCCAGCCCATCGGGAAGATCACGGCCACCGCCCAGGCGGCCAGCACGGCGTAGAGCAAGATCTTGCCGATGAGAGCGATGGGGCTGACTCGCCCCGAGGCGATCGCGGGGGCAGGGGATTTCTGCTGGGATTTGGTGATGATAGCCATACCGGGTTGCTCCTCGGGGTTAGAACTCAAGCGAGTCGCGGGCGGTGAGGCGCATGCTCACCAGCGAGATGCCCAGCACGATCAGCAGCAGCACCAAGCCCATGGCCGAGGCGTAGCCGAACTCGCTGCGGGTGAAGGCGGTCTGGTACATGTAGGTCGAGAGCACATCGGCCCCCCGGCTTGGCCCGCCCGAGCCGTTGGTCATCACGTTCACCAGCGCGAACAGGTCCATCGCACCGGCGGCCAGGAAGATGATTGCGGTGCGCAGCGTGTCCCACAGCAGCGGCACGGTGATCTGCCAGAACAGCACCCAGGGCGTGGCCCCGTCGATTTTGGCGGCCTCGTAGTAGGATGTGGGGATGTTCTGCATGCCGGCCACAAACATCACCATGTAGAAGCCCACGGCCTGCCAGATCGTCACCGCCAGCACGGCGGGGAAGACCGTGGAAGCGTTACCAAGCCAGGGGAAGCCCTTCAGGCCGCTGATGCCCAGCGCGGTGGCCGTGCCGTTGATCAGGCCGATGGTGGGGTGGAAGATGAAGCTCCACAGCACCGCCACCACCACGGTGGACATAACCTGTGGAAAGAAGAAGGTGATGCGGAAGAAGCGCGCGAAGCGGATGCCCTGCGTGAACAGGAAGGCGAAGAACAGCGCTAGCCCCACGATGCACACCGGCAGCACGATCAGGGCGACGCCGTTGTGGCTCAGGGCGTTCAGGAAGTTGCTGTCATTCGAGAGTTTGATAAAGTTATTGATGCCATTAAATGAAATATTTGCCGAGAGGCCGCGCCATTTTGTGAAGGCAAACACCATTGCGGCGATATACGGCACAAGCACAAACACGCCGTACAGCAGCAGCGGGACAGCGAGGAAAGAAACAATCAGGCCTCTTTTACCCTGGTTCATACGACCTCCGCGCGGGGCTTTTGGGAGCGAGATGGCTGTGTTGAGTATGCCGCAGAATCGGCGCTGCGACATGTGGGAATCGGCTGGGAGGCGGGCGCGGCGGGGGTGGGGCAGGCCGCCGCGCCCGTGCTCGGCTAGGCCGAGCGGGTGTACTTCTTGGTGTCGGGGTCTTTGGCGATCTCGTCGGCTAGGCTCTGCATGGCCTGGATGAAGTCGGCGGGCTTCTTCACGCCCGTCATCAGCTCGCCCAGGTAGACATCGCCCTCATCGTACAGGCGGCGATACCATGTGCCGTAGTTCAGCCGCACGATCGCGCCGTTGGCCGTGCTGGCCAGGTCGAGCGAGGACTGCATGCCAGCGGAGATGTTCGCACCCTCGGTGCCGTTCAGCACCGGCATCACCGAGCTGACGTTCTCGGCGAACCACTTGGCCGAGTTCTTCGAGAGCATCACGCGCAGGAACTCTAGGCCGTGCTGGGGGTGCGCGCCCTTGGAAGGCACGAAGAACGGCTCACCGCCGACCGCCTGCACGCCATTCTGATCGCCCTTGCCATCGGCGTAGCCGGGGATCGCGCCGATCACCATAGTGAAGTCGGCGGGGGTGGTGGTCTTCATCTCGTTCTCAAGCCAGTTGCCCGAGGGGATGAAGAAGGCCTTGCCCTGGAGCCACGCGGTCTGCGCCTCGGTGTGGGTCATACCGGCGGTGCCCTCAAGGATGTAGCCCTTGTCCCACAGCGCGTAGAGATCCTCGACGGCCTGCACCACCGACGGGTCGGACCAGGCGCTGGCCTCTAGGTTGTCGATCTTGATCAGCGGGGCGTTGCCGCCGTTCTTGTAGATCAGGGTTGGCAGCACCCACTCGCGCAGGTAGTAGGGGTACTTACCCTGGTAGGTCCACGGCGCGACGCCGCCCTTCTTGATGTCCTCGCAGAGCGTGAGCATCTCGGCCCAGGTCTTGGGGTAGGTGTAGCCCGCCTTCTCAAAGGCCGTCTTCGAGTACCAGAGCCCGAACACGGTGTAGGCCATGTTCAGGTACATCTGCTTGCCCTCGTACACGCCGTCATCCTGCGAGCCGGGGATGAGCGTCTCCTTGAAGGTCTTGCCGGGGGTGTCGAGCGAGGGTGCGTCCATCAGCGCGCTCAGGTCGAGCAGCTGGCCCTCGTTCAGCAGGCCCACCGTGTCTAGGTTGTTCGCGCCGCTGTTGCCCACCACATCCGGCGGGTTGCCGGCCACGAAGCGCGGCTGCAGCTGCGGTCCGACCTGCTGGATGCCCTGCACCTTGACCTTCAGGCCGGGGTGGATCTGCTCCATCCACGTGCCGGTGTTCTTCAGGTAGCCATCGCCGAAGCCGCCTGCGAAGAACACGCCATCCACCTCGACATCGGTGGCCAGCTTGAAGGGGTCGAGCGCGTCGGCGGCCACGGTGAAGGGCAGCCCGCCCGCTGCGGCCTCGGCGGTGGCTGCTGCGCTGGCTACCGGCGCAGCGGTGGCCTCGGCGGCTGCTGCGCTGGCTACCGGCGCAGCGGTGGCCTGGGCAGGGGCGGCGGTGCTAGCGGCGGGCGTGGATGTGCCACATGCAGCCAGGAGCGAGCCAGCGGCGGCGGTGCCACCGGAGAGCATCGCCAGCTTGAGGAATTTGCGACGAGAGAGAAGGTCGTTCCGTGCCATGGGTTTCTGATTCCTTTCGTCAAATCAGCCGTGCAGGGCAAATCCTCGGACGAGTGTGGAGATGATGTGAACGGTTAGACCGGGAGGCGCGCTTGGCTCTCCTTTCGCATACCCAGGGCATCCCGGCGATGGCTGCCTGTTATGGGTTGTGGTACGCACACATCGTTGTTGGTGCATTTGTAAGTTTACTGAACTTATAACGGGGTGATGAAGGGCAGTCTATCTTCTTTGGTGGAAAGCAACAACGGCAGAACTGCCTAATCTTGAGGGCTGAGGCGGTGGCAATTACCTAGGTAGTTTGGTCGGCATGTATACCGCAGCTCCACTATGCCTACGCTGGCTGCGCATGCGGATTGAGGGGCTTGTGAAAAATATCGCTTTTGGTGATTAGGAAGGCAAAGGATTTTGCCAAAGGGTGGGGCTGCGGCTAGGCTCCCGCCTCACGATGCGCCGTGGGCTGGTCAAGGCGCAGCGCCAGTGGCAGTCCAGCAATTGTACGAAGCGTACGAATATGCTGCTCGTCGAACGCTTCCCAGCGCAGATCGAACACGATTTGACCCTGATCAAGCAGGATGACGCGGTCGAGCGCCTCGTATGAAAAGTCCAAATCGTGTGACACCACCAGGGTGCTCTGGCCTGCACGCATGCGCTGCTCGCACAGCGCCCGGATGCGCTGGGTGGAAGGGCCATCCAACCCGGCGGTCGGCTCATCGAGCACCAGCAGCGGCGGCTCCATGGCCAGCACCGAAGCGATGGCTACCAGCCGACGCATCGCGGGCGGCAGATCGTAGGGGTGCTCGGCGGCCACAGCGCGCAGGCCCAGCGCATCCAGCGCGGCATCCACCAGCTGGGCCACGCGGGCTGGGCTGTGGCGCAGGTTCTTCGGCCCAAAGGCCACCTCGTCGCGCACGGTGTGGGCGAACAGCTGGTTGCGCGTGTCCTGGAACACCACGCCGACCGTGCGGGCCAGCTGGGCCACGCTGCGGCGGCGCGCTTCTTGGCCGCCGATCTGCACCTGGCCTGCGCTGGGGTGAATAATCCCGTTCAGGTGCCGCACCAGGGTGCTCTTGCCCGCGCCGTTCGGCCCCAGCAGGGCCATGCGCTCGCCCGGTGCGATCCGCAGGCTCACGCCGCGCAGCGCCTCCACGCCCGTGGGGTAGCGGTAGCGCACCATGTCGAGCGCGACGATGGGCGCGGCTGGGGCGGGCGGCGGCGCTGGCAGGCGCGGCGGCAGCGCCAGCCCATGCAGCGCCTCGATCGCGCCCTGCTCGGTGATGGGCAGGGGCGTGTGGGCGGGCAGCGCGCCCTGGGCGCGCATGTGGGCCACCAGCGCCGTCGGGCGCGGCCAGCCGATGCCGCGCTCGACCAGCAGCGGGCTGGCCAGCACCTCGGCGGGCGGGCCGTAGGCGATCGGCTGGCCCTCGTCGAGCGCCAGCACGTGGTCGGCCAGCTCGGCCAGCCACTCCAGCCGGTGCTCGGCCACCAGGATGGCGGTGCCGCTGCGGGCCAGCGCGCGCAGTAGGTCGGCCAGGCGGTGCTGGCCCAGCGGGTCGATCTGGGCGGTCGGCTCATCCAGCACCAGCACGGCGGGGCGCAGCGCCAGCGCGGCGGCGATCACCAGCCGCTGCTGCTGCCCGCCCGAGAGCGCATAGGGCGAGCGGTCGCGCAGGTGGCACAGCTCCATGGCGTCCAGCGCCTGCTCGACCCGCTGGTAGATCTCGGGGGCGGGAACGCCCAGATTTTCCAGCCCGAACGCCACCTCCTCGGCCACGCTGAAGCGCGCCCCCGAGATCTGGCTGTAGGGGTCGGGGCGCACCAGCGCCACGTGGCGCACCAGCTCGGCCACGCTGCTGGCCAGCAGATCGCGGCCATCCAGCAGCGCGCTGCCGGAGATGCGGCCCTGGAAGAACTGCGGCATGAAACCGGCGCACAGCGCGGCCAGGGTCGATTTGCCCGCGCCGATCGTGCCCACCACGCCGCAGATCTGGCCCTGGCCAATGGCCAGCGAGATATCGCGCAGGGCTGGCTGCCGCGCGGCTAGGTAGGTGAAGCTGATATTGTGCAGCGACAGCGTGCTCATGATCCCACCACCAGCAGCGCGCAGCGGGCGATCACCATCATGCCGATCAGCGTCAGCGCGCCCCAGCGCACCCCGCGCTGGCGCGGCGAGTCGTGCGGGCGGCGCAGATCGGTCTTTGGCCCCTCGGCCAGGAAGGCCCGCGACTCGATGGCCATGGCGCGCTCCTCGACATCGGCCAGGGCCCCCACGATCAGCGGGCCGACCAGGGCGGGCAGCGCCCACAGCCGCCGCAGCCCGCGCACATCCAGCCCGCGCGACTGCTGGGCGTCGAGGATGCCCTGGGCGCGGGCCAGCATGTCGGGGATGATCTGGATGCTCACCAGCACGATATAGCCGATGCTGCGCGGCATGCCGATCTGAGCCAGCGCGGCGGTGAGGTCGGCGGGGTGGGTGGTGAACATCAGCAGCATCAGGCCCGCGCAGAGCATCAGCAGCCGCGTGGCGGTGGTGAAGGTCAGCAGCAGGCCGCCGTCGGTGAGCCGCACTGGCCCAAGCTGGGCGATCGCCTGCGCGCCGATCGGCGGGAAGAGCAGCCCCTGGATGAGGAACAGCGAGCAGAACAGCGGCAGCAGCGTGCCCGCGATCACACGCAGCAGCGCGCCCGCCGCCTGGATGCGCTGGGCTATGAGCAGCAGCAGCGCGAAGATCAGCGGCGCGAGCCAGAGGGTGGGGAAGAGGTAGACCGTCATGCCAAGCGTGGCCACAATGGCCAGCTTGGTGAGGGGGTGAAGCTGATGCAGCAGACTGGTTCCCGGGCGGTAGATCATCATAGGCGTAGCATGAGCTTGTGCAGGCGAGCCTCGTCGCTGGCCTGCATGCTGATCTATGAGAGACGACTGGCCAGCGGTTCTGCCGGGACGTGCTGATCGTCTGCTGTTTCTGGCAGGCCATAGGGGAAGCGCGCCAGGATGCGCCGGGGCAAGGCCTGCAAAATCAGCCAGACCAGCATAAACGAGGTCATCTTATCGAAGGGGTCGGATGTGGTGCTCTGCGCCAGCACCGAGCCCATGATATTGGCCCCGCTGGCCCGGTAGAGCGCCACCAGCATGTCGGTGCCGCCACCGGTCACGCCGCTGAAGAAGTAGGCCGCCGTCGGCGCGGCGATGATCGCGCAGAGCACGCCGGTGAGCAGCCCGATCATGCCCGCGTAGCCGCCACGCTGCAGCACGGCGTAGCCCGCCACCGCCCCAGCCGCCAGCGCCAGCACGAAGATGAACCAGTTGCTGACAAACAGATCTTGCATGGTTGGCAGCACCGAGTTGCCTTCGCTGTCGATGGTGCGCCCGATGAACATCAGCACGAAGAGCGTGAGCGCGAACAGGAAGATCGCGCCGACCACCGCCGAGAACCAGCGGGGCGATGCGCGCAGGAACAGGCGCTGCTTGCCTGCGAACCCGGCGATCAGGCCGATAGTGCCTGCCACATAGAAGAATGAGGCCGTGGGGACGCTGCTGGTCGCCGCCCCCCAGATCAGGTTGCTGAGCATGCCAGTGAGCGCGCCCATCAGCGGCCCCATCAGCGCGCCCACCAGCACCGTGCCGATGCTGTCGAGGTAGACCGGGGTGCCTGCGGCGAGCTGGCCGATCGCGATGTTGATCACGATCGCGAGGGGGATGAGGACAAGCGATGTGCTGTTCAGCCTGAGGCGTCGGGTGGTTTCCATCAGGGCTCCTTTCCTGACTGCGAGTGCGCCCGAGAATCTGTGTCACCATAACACATGGGTGTCGGCCATTATAGCATAGCGGCTGGCCTATGCCTGCAGGATAGCGCATCTGATTCAGGCAAACGCCCTGTAAGGGTAGGCATGGGGTATGGCAACACCCCCGCAGCGCTGCGGGGGTGTTGTGTGCCCAACGGTCGTATGGCGCTGCCGCGCTAGAGGCCCGCGATCGGCGTGGCGCTCTCGCCCAGCCACTCGCGGCGCAGCTCGCCGAAGCAGCCCGCGCGGATGCTCTCGCGGATCTGCCGCATCAGGTTGCAGAGGAAGGCCACATTGTGCAGGCTCACCAGGCGGATGGCCAGCAGCTCCTGGGCGCGGAACAGGTAGTGGATGTAGGAGCGGCTGTAGTTCTGGCAGGTGTAGCAGCCGCACGCGGCGTCGATCGGGCCGGGGTCTTCGCGCAGGGCCGCGTTGGAGAGGTTCAGCTTGAAGCGCCGCGCGCGGTCGCGCACCAGCGCGGTGCCATGCCGGCCCAGCCGCGTGGGGCTGACGCAGTCGAACATGTCGATGCCGCGCGCCACGCCCTCGATCAGGTCATCCACATCGCCGATGCCCAGCAGGTGGCGGGGCAGCGCATCCGGCATGTGCGGGATGGTCATGTCCACCACCTCGTAGATCTGGGCCTTGTTCGCGCCCAGCGAGCCGCCGATGCACAGGCCGTCGAAGCCCATGGTTCCCACCACCTCGGCGCTCTCCTTGCGCAGGTCGGGGAACACACCGCCGTGCACGATCCCAAACAGCGACTGGTCGGGGTTAGGCTGGGCGAAGGGCAGGCCCTCGCCGCCGCGCGTGCGCTGGTGGAAGTCGAGGCAGCGCTGCGCCCAGCGGTGGGTCATGGCCATGGACTTCTTGGTGTAGTCGTAGCCCTGGCGGAACGGCGGTAGCTCGTCGAAGCACAGGATGATGTCGGCCCCGATGCCCTTCTGGATCTCGATGCTGCGCTCGGGGGTGAACAGATGCTTCGAGCCATCCAGGTAGGATCGGAACATCACGCCGTCGCTGGTGATCTTCACCATGTTCTTCATGGCCTCGGGGTGGGCCGGGCGGCGGCCCTTCACCTCGTCGGCGATGCCGCCGTAGACCAGCGAGAACACCTGGAAGCCGCCCGAGTCGGTGAGGATGGGGCCATCCCAGCCCATAAACTTGTGCAGGCCGCCCTGCCGCGCGATCAGCTCGTGCCCCGGCAGCAGGTAGAGGTGGTAGGTGTTGCCCAGGATGATCTGCGCCCCGGCGTCGCTCACCTCCTCGGGGGTGAGCGATTTGACCGAGCCGCGCGTGCCCACCGGCATGAACACCGGCGTCTCGACCACGCCGTGGCCGGTGCTGATCAGGCCCACGCGGGCGCGGCTCTCGGGGTCGCGGTGCAGGATGTCAAAGCTCAGCGGCATTGCTACTCCTCATCCCCCGTGGCCCAGCCCTGCTCGCTGGCGGTGTTCTGCAGCGCGCGCAGCAGCGAGTTGAGCTGCTTGATCAGCAGACGCACCTTGAAGGATGCGCCCTCGTCCGATTTCACCCACTTCTCCAGGTCGCCCTCGACATGGGCGCGGGCCAGGCGGTCGGTCTCATCCACCATCTGGTCGAGCGAGCGGATGCGGAACACGCGCGACTTGTTCTTGGGCTGGTTCTCGATGGTGACCGACTCGATGTTGATGCCGTCGCCGTCGTCCTTGGGCTGCTCGTCATCGTCCCACAGGTCGTCGTCGCTCTCCTCGCGGGTGGCGAACGAGCCAGCGCCCACCTTGGCCAGCGGCCCGCCGCCAGCGGCCACCGCAGGCGCGTGCTGCTCGCGCACCTCGACACCCTGCTGCAGGGCCTCAAGCGCGGTGTCTAGCGAGATGCCGGGGTTGGCGGCGAAGTAGCTGGAGAGGCGGCTCAGCTCGGCTGCCGACATGCCCTCTTCCACGGCGGCCTTGGCCAGCTCGATCTGGGTGCGCTGGTTGCTGATGCGGCGCAGGTGCTGGGCCTGGGTCACGCTTAGCTCGCCGGTGCGCAGCATGTCGTGGATCTCCTCGGGCAGGTCGAGCAGGCCCATGTAGCGCCGGATGGTGCGGCCTGTGAGGCCCACCGCCACGCCCACCGCATCATCCAGCTCGGTCTCGCCGGTCAGCTCGCCACGCTCCTGGATCAGCTCGCGCAGGCGGGCGAAGGCCTTGGATTTCTCCAGATCGTTCAGATCCTGGCGCTGCAGGTTCTCGGTCAGCTGCTGGAGCAGGGTGTGCGGGTCGTCGTTTTCCAGCACGATGCAGGGCACTTTCTCCAGCCCCAGCTTCAGCGATGCCTCGCGGCGGCGGTTGCCGTAGACCACGCGGTAGCGCCCGCCGCCGCTTTCCACCACGCCCAGCGGCTGCAGCAGCCCCTGCTCGGCGATGGTGGCGGCCAGCCCGGCGATGTCGCCGGGGCTCTCGCGGACCCCCGAGGGGTCGGCATCGATGGTGCGTGGGTCGAGGTAGAGAAGTTTCATCAATCGCTCCAAATGCACAGGAGCGCCGCACCAAAATGGGCGCGGCGACACTTAATTCAAAACGTCTGTTCGGGCCAGAGTATACCAGATCTGCGCGGTTCTGCACAAGCGCTTTTTCGCGCCGCGCGGGGAAAACTATTGACAGCATCGTGGCCTCTGTGCTATAGTTGCTTTGGCACGCAAATCGATTAGAATAGAGAACCATGGTGCGACCTAAGAAGCGGGTGACTCATCAGGATGTGGCGCGGCTGGCTGGCGTCTCCACGGCGGTGGTCTCCTATGTGATCAACAATGGCCCACGCCCCACCTCCCCCGAGGTGCGTGAGCGTGTGCTGCGCGCCATCCACGAGCTGGACTACCACCCCAGCGCCTTCGCCCGCGGGCTGCGCGCCCAGCGCACCAACACGGTTGCCCTAATTGTCAATGATTATTACGCGTCGAGCGTGTTTACCGCCGCCTACTCGGCTACCATCCTCACTGGCCTGACCATGCGCCTGAAGGAGCACGGCTACTACATGCTGGTCTACCCCATGCTGGTGGGCGAGGATCTGGGCGCGGTGGATGCCCTGCTGCGCAGCGGGCGGCTGGATGGCGTGGTGGTGCGCCTGGTCGAGGAGGCCCCAGCCACCGATGCGCTGCTGGAGCGCGTGGCCGCCACCCAGCTGCCCTGCGTGTGCATCGAGCAGCCCGGCTCGCCGCGCTTCGGCCTCAGCTCCATCCGCTACGACGACCGGCGCGGCAGCTACGAGGCGGTCAGTCACCTGATCGCCCAGGGCCACCGCCGGATCGCGCACCTGGCGGGCGATCGGCGCTATGGCACGGCCCAGAGCCGGATCGCGGGCTACCGCGACGCGCTCGATCACCACGGCATCGCCTTCGACCCCGCGCTGGTGGTGGGCGACACCTGGGATGCCGGGCGGGCGCTGCCGAGCATTCGACAGCTGCTCGACATGGAGCTGCCGCCCACGGCGATCTTTGCCGCCAACGACCATCTGGCCGTGCGGGTGATCGAGGAGACCCGCCATCGCGGCCTGCGCGTGCCCGAGGATGTGGCGCTGTTCGGGTGTGATGATAT
The DNA here is from genome assembly GCA_009268125.1 of Chloroflexia bacterium SDU3-3. Lineage (NCBI taxonomy): Bacteria > Bacillati > Chloroflexota > Chloroflexia > Chloroflexia bacterium SDU3-3. Next base: position 99,523 of record WBOU01000016.1, on the reverse strand, counting down.
CGATCTGGCGCGGCAGGTGGTGCCGCCGCTTTCAACTATACATATTCCGCTGGCCGACCTGGGCGAGCGGGCGGGCGATCTGCTGCTGGAGCAGATCGAGGGCGATGACGATCTGCAGCCGCAGGCGGAGGTGATGGGTGTGACGGTGGTCCAACGGGCGTCGGCATAGCAGCATAGGCGTGCGGCATGCGGCGGCGTATGCCTGGGGGTGGCTTGGCGATGCGGCGTGGCCAGAACCCGACTTCTTTTATAGCCATATTCTAATCGATTAGAAATCTATTCTTTTTTATGGCCGCATTCTAATCGGTTAGAAATTCCATATGGCCACATGGCGGTGGCCACGGTTTCCATAGCGCTGGCTTGTTCCCTTGTGGGCCACGGCGGCCCCTGAGATCGCGAATACAGCAAAAGGAGAAACCCCGATGGAATCGCGTCAACGACGACCCATGTCACGGCGACAGCTGCTGCGGTTTGCGGCGGGCGCTGCCGGTGCGGCGGCCTTTGGCCCGGTGCTGGCCGCGTGCGGCGGCAGCCCAGGCACCCAGGCGGGCGGCACATCCGGCCCCGCCGCGCAGGGCGGGCAGACCACGGTGAGCATGCTGGGCTGGGGCACCGTGCTGGAGAAAGAGAACGTCGACAAGTCGCTCCAGCTCTTCCAGCAGCGCAACCCCGACATCAAGGTCGAGTGGCTGCACACCCCCAACGCCGACTACGAGACCAAGCTCAAGACCATGCTGGCCGGTGGCACGCCGCCCGACATCTTCTGGACGGGCAACATGCTCGACTACGTGATCCGCGATCAGGTGCTGGACATCACCGACTATGTGAAGGCCGACCCTGTGATCGGCAAGGCCGACTACTTTCTGCAGCCCCAGGAGACCGACCGCGCCACCTACAACGGCAAATGGTACGGCATCGGCTCGTGCTACGTCATCCACCATCTCTACTACAATGTCGAAATGCTGGAAAAAGCGGGGGTTCAGCCGCCTTCTACCGATGCGGTGAAAGCCTGGACCTGGGAGGAGTTTGTCGAGAACGCCCGCAAGCTGACCCTGGACGCGGCGGGCAAGCACCCCGGCGAAGATGGCTTCGACGCCAACAACATCCAGCAGTGGGGCGTCAGCTGGGCCACCTGGAACCTGCCGCGCGATGTGGTGGCCTACATGAACGGCGGCGATTTCATTAGCAAGGATGGCGTGTGCAAGGCCAGCGACCCGGCGACCGTGGAGGCCTACCAGGCCCTGGCCGACCTGATGAACAAGCACCACGTGGCCCCGCAGACCGCCCAGCTCGACCAGCTGGGCATGAGCGCGGTGCAGATGATGGCCTCGGGCAAGCTGGCCATGCTGGCCGACGGCTCGTGGTCGGTGATGGATATCGCCACGCTGGGCTTCAAGTTCGGCTGCGGCGTGCTGCCCAAGATCAAGACGGCGGTGACGGAGGCCCAGGCCCACATGCACGTGATCGCCAAGGGCACCAAGAACCCCGACGCCGCCTGGAAGCTGCTGTCCTTCCTCTCCTCGGATGACTACCAGCGCGGGCTGTGCAAGGTTGGCCTGTGGCTGCCCAGCCACACCAGCCTGCTCAGCGAGGAGGGCCTGAAGAGCTGGATCACGCCGGGGGTGCACCCCGATGGCTACGAGCAGATCGCCACCGACTACCTGGCCAAGCACTCGCGGATCTACCCCTACCCGCCGGGCTACAGCGAGGCCAACACCATCATCACCGCCGCGCTCGACCCGGTGTGGATCGGCCAGTCCAGCGCCGCCGACGCGCTGACCGCCGATGTGATCAAGCAGGCCGAGGAAGCGCTGGCCAAGGCCAAGGCCTAGCGCCTGCGGGGCCGCGCCACCACGGGCGGGCGCGGCCCCAGGCTCGACACAGCGTGGTGTATACAACCATAGGGGGCGATATGCTCAATCTCTCATCGTGGAGCGTGGTGCGGACGTTCCGCTCGCCAAATGCCCGCCGCGAGGCGCTGTTTGGCTACCTGTTCACCGGCCCGGCCATCCTGGGCTTCCTGATCTGGATTGTGGGGCCGATGCTGTTCTCGGCATGGCTGAGCCTGACCGAGTGGGATCTGCTGCGCCCGCCCGAGTTCGTGGGCCTGCGCAACTACCAGGACATGTTCCGCGACCCGCTGTTCTGGCAGTCGCTGAAGGTGACGGCCTACTTCACGCTGGTCTCGGTGCCGCTGTTCCAGATCGCCGCCTTCGCGGTGGCGCTGCTGATGAATGTGAACGTGCGCGGGATCTCGGTCTTCCGCACGCTGTTCTACCTGCCCAGCATCGTGCCGGTGGTGGCCAACGCTATGCTGTGGGCCTGGGTGTTCAACTCCGACTTTGGGCTGCTGAACGCGGGCCTGCGCACGCTGGGCCTGCCCAAGATCCTGTGGCTCCAGGACACCCACTGGGCCATGCCCGCGCTGATCACCATGAGCCTGTGGGGCGTGGGTGGCTCGATGCTGATCTACCTCGCCGGGCTTCAGGGCGTGCCACAGCAGCTCTACGAGGCCGCCGAGCTGGATGGCGCGGGCTACTGGCACCGCTTCATCCATGTGACTATCCCGCTGATGTCGCCGGTGATCTTCTTCAACCTGCTGATGGGCCTGATCGGCGCGCTGCAGACCTTCACGCAGGGCTACATCATCACCAACGGCGGGCCGCAGAACTCCACGCTGTTCTACGCGCTCTACCTGTACCGCCGCGCCTTCACCGATTTTCGCATGGGCTACGCGGCCTCGCTGGCCTGGGTGCTGTTCGCGATCGTGGTGGTGCTGTCGGTGTTTGTGTTTCGCTTCCTGGGCCGCCAGGTGCACTACGAGGATGATGGCCGCTAGGCGGCGCAGGAGGAAACCACATGTCAGCTCATGTGAAAGACCTACGCCCCGGCGCGACCGAGGCGGCCCAGCCGAGCCTGGCGGCCCAGCGCAGGCGGCAGCGGGCCGGGCGCGCGCTGGTATGGGCTATGCTGCTGGGCGGCGCGGCGCTGATGCTCGCGCCCTTCCTGTGGCTGGTGAGCACCTCGCTGAAGACCCAGCAGCAGGTGTTTCTCTACCCGCCGCAGTGGATACCGAACCCGGTGCGCTGGCAGAACTACCCGGATGCGCTCTCGCAGGTGCCGTTTGGCCAGTTCAGCCTGAACACGCTGCTGATCACGCTGGTGACGATGGCGGGCGTGCTGCTCACCTCGTCCATGGCGGCCTACGGCTTCGCGCGGCTGCGCTTCCCAGGGCGCGATTTCTTCTTCGTGCTGCTGCTGAGCGCGCTGATGCTGCCCTACGCGGTGACGATGATCCCGCAGTACATCATGTTCAAGTACCTCGGCTGGATCGATACCTATCTGCCGCTGACGGTGCCGCCGTGGTTTGGCGGGGGCATTTTTAACATCTTCCTGCTGCGCCAGTTCTTCCGCACCATCCCATCCGATCTGGTGGAGGCGGCGCGTATCGATGGCGCGGGCGAGATCCGCATCTACGCCCAGGTGATGCTGCCGCTGGCTGGTGCGTCGCTGGCGGTGGTGGCGATCTTTACCTTCATCAACTCGTGGAATGATTTTATGGGGCCGCTGATCTACATCTCCTCGCACGACAAGTACACGATCGCGCTGGGGCTGGCGATGTTCAAGGGCCTCTACTCGACCCAGTGGCAGTACCTGATGGCGGCATCCACCGTGATGATCACGCCGATCATCGTGCTATTCTTCCTTGCGCAGCGCTACTTTGTCCAGGGCATCGTGATGACCGGGACAAAGGGCTAGCGGCACGATCTGACATCTCCCCGCGCCGGTGTCTCTGGCGCGCTATGGCATAGGCTAAAGGAAAGATCCAATGACCCCAACGACCCCAACCTCCCACAGCATCCGCCGCTCCTCCGTCTCGCACACCCAGGTCACGCTCACCGGCACGTTCTGGGCCGAGCGCCAGCGCGTCAACCGCGAGCGCACCATCCCGCATATCTACCAGCAGTGCCGCACCACCGGGCGCGTGGACGCGCTGGTGGGCGACTGGCCGCAGGATGTGCGCGAGGGCGGCATCAAGGCCAACTTCCCGCTGCTGTTCTGGGACTCGGACATCGCCAAGTGGATCGAGGCCGCCAGCTTCAGCCTGGCCACCCACCCCAACCCCGAGCTGGACGCGCTGGTGGATGAGGTGATCGTGGCGATCGGCAAGGGCCAGCTGCCCGATGGCTACCTGAACAGCTGGTTTGGCCATGTGGAGACCGACAAGCGCTGGACCAACATGCGCGACTGGCACGAGCTATACGACGCGGGCCACCTGATCGAGGCGGCGGTGGCGCACTTCCAGTCCACCGGCAAGCGCAGCCTGCTGGAGATCGTGTGCCGCTACGCCGACTACATCGGCTCGGTGTTCGGGCGCGAGCCGGGCAAGCGGCGCGGCTACTGCGGCCACCCCGAGGTGGAGCTGGCCCTGGTGAAGCTGGCCCGCGCCACCGGCGAGCAGCGCTACATGGACATGGCCCGCTACTTTGTGGATGAGCGCGGCCAGCAGCCCCACTACTTCGACCAGGAGGCGATCGCGCGCGGCTCGAAGCCCAGCGACTACTGGTTCAAAAACTACGAGTACAGCCAGTCGCACTGCCCTGTGCGCGACCAGCACGAGGTGGTGGGCCACGCCGTGCGCGCCATGTATCTCTACAGCGCCATGGCCGATCTGGCTGCCGAGGATGGCGATGCCAGCCTGCTGGAGGCATGCCAGCGTCTGTGGACGCACCTCACCACCAAGCGCATGTACGTGATGGGTGGCATCGGCTCTTCCAAGGATAACGAGGGCTTCACCAGCGACTACGATCTGCCCAACAAGAGCGCCTACGCCGAGACCTGCGCGGCGATCGCCCTGGTGTTCTGGGCGCAGCGCATGCTGGAGATCGAGCTGGACGCGCGCTACGCCGATGTGATGGAGCTGGCGCTGTACAACGCGGTGCTCAGCGGCGTCTCGCTGGAGGGCACGCACTTCTTCTACGACAACCCGCTGGCCAGCGACGGCGGCCACCACCGCCAGCAGTGGTTCCACTGCCCGTGCTGCCCGCCGAACCTCTCGCGTATCTTCTCCTCGCTGGGCGGCTATGTCTACGCCCAGGGCCAGGATGATGTGGCGGTGCATCTCTACGCCGCAGGCGAGGCGCGGCTGCACGTGGCCGGGCGCGACGTGACGCTGCGACAGGCGACCAGCTACCCCTGGGATGGTGTGGTGAGCCTGACGGTGGGGCTGGCGACGCCCGCCAGCTTCGGCCTGCGCCTGCGCATCCCGGCGTGGTGCGCCGCCCCGAGCCTGCGCGTGAACGGCCAGCCGGTCGATCTGGCCGCGAGCGTGGAGCGCGGCTACGCCCTCATCCAGCGCGAGTGGCGCGACGGCGATGTGGTGACGCTCGACCTGCCCATGCCGGTGCAGCGCGTCTACGCCCACCCCGATGTGAGCGACGACGTGGCCAGCGTGGCCATCCAGCGCGGCCCGCTGGTCTACTGCCTGGAGCAGGCCGACCACGGGGTGCCCATCCGCCGCATCCGGCTGCCCGCCGATGCCGAGCTGACCGCCCGCTTCGACGCCGAGCTGCTGGGCGGTGTGGTGGTGGTGGAGACCACCGCCAGCGCCCTGGCCGACGCGGGCTGGGAAGGCGCGCTCTACCGCGCCGCGCCGCCCACGCTGGTGCCCTGCGCCCTGCGCGCCATCCCCTACTACACCTGGGACAACCGCGAGGCTGGCGCGATGACCGTCTGGGTGCGCGAGTAGCGCCCATGCCGCCCAGATGTGGCATAGGAGTGAGCTATGTCACATCTGGGCGGTTTCAAATTGTTGGGCCAGCTCTCTATCCTCGTTTCATATAGTAGGCTGCGGGTTTCGGTAGTGACTAATCCATCGTTGGGCTAAGGGGTAGAGAACTTCTCCAAGGCAGGGGAGAAAAAGAAATACTATCAGGCCGACACTTGTCCATTTTGGGAAAAGATACCAGCACCAGTATTGGATCCATGATGCGATGACCAGGAGCATGAGGCTCTGCCTCGATGATGGTATAACAAAGAGCAGCAGATAATCATAGAATGCTCGAAGTGGCACAAGCGAATACAGGAAAAGGTATCGCCCTCTGAGGTCTCGCCAAGCCAGACCAGCGAGCAGCAGTAGTATCCCGCCAGGTAAGAGAATAGCAGGCCGTCCGGCGTATGCCTGCACATTATGTATCCATTGCGCTGGCCACGACGGCATGATGATGAGCGATACGATGACGAGTGCACCAGCCACCAGAGCACGTCGCCACGTTATCTGGGTAATGGCTATTGGTACTGCAATATGAGGTTTTACTACAAGCAGCGGATAGAGCACAGGTGTAAGCGCTACTGCGGTGATGAGGATAGACCAGTTTGCAACCTGAACGCACTGCCAGAATGGGTAGCAGGCTAGCATCCAGAGCGGCCAGTATCGCCCATCGCGTGTGAGCCCCCAGGTGAGCAGCGCTGTCGATAGGCCGATAAATATGCCCGCCGCCCATGCGTCTGGAAACAAAACCAAGGGCATCGCAGCTATTACAGTGGTCATAGGGTAGCTGACTATGCCATAGGGGTATGTTCGGGCATAGGGATTTTCTCCATGCAACATATCTCGCGCTGCCACCAGTGGCCATGTGAAATCTCCTGCTCCCCACCCTGGAAAATCCCAGCTGATGCCAAATACGCCTGCTTGATATAGCCCACTGCAAAGGCCTGCGACTACACCCGCCAAGATAACGATAGCTAATCGCCGTTTCATATGGTTCCTTGTATTGAAAGAGTACGCTAAGGTGCGTTTGGAGCTGCAATTATTAGGAATAGATTATATATAGCCATATAGTATGGCAATTTTGTGTAGTGAGATAGCTTTGTTTGAACTCTCCTTCTGATCTATGAGCTCTTGTTTAAAGAGTATGATCGCTACCGAAGATTCAATATATCAGCGGTTAGAGTGGATCAAATGCCACTAAAGTGCAAAGGCGCACAGGAAAGAAACTAGATTCATCACCAAGATGCGAAGAAACATCATACAGAATACGTATGCTCTACGTTTTGCGTTGCGGTGGCATTTTGCCCTGCTGATAATCTTGGATTGCTACGATCAATCAGTTTTATCGTCCCGCGTCTTCGTGGGATTCTTATCCCCTTGGAGTCTTGGTGGTGAAGAATCTTCGTGGTGGAAACTAAAAGAAGATCTCCAGCGCCGCAGGCAGCACCGCCGCGCGGATCTCGCGCGCGCTGATCGAGATGACCTCGCCATCCACCGCCACCGGCAGGCCCTGTCCGCATGCGATCTGCACCTCGGCGGTGCGGCCCATCGTCACGTGCTTGATCTTGGTGTGGGTGCCATCCATCACCCTGGGGATGTAGCGGATGATCTCGTCCAGCCGCATGGTGTTGATCAGGCACAGGTCGAGCAGGCCGTCGTCGATCTGGGCCTCGGGGGTGACGTAGAAGCCGCTGCCCTCGCAGCGCCCGTTGCCGACGGTGGCGAACATCAGCCGCCGCCGGATGCTGCGCCCGTCGTGCTGCACCTGCATGGGCGCGGCGCGGTACTTGGCCAGCGCGCGGATGATCGCCAGCAGGTATACCGCCGTGCCCTTGAGGTTGGTGATCTGGCGCGCCTCGAAGGCGATCTGCGCATCTAGGCCCACGCCCAGGCCGTTCAAAAAGTAGCGCGGCTCGTAGCCAGCCACCTCCACGCGGCCCAGGTCCACCCGCCTGGTGCGCCCCTCCACGATCCGGCGGATCGCGCCGGTGATATCGCCCGCATCAAAGCCATCCAGCGACTTGATAAAGTCGTTGCCGGTGCCGATCGGGATGATGCCCAGCGGCACGCGCTGCCCGTGCTCGGCCTCGGCCCCCTTGATGCCGTTCACGATCTCGTTGAGCGTGCCGTCGCCGCCCGCCGCCACCACGTGGGTCGCCCCCGCCGCGATGGCCTGCCACGCCAGCTCGGTCGCGCCGCCCTGCGCGTGCGTGGTGAGGATGGTGTAGGGCACGCCCGCCGCACCCAGCGCGGCCTCTAGCGCGCCGCGCTGCGCCCCCGCCGCTCCCTTGCCCGCCCACGGGTTCAGGATGATCGTCCACTGCTGCATCGCGCCCTCCCTGTGCTCGGCTTCGCCGTGCTATGATACCAAGATCTGCCGCCCTCGTGATAGCGGGCTTTTGCCTGCGGCAGCAAGGAATATTGCCTTTTCGTATGCTCGCTAGTTTGGCCAAGCCAAACCCAGCGAGCATACTATTCAAGGGGGCAGCCTTGCATGGGATGGCTGTGTGGCCAAGAGCCGATCGTCAGAACAGCTGCATCGATCAGGAGATAGCTATGTCAGAAGATTATGAGGATGAGTCGGTCCGCCACGCTTACCAGCGCTATGGTGTGGAGGGCTTCTACCGCACCCAGGGCGACACCTACCGCAACCCGCACGAGGCGGCGCTGCGCCGCGCCATCGCCGCTGTGGCCCGCGCCCACCGACTCGACCTGGGCCACGTGCTGGATCTGGCCTGCGGCAGTGGCGAGGCCACCCTGGCCCTGCGCGAGCTGGGCGCGGCCCAGGTAGATGGGGCCGACCCCTACACCGCCCGCGCCTACCAGGAGCGCACCGGCCAGCCCGCCGAGCCGCTCTCATTCGAGGATGTGGCGGCGGGGGCCATGGCGGGCCGCCGCTACACGCTGATCGTGTGTAGCTTCGCCATGCATCTGGTCGCGCCGTCGTGGCTGCCGCTGCTGTGCTACTGGCTGGCCCAGGCCAGCCCGCATCTGCTGGTGCTGACGCCGCACAAGCGCCCGCAGCTCCGCCCCGAGTGGGGCTGGGATCTGCAAGATGAGATCGTGGTCGAGCGCGTGCGCGCCCGCCTATATGCGGCGCACGCAGGAGCCGAGGGCGCTCTATGAGCCTCCGTAGTATTGATCAGCGCCTGCCGAGATTCAGATAATTTTGTTACCATCCCGCTGCTGCTTAGTAATGGATGCATGCCGCTGCCCCCGGTATCTTTATCTAGCTATTACATTACCTGTGGTATTACGCAAGATAGGGGTTGATCACCATGCGACAGTTGCGGCATCGCATCACTCATGGCTCGTCGGCAGCTTTTGGGAATCGGGCTCAGCGGCGCTTTTCAGGGTGGCTGCGCTGGGTTATGGTTGCGTTCCTCTGGTCGCTCTTCATCCCGCAGAGCGTCTTCGCGCTCAGCAGCGGCGATCTCACCTTCACGCTTGTAACCCCCTATCTCACCCAGGATAGCAACAACTCGTGCGCAGCTGGCCCCAAGGCCATGTACATCGAAGTTCTTGTCACCAATCCGGCGGGCGGCACCGGGGCGATCACCAACCTGACCGCGAACCTCAGCGCGTTCGCTGGTGCGGCTGGGGTCGTGTTGGATTCAGGCGAGAGCAGCTCGCGCTATATCGGCACGCTGGCCGATGGCGCGTCGTTCCCGCTCTACTTCTACGTGAACTACCCCTGCCAGGCTGGCTCGAACCCGCCTGCGCTCACCAGCGCCTTCACGGTGACCGTGAACGATGGTGTGACCGCAGCGCTTACCAGCAGCACGCTCACGCTCACCACGCGCTCCGAGGTGTCGGCAAATGCTGGCGGGCAGGTGCTCAACTCGGTGATCGGGCCGGGGGCGGTGATCGGCCAGATCATCCCCATGACGGTAAACTACGACTTTGGCAATCCGGGCGGGGCCCAGCTGGCCATGATCCAGCCCGCCGGAAATGTCAACTTTGACAGCGGCTGCTTCCGGCTTATGAGCACCGATATCACGGCGGTGACCGGCTTCACCGCCGGGTTGACCACCGCTGCCGATGATCGGCTCTACTTTACTGGCGTGAGTGGTGCGTCCAGCAACACGGCCACGGTGGTCTACTATTTCAAGATGCTCTGCCAGGGCGCGAGCACCATCGCCAACCCGTATTCCGATCTGACCAGCGGCGGTCAGCTCAAGTATACCGGCAACTTCGGCTTTTGCTCGTCGGCCAACGCGGTGTGCCCATCCTACACCCCGCCGGCTAACCCCTTCACCATCACCAAGACCGTCTCCCCCACCAGCCTGCCCACTGGCGGCACGGCGACCTACACGGTGGTGATCGCGAACCCATCGGCCTATGCCAGCAAGATCGACCGCATCACCGATGTGCTGCCCGCAGGCGTGAGCTTTGGCGCGCTGAGCGCGGGCAGCCAGGTAACGGTGGCGAATTCGAGCAGCACGCCCAGCGCTGGGGCTACCGGCACGATTAACTTCGTCGGTGTGCCGACCACCAGCTGCGTCGGCGGTAGCTGCAATGGTAGCTACGATATTGCGGCGAATGGCACGCTCACCCTGGTCTACACGGCCAATGTGCCGAACACCGCAGGCTCCTACACCAACTCGGCCTCATCCACCATCGGCTCGGTCTCGATCGGACCATCTTCGGCTACGGTCGCGGTGGGCAGCGCCGACCTCTCGGTCGCCAAGAGTGCGAGCGCCAGTGTGGTGAATGTCGGCTCGAACGTGACCTTCACTATCCAGGTGACCAATAATGGCACCGGAAATACCAGCGGCGTGGCGGTCACCGATCTGCTGCCAGCTGGCCTGACCTATGTCTCATCGACGCCGAGCAAGGGCACCTACACCGCTGGGACCGGCATCTGGAGCGTCGGGGCACTAACCAATGGCGAGCAGGCCACGTTGACCGTGGTCGCTACGGTCGCGCAGGCTGGCACGCTTGTCAACACGGCGACGATCAGCGCATCGAGCCTGCCCGACCCCAATAGCGCAAACAACACATCCAGCGTCACCGTGACCGGTCAGCAGGCCGATCTGGTGGTGACCAAGACGGTGAGCAATGCGAATCCGAATCTGAATGATCAGATCACCTATACGGTCCAGGTCAAAAATAACGGCCCCAGCACAGCGACTGGAGTGGTGATCAGCGACCCGCCGCCGATGGGCTACAGCTTTATATCGGCTACGCCAAGCGGGGGCACATCCTACAACAGCGCTACTGGCGCATGGACCGTCGGGACACTGGCCAATGGTGCCAGCGCCACCCTCCAGATCGTGATGCAGGTCGATGTGGTGACGCCTGTCACCAACACCGCGAGCGTCAGCGCGGTCAACCAGTCCGACCCAAACCCCGCCAACAACACCGACAGCGTGACTACCCCATCGGCGCTCGCCGATCTGGCGGTGACAAAGGTGGCGAACACCGCAACCCCCAACGTGGGTGCGAATGTCACCTTCATGGTGCAGGTGGCAAACAATGGGCCAAATGCTGCCACAGGCGTGCAGATCAGCGATGTGCTGCCTAGCGGCCTGCTCTTTGTGTCGGCCAGCGGCGCGGGAACCTACACCAGCGGCACTGGCGTCTGGAATGTGGGCAACCTTGGCGCTGGGGCGACCGCCACGCTCACGCTTGTTGCGACGGTCACCAAGGCTGGGGCGCTGATCAACACCGCCAGCGTTCTGGCCCTTGACCAGATCGATACCAACACGGCGAATGATCAGGCCAGCGCCACCGTGACCGGCCAGCAGGCTGATCTGGCAGTGGCCAAGACCGTGAGCAACGCCACGCCCAACGTGGGCAGCAGCGTGACCTTCACCATCCAGGTGGTGAATAATGGCCCCAGCAATGCCACCGGCGTGGCCGTGACCGACCTGCTGCCCGCTGGCCTCAGCTATAGCTCGCATACCGCAAGCGCAGGCACCACCTACACCCAGGCCAGCGGCGTGTGGCAGATCGGCGCGCTCAGCAAGAGTGGCGTGGCGACGCTGCAGATCGTGGCTACGGTGACGCAGCCTGGCAGCATCACCAACAGCGCCAGCGTGAGCGCCGCCGACCAGCCCGACCCCGATAGCAGCAACAACACCAGCAGCGCGACACTGGTTGGCCAGCGCGTCGATTTGGCAGTGGCCAAGACGGTGAGCAACGCCACGCCCAACGTGGGCACGAACGTCACGTTTACGGTGCAGGTGGTGAATAATGGCCCGAGCGCCGCCAGCGGGATAACGCTCGGCGACTTGCTTCCGGGCGGGTTGGCGTTTGTCTCATCGACGCCGAGCCAGGGGGTGTATAACAACACAACCGGGCTGTGGAGCATTGGCAGCTTGGCGAACGGCGCGAGCGCCACGCTGGCTGTGGTGGCCACTGTTACGCAGGCCGGTGCGATCACCAATGTGGCCAGCATCGCGGCGGTGGCCCAGCCCGACTCGAACGCTGGGAACAATACCGCCTCGGTGGTGGTCACGGGGCAGCAGGCCGATCTTGTTATCACCAAATCGGCGAACCGCCCCACCCCCAACGTGGGCAGCAATGTGACCTTTACGGTGCAGGTGGTGAATAATGGCCCCAGCAGCGCCACTGGCGTGGTGGTGAGCGATCTGCTGCCAAGCGGCCTGAGTTTGGTTTCCGCGACGCCGAGCCAGGGCAGCTATGCCAGCGGCACCGGCCTGTGGTCGCTCGGCACGTTGGCGAATGGCGCGAGCGCCGCGCTGACCATGGTGGCCACGGTCACACAGCCTGGCAGCATCACCAATAACGCATCGATCAGTGCCGCCGATCAGCCCGACCCGGTGAGTAGCAACAATACCACCAGCGCGACAGTGGCGGGGCAGCAGGCCGACCTGGCGCTGGCCAAGTCGGTGAGCGATGCCACCCCGAACGCAGGGGATAGCGTGACCTTCACGGTGCAGGTAAGCAACAACGGCCCCAGCAATGCCACGGGTGTGGCCGTGACCGATCTGCTGCCTGCGGGGCTTACCTTTGTCTCCGCGACGCCGAGCCAGGGCAGCTATGCCGCTGGAACGGGCGTGTGGACTGTGGGGGGCCTGGCAAATGGCGCGAGCGCCTCGCTTGCCATCGTGGCCACCGTCACCCAGGCGGGCGTGCTGGTCAATACGGCGTCGGTCAGCGCCGCCGACCAGCCCGACCCAGTGAGCGCCAATAACACCGCCAGCGCTGGCCTGAATGGCCAGCAGGCCAATCTCGCCGTCACAAAAGTGGTGAGCAGCGCGTCTCCTAACGTCGGAAGCAATGTGACCTTCACGGTGCAGGTGAGCAACAACGGGCCTAGCACCGCCACCGGCGTGGCGGTGACTGATCTGCTGCCTGCGGGGCTTACCTTCGTGTCTGCGGCACCGAGCCAGGGCAGCTATACCGCTGGCACTGGCCTGTGGAGCGTGGGCAGCCTAGCGAATGGTGCGAGCGCCACGCTCACGGTGGTGGCCACGGTGGTGCAGCCAGTCACCATCATCAATAGCGCCACGATCACCGCCGCCAATCAGCCCGACCCCGATTCGACTGATAATACCGATTCGGCGACGGTCACTGGGCAGCAGGCCGATCTTGGCCTTGCCAAGACGGTGGATACGGCCGCGCCAAATGTTGGCTCGAATGTCACGTTTACCCTTCAGGCCACAAACTATGGCCCGAGCGCTGCGACAAATATCACCATTCAGGATGTGCTTCCAGCGGGCCTGACCTTTGTTTCGGCAGGCGCTGGCTACAACAGTGCCACGGGGGTGTGGTCGATCCCGAGTTTGGCGAATGGCGCGACCGCCTCGCTTCAGATCGTGGCGACGGTGACGCAGGTCGGCACGATGGTCAACAGCATCTCGGTTATCTCTGCCGATCAGCCTGATGCCAACGCCACGAATAATACCGCGAGTGTCAGCATCACTGGGCAGCAGGCCGATCTTGCCCTAGTCAAACTTGCCGATGTGAGCGAGCAGGATGTCGGGTCGCTCGTTCATTTCAGCATCCAGCTCACCAACAATGGGCCAAGTGCTGCCAGCGGTGTGGTGGTGCAGGATAGCCTGCCAGTTGGCCTAACCTACGTTTCGAGCGTGGCGGGCCAGGGTACCTACAACAGCACAACTGGGGCATGGACCGTCGGTAGCCTTGCGAGCGGCAGTAGCGTGGTGCTCACCATTGTGGCCAGCGTCGCTCAGCCTGGGGCGCTGACCAATAGCGCCAGCATCTTGGCTAGCGATCAGCCCGACCCCAATGCGGCCAACAACACCGCCAGCGCCAGCGTCACTGGGCAGCAGGCTGATCTGGCGGTGAGCAAGACCGTGGACAACGCTACGCCGAATGTGGGCAGCAACGTGATCTACACCATCCAGGTGGTGAATAATGGCCCAAGCCAGGCCACCCATGTGCAGCTTCGCGATCTGCTGCCTGCCGGGCTACGCTTGGTGAGTGCAACGGCAGGCCAGGGCACCTACACCGCCGGGACCGGCATATGGAGCGTGGGGGATCTGGCGAATGGGGCGAGCAGCACACTGACCATTGTTGCCACGGTTGACCAGCCCGGCCTGATCGTCAACCAGGTCGCCATCACTAGCGCCGATCAGCCCGACCCCAACGGCGCAAACAACACGGCGAGCGCTAGCCTCATCGGCCAGCAGGTCGATCTGGCGGTGAGCAAGACCGTGGATACAGTAAACCCAGTTGCGGGTAACACGATCAAATACACCATCCTGGTGAGGAATAATGGGCCGAGCAATGCCACTGGGGTGCAGATCCTGGACACGCTTCCAGGGAGTGTCACCTGGGCGGGCACCAACGCTAGCCAGGGTACTTATAGCACCGGCACTGGGGTTTGGGATGTTGGCTCGCTGGCAAATGGGGCGACGGCTACGCTGGAGCTTACGGTGACGGTAAATGCGACGACGGCGATTCTTAACACCGCAAGCGTGAGCGCAGTTGATCAGCCCGATCCCAATAGCGCGAATAATACCAGCAGCGTCTCGACGCCTCAGTCACTGGCCGATCTCGCGGTGACCAAGGTTGCAAGCGACCTAACGCCGAATGTCGGCGACATGCTCGATTTCACCATCCAGGTTACAAACAATGGGCCAAATGCCGCATCCGGCATAGAGGTGAGCGATCTACTTCCGGCGGGTATGACTTTTGTCTCGGCCAGCACCGCATCGGGCAGCTACACCGCCGGGAGTGGCCTGTGGGTTGTGGGTAGCCTTGCCAATGGCGCGAGCGCCAGCCTTATCGTCACCGCGCGCGCCGACCTCGCTGGGTCGATAACGAATACAGCGGGCGTCTCGAAGCTGGCTCAGATCGACCCCACGCTTGGCGACAATAGCGCTAGCGCGACGGTGGTTGTGCAGCAGGCCGATCTGGCAGTGCAGATAGCGGTCGATACCGCAACCCCCAATGTGGGCGGGCAGGCAACCTATACCATCACACTCACGAACAATGGGCCGAGCGATGCTTCGGGGGTGAGCCTGCTGGCCCTTCTCCCCGCAGGCCTGACCCTGGTATCGGGGAGCACTGCTGCTGGCAGCTACGACAGCAGCAGCGGCATCTGGACGGTGGGGAGCCTTGCGGTCGGGGCCAGCGTCACGCTGACGCTGGTGGCTACGGTTGAGCAGGCTGGCCTGATCACCGTGACTGCCTCGGTGGCCACGGCCGACCAGCCCGACCCAGTGCTTGCCAACAACACGGCGAGCATCGGCATCACTGGCCAGCAGGCCGATCTGGCGCTGAGCAAGAGCGTCAACACCGCGCAGCCCAGCGTGGGCAGCAATGTCACCTTTGTGCTGGTGCTGACCAATCTTGGCCCGAGCACGGCAACAGGCGTGGAGGTGCTGGATGCCCTGCCCGCAGGGTTGAGCTTTGTTTCTGCTATGGCGAGCCAGGGGAGCTATTCTAGCGGGACGGGGCTATGGTCGGTGGGGAACGTGCTCAGCGGCGGCAATGCGACGCTTCAGCTGGTTGTGACGGTGACGCAGGCCGGCACGATAACGAATAACACCACAGTGAGCTATTCTGATCAGCCCGATCCCGATGCCTCGAACAACGCGAGCAGCGCGTCGGTCACTGGGCAGGTGGCCGATCTGGGGATCACCAAGGCGGTTGATATTGCGGTGCCCAATACGGGCGACAACGTCACCTTTACCATCCAAGTGGTGAACTATGGCCCAAGTGCCGCGTCGGGTGTTGTGGTGTCGGATCTGCTGCCCGCAGGCCTGAGCTTTGTCTCGGCGGCGGCGAGCCAGGGGAGCTATGACAGTGGGACTGGTCTATGGTCGATTGGCGCATTGCCAAGCGGCTCCAGTGCGACGCTGTTTGTGGTAGCTACGGTCACGCAGCTGGGTACGATCACCAATAATGCTGCGATCCAGACATCCATACCGCCTGACCCGAACGGCGCCAATAACACGGCGAGCGCGGCAGTGGGCGGGCAGCAGGCCGATATTGTGGTGGTGAAGACGGTTGATGTGGCGACGCCGAATGTGGGTAGCAATGTCGTTTTCACCATCCAGGTGACCAATAGCGGCCCGAGCACTGCCACCAATGTGGCTGTTACCGATGGGCTGCCTGCTGGACTGACGTTTGTGTCAGCGAGCGCCAGCCAGGGTTCGTACGCTGCTGGAAGTGGTATCTGGTCGGTGGGGTCGATCGCCAATGCGGCGAGCGCGACGCTGACGCTGGTTGCAACCGTTGCACAGGCCGGCAGCATCACCAATAGCGCCGCTGTCAGCGCTACAGATCAGCCCGATCCTAACTCGGCGAACAACAGTAGCAGTGCGACGATCACTGGGCAGCAGGCCGATGTGGTGCTGTCGAAGACCGTGGATGTTGCGGCTCCGAATGTGGGCGACCAGGTGGTCTTCACCATTCAGGTCAGCAATAATGGCCCAAGCACGGCATCTGGCGTGGAGGTGCTCGAATCCCTGCCGAGCGGCCTGTCCTTTGTATCGGCAACTGCGAGCCAGGGCGCCTACGCCAGCGGCTCGGGTCTGTGGACGGTCGGATCGTTGGGCAATGGGGCAGGCGCGACACTCCAGGTGACGGCCACTGTCGCTCAGATCGGCACGATCACCAATACGGCCAGCATATCGGGGGCCAATACGCCTGATCCCGATCCGAGCAATAACACAAGCAGTGCGACCGTGGGTGTTCAGGCTGCCGATCTGCAGCTGGTGAAGACCGTGAATGCCCCAACCCCAGCCGCAGGCAACCAGGTGCTCTACGTGATCACGCTGGCCAACCATGGGCCGAGCACGGCTACCAATGTCTCGGTCTTGGACATGCTGCCAGCTGGGCTTGATTTTGTGTCGGCCACCGCATCGCAGGGCAGCTATGACAGCGCCACCGGCGTGTGGGATGTGGGGACGGTTGGCAACGGCGCGCAGGCCGAGCTGCGGATCACGGCGAGCATCACCGGCTCCGGGGTGATCGTCAATGTGGCGCGCGTTCGTGCCGCCGACCAATTTGACCCGAACTCTACACCTGGGAATAATAACGGCGCAGAGAATGATCAGTCGGCAGCCCCGGTGAGCGTTGCCCCTACCGTTGTGAACCTCATCTCGTTTGGGGCGAGCCTGACTGCGGCGGGCGTGCAGATCTCCTGGACGACGGTCTATGAGCGGGATGTGGTGGGCTTTCACCTGCTGCGGAGCACAGATTCAACCCGTGCCCATGCGGCTCAGGTCACAGCGGTGCTGATCCCAGGGCTGGGGCTGCAGGGCGGCAGCTACACCTGGCACGACGCGGCTGCCGACAGCGGGGTGCGCTACTACTACTGGCTGCAGGAGGTGGATACGGATGGCAGAGTGTTCGAGTATGGCCCAGTGAGCTTTGTCCCTGGAGTTTCCGCGACGCGCTCTTCGGTCTTCCTACCTATGGTTTTCCGCTAGGCGCTCAGGGCTGGCTAAAAAAGCGCTGCTGGAAGAGAAATCTTCCAGCAGCGCTTTTGCCATGCGTGGGGCTGTTGTTGGCTACGCCCGCACCTCGTGCGCGGCCACCGCGCCGTCGCGCAGCTGGTACACATCGGTGGCGTAGGCGGTGGCGGCGGGGTCGTGCGTGGCCATCACGATGGTGACCTGCTCGTTGTCCACCAGCTCGCGCAGCAGGCCCAGCACGGTCGCGCCGGTCTTGCTGTCCAGGTCGCCGGTCGGCTCGTCGGCCAGGATGATCTGCGGGCGGATGGCTAGGGCGCGGGCGATGGCCACGCGCTGCTGCTGGCCGCCAGACAGCTCGTAGGGGCGGTGGTCGATCCAGGGCAGCAGGCCCACGGCGGCCACGCAGCGGCGGATGCGGGTGCCCCACTCGCCGCGCGGCACGCTGCCCGAGATGCGCAGGCCCAGCTCGACGTTCTCGTACACCGAGGAGGTGGGGATGAGCGCGAAGCTCTGGAAGATGAAGCCGATGCGGCGGCGCAGCGCGGCCAGCGACTCGCCGCCTACCTCGTCGAGGCGCATGCCATCCACCAGCACGCTGCCCTCGCTCGGCTGGTCGAGCCCGCCCAGTAGGTTGAGCAGCGTGGTCTTCCCGCTGCCCGATGGCCCCATCAGCACGATGAACGAGCCGCGCGGGATATCCATATTGATGCCCTGGAGGGCGTGCACATCGCGCCCATTGACGTGGAAGGTGCGCTCGACCTGCTTGATCTGGATGATCGATTCGTTCGCTGTCATAGTTTCTACTGCTCGGGTGTGGGCTTTTTGCTCCACGGGAAGATCCGCCGCGGATTTCTTTTGGGCTTCTCGGTGTGGAGCGGCTCGCTGCTGTAGAGCAGGCTGGCGCTCGGGCCATCGGCGTCGGTCTGGGCGGGCATGGATGCGCCGCGGTCATCCTCTACCGCGCGGATGAGGATGCCCTGCTCGGTCAGTTCGACCTTGGCGCGCCGCCCGATCCCGGCCAGGGCGCGCTGCTCGCCGGGGATCTGCAGCCGCCCCGCGCCGTCGAGCACCACCATCTCCTCGTGGGTGATGGGTGCTGCGGACAGGTGCTGGGTCTCGTGGGTGGCGGGCGCGCTGGCCAGATCGGCCTCGTCGCTGATGCGCACGGTCTCGGTGCTGGTGCGCCCGTCGCGGATGGCGATGGTGCGGTCGGCCCAGGCCGCCACGCGCGGGTCGTGGGTCACCATCACGATCGTCAGGCCGAAGCGGTCGCGCAGGTCGCGCAGCAGCTTGAGAATCATCTGCGCGGTCGGCCAGTCGACCTCGCCGGTCGGCTCGTCGCCCAGCAGGATCTGCGGGCGGTTGGCCAGAGCGCATGCGATCGCGATGCGCTGCTGCTGGCCGCCGGAGAGCTGGGTGGGGCGCGAGCGGGCGTAGCTGCTCATGCCCACCGCCTCCAGCAGTTCGTCGGCCCACTGGCGCTTGGCCTTGCCGCTCTGGCCCGCCAGTGTCATCAGCAGCTCGATGTTCTCGCGGGCGGTGAGGTAGGGCAGCAGGTTGCGGGCGGTCTGCTGCCACACAAAGCCGATGGTCTCGCGGCGGTAGCTGGCCAGCTCCGAGGCGCTGAGCTTCAGCAGGTTTTTGCCGCCAACCTCCAGCTTGCCCGCCGAGGGCCGATCGAGGCCGCCCAGCGCGTTCAGCAGGGTCGATTTTCCGCTGCCCGATGGGCCGACCAGCGTGAGGATCTCGCCCTTCTCGGCCTCTAGGTCGAGGCCCTGGAGCGCGACCACCTCCAGGTCGGCCACCTGGAAGATCTTGACGAGGTTGGAAGCGACGATGAAGTGTGGTTCTGTCATATTAGTTCATATCGCCCAGCTTGACCGCCTGGAACAGCCGCAGCCGCCCGAGCGACCATGCCAGCGCCAGCAGGGTGAGCGTGAGCGCGGCCCCGAACACAAGGTAGATGATGGTGACCTGATCCCAGGCGATCTGCGGCTGGAAGCTCGGCGTGCCGGGGTGTGGCGGGATGCCCACCTGGAACAGCGGCACTACGTATGCCGAGACTGCGAGGCCGATGCCGGTGCCAGCGGCCAGCCCGGCGATCACCAGCGTGACCTGCTCAAGCACTAGGGCCAGCCCCACCTGCAGCCCGCTGAGGCCCAGGGCGCGCAGCACGCCCAGCTCAATCGAGCGGCGGCGGGCGGTGATCAGCGAGGCCAGCAGGAAGCCGATCAGCGTGAGCCCGCCCGAGGTGATGAAGCCCACTGAGAGCAGCCCGAACAGGCCCTGTCGCTGCGGCTTGGCCTGCTCGGCGGCGATCTGCTCCTGCGCATCCACCGCATCCACCACGGTGATGCCCAGGCCGCGCACGCCGTTCATAATGTCCGTCACCTTTGCGCCTGGCTCGCGGGCGATCCACACGTCGTAGGGGTACTGGCCGCCCATCGAGTCGAAGATATAGTCGAGATTGGCCACCATGATCGGCGCATCCTGCGGGTAGAAGCCCGGCCACAGGTCGGTGGCGGCGATGATGCGGAACTTGACCTCGCGCTGGTCGCCCGCGATCTTCACCGATGCGGGGATGGTGTCGCCGATGTTGAGGCCTGCGGCCAGCACATCCTTGCTCACGATCACGCCGTCGGCATTGCGGGCCAGCAGGTTCATCAGCGCTCCTAGCGACTGGCCGCCGCCCCACTGCTTGGGGAAGCCGGTGATGACCTGCGGGAAGTTGATCCGGTCGATGCCCAGCAGCTGCACCTGCTTGCTGGCCCCGCCCAGGTTCACGGTGGTCTCGTCGTAGATGCCCACACGGCTGGCGGCCTTGATGCCTGACACGGTGAGATGCTCGGTCACGGGCACAAACAGGAAGCGCGGCTCTTTCTGGATGTCCTTCTTGTCTGGTGTTCCGCCGCCGCCACCGCCGCCACCGCCGCCACCGCCGCCGTTCTGGCCACCGCCGCTGCTCTGCTCGGTAGATTCGCCCGTCTCCAGCAGCTGGGTCTGCGCGCCGACCTTGTAGTTGATCGCGGCGCGCATCGCGCCGTCGAGCGTGGCGGCCATGGATGCCGAGAAGGTGGCCAGGCTGAGCGTCAGCACCAGCAGCAGCAGCGGGCCGCGATAGTTGCCGGGCTGTCGCGCCAAGGCCTGGAAGGCCACCAGCGGGCCGACCCAGCGCGGGCCGCGCGCGGCGCGGGCCAGCAGCTCGAACACCCACGGGATGATGCGCACCGCCAGCAGGCCCAGCGCGAAGCATAGCAGCACCGGCACCAGCACCAGCAGCGGGTTGGAAAACGGGTCGGACCCAGCAACGCCGCCCAGCTGAAGCCCGCCGGTGCGCTGGAGCTGGTAGATGCCGTAGATCGGCGGCAGCAGCAGCAGCACATCCAGGAAGGAGCGCTGCCAGAAGGGCGGGCGCACCGAGCGCGCGGCCTGCTGCTGCTCATCCACCAGGGTGCGGCGCGTGGCGAACGCGGCGGGCACGAGCGCGGCCAGCATGGCTAGGCCCACCGCCACTAGGCCGTAGCCCCAGGCGTTCTCGTTGACGCTGATGGTGAGCGGCGCGACATCGTTGGATATATTCAGGAACGAGACGGTGCGGCCCATGAACTGCGCGAAGGTGAGCGCCAGCGGCGCGCCCAGCGCCAGCGCGCTGCCGCCGATCAGCAGCCACTCCACCACCGAGATGCCCAGGATCTGCGCGTCGCGCACGCCCCTGGTCTTCAGCAGGGCGATCTCGGCGCGCTGGCGACCCAGCAGCAGCGAGGCCACCAGCGCCGCGAAGTAGAGCACCAGCGCCAGAATGGGCACGCTGAACACCAGCAGTTGGTTGGTAAGCGTGCTCACGCCCGTCTGGTAGCGGCCCAGCGCCTCGGCGGGGCTCTGCACCAGCTTGAGGCCAGGCACTGCGCCCGAGGCGCGGGCGCGCACCCGCTCGACGCGGCTGAGCAGCAGCCCGGCGTTGTCGGCGTTCAGCCCGCTGCCGTCCATACGGGCGAACCAGATCACCAGCCCGACCTCTTTCTGCAGCGCAGCCGCCACCGGGCCGGTGTAGCTCTGCTCGTTGAGCAGGATGACATCCTTGAACGAGCTGGTGGGGTAGAACCACGCGGGGTCTTCGGGGTTCACGGCCTGCCAGATCGCGCTGACGCGGATGGGGATGGGCACCACCTTGCTGCCCGCGCTGCCCACCACGCTGAAGCTGTCGCCCACGTTGATGCCGACCTCGTCGGCCATGTCGCGGCTGACCATCACTTCCACCGCATCGCTGATGCCGCTGGCCGCCTTGGGGCGCTCGCCATCTACGATCTGGATCTGGCCATCCATCCCGCTGAGAAAGCCCAGCTTGATGTCTTTGAGGTACTGGTTCTCGGTGGCCGACGACTGTGGCAGGTACAGCTTGAGGATGTCGGTAGTGACATAACGCCCCAGGCCGTGCAGCGGCAGCCGCAGCGAGTCAAGCCCGCGCCCGCTGATGTAGTCGTCGGCGGGCTTGACTTTATCCCACTCCAGCGCGCCATTCCACGAGCCGATGTACTGGAACAGCAGCGCGAAGGCCGATCGGTTGTTGCGCTCCTCCTGCTTCTGGATCTCGTCCTTCAGCAGGCGCAGGTTGGATGCCTCGGCGTACATGGGGATGCTCATCGCCAGTGCCACCGCAGCCGTCAGGGCGATCAGGGCGCAGAGCGTGAGGCCCCAGTTGGCCCGCAGCCGCTTGAGCGCCGTGATCAGCACGGCCAGAATCGCTTGGGGTATTTTTAGCATAGTGGATTACTGCCCGACGATAACATCGCCCTCTTCCACGCCCTCGGTGATCTCGACCTGGTCCTGGGTCTCGATGCCGACCTTCACGGTCTGGCGGCGGTCGCCCTGATCGGTGCGCACCACCACGAAGCGCCGCCCCTCGAACGAGCGCACCGCGTCGGGCGGCAGCCAGAGCGCATTCTCCTTGCTCTCCAGCACGATCCGGATCTTCACGTTCTGCCCGCTCTTCAGCTCCAGCCCTTTGAAATCGGCGATCTCGAACAGCGTGCGCCGATCTTTCGACTCGACATTGCCGCTGGAGCCAGAGCCATACGGCTCGGGCATCTGGCGGATGCTGGCAGGCATCACCACGTCGGGGCGCGAGAGCAGCGTGATCTCGGCGGGCTGGCCCTCTTGGAGCTGGCGCATCTGCTCGGCCCCAAGCTCGGCCCCCACCTCCAGCCGCGAGGTGTCGGCGATCTCGATCACGAAGCTATCGGCCTCTACGGTGTCGCCCTCGCCGATCGAGATCGAGATCAGCTCGCCATCCTGCGGCGCGGTGATCTGGCCGTCGGTGACTTTTTTCCTGGCCTTGTCGAGGGCGCGCTTGGCATCTTCCACCGCCTTGGTGGCGGTGTTGAGCGTGGCGGCCTCGGCCTCCTCAAGGGCCAGCTGGGCGCTCTTCACGGCCTTCTGGGCCGAGCTGAGCTCTTTGTTGCCGCTGCCGCTGATCATGTCGTTGAGCTTGTTCTGGGCCTCGGCCACCTTCTCGGTGGCGTCGCCGTTGCCGTCGATCTCTTCTTTGCGGGCCTTCTCAAGCGCACGCTCGGCCTGGGCCACGGCGCGCTCGGAGTCGCGCAGGGTGCGCTGGGCCTCGGTATACTTGTCCTTGATCGCCTGCTTCTGCTCGTCGGTCAGCTTGTTGGGCTTGCGGATGATCTTGCCGTTTTCATCGGTGGTCTCGGTGAAGGGGTTGTCGGGGTCGGTGCCATACTTGTCGACCCAGACCACATCCCAGTAGGCGGCACTCACCTGCTTCTGCGTGTCCGAGAGCGCCTCGCTAGCCTTCACCAGGTTGTACTCGGCCTCGGTCTTGCCCTCGGAGCCGGTGGTGTTCTGGGTGTCGGCGGCCTTCTGGGCTTCCTCCAGCTCCTTCTGTGCGGCGCGGATGGGGTCGTCAGCACCGCCGGGCAGCACGCGCTTGAGCGCATCCTGGGCGTCCTGAAGGTCGAGCTTGGCCTGGGCGATCTGCTTATCGCGCTGCACCTTGGCGCTGTCGAGGTCGCGCTGGGCCTGGGTCACACCGTCCTCGGCCTCGCGCAGGGCGTCGACCTCGTCATCCTGCTTCAGCTCGGCCAGCACATCGCCAGCCTTGACCTGCTGGCCCTTGTCGGCGTGGACGCTGGCCACGGTGCCCGCGCGCTTGAAGGCCAGGGCCTTGAGGTCGACGGGCGAGACGCGCCCGTTTACATCCAGCGGGTTCTCGATCGTGCCGCGCTTGACCACAAAGGTGGGCCGCTCGATCTCGGCGGCGGGCGGCAGCGGGGTAGGGGTGGCTTCCTCGGTCTGGGCGCTGGATGCCGCGCCGCACGCGGCCAGCTGGAAGGCCAGCATGCTCGATAGGAGAGCGGTGCCGATGTATCGCACACGTCGCATAGAGATTATTTCCTTGGCAGGGCTGCCGCGCTTGCAGCCATGGTGGGGCCATCGCACGGGCATCGGGTCGGTAGAGATGAAGTTGTCAATAGACATAGTGTAGCAAACCCATGTTCAGTCTGGCAACGCCGGTGCCATCGCGCTACGACTGTGGCCCGTGCGAAGGATGTCTCTGGTGCGGTAGGCATGCTAGAAGCATGCCTGCCGCACTCCGCTTGTGCCTGCCGCTAGCCGCCCCACCCTCGCTCGATGCCGATCGGGCGGTTCGGGTCGGGGTCTTCGGTGTTGTAGCCGTCGTACTCGGGGTCGGTCTGCTTGGCGCAGGTGGCCGGCTTCTGGGTCTCGGCCACGCACTTCATGTTGGCCTTGGTCAGCTCGTCGGCCTTTTTCAGCTCCTCGGCCAAGTTTGCATCCTTCTCGATCGCGTCGTCGATGGCCTTGTAGAACCAGTAGGTGTCAAATCCAAACTGCGACGAGCTGTACAGGGCGTTCAGGCCAGGGTTGTTCTTGCTGGGCTGCTTGAGCGCCTCCTGGTAGATCTTGATCATCTGCAGCTGGGTCTCGTTGGCGCTGCTGGTGAACTCCGCCGAGCTGGCCACCGAGATCCGGGCGGGCAGGTCGCCATTGAGGTTGTTCACATTGGAAGTGACAAACTTCAGCCACTCCCAGCAGCCCTGCTGCTGCTCAGTCTTGGCCGAGACATAGAAGCCGCGCACCCAGAGGTCGCCGCTCTGCATGCCTGCGCCGCCGAGCGGCAGCGGTGCCAGCCCCGGCTGCCAGCTGAGCCCCGAGTTCACCCCATCGACACCTACCGGGAACGAGCCGTAGCCGCTGTCCAGCCACATGGCCCCCAGGCCCTTCTGGATCATGTCGTACGAGTTGTCGCTGGAGTTGTCGCTGGGACTGTAGGGCAGGGTGAACTTGGGCGTCACGCCGTGGACTTTGGCCAGATCGATGTACCACTGGATGGCCTTGACCACGGTCGGGTCGCTGAAGTTGGGCTGCACATCCTTGCCGCTGCCGGTGGAGAGCTGGCCGCCAAACTGTGTGATGAAGAAGCTGAGGTCGCTGATCGCGCCGCCCAGCGGGATGTAGCCGTACTGCTTCTTGTCGCCGCTGCCGGTGGTCAGCGCCTTGGCGGCGGCCAGGAAGTCGTCGGGCTTCCAGGTGTAGGTCGGCGTCTCGATGCCTGCGCTGTCGAATATGGTCTTGTTGTAGCCCAGCACGCGGGTGTTGAAGGTGTAGGGCAGGCCGTAGATGCCGCCGTTGGATGTGAGCTGGCTCAGCACGGCGGGCGGGAAGTCATCCTGCTTGAAGCTGGCATCCGCCGAGAAGAAGGGCTGCAGGTCGAGCAGCGCGGCGAAGTCGTTGGCCGACTGGGGTGCGTTCCACCATGCGAAGCAGTCGGCGCTCTTGGCGGCGTCGGCCAGCGTCACCGGCGATGTGGTGACGTCGGTGGCCTTGATCTGCACAAAGTAGCCGTTCTTCTGGTCGTTGAAGGTGCGGGCCATCTTGCGGAACGACGAGGTGTCGTAGCCCAGCGGGTTGAAGACCAGCGTCGCCGCGCCATCGGGGGCGGTCTGCGGCACCGGCGTGGACACCACCACCGGCCCGGCCTGCGGCGTGGGCGTGGGTGTAGCCTTGGCCAGCTCGTCCACCTGGGCGGTCAGCTGCTCCTGGGCGCTCTTGAGCGCGTCGGCGGGCTTCTTTCCGCCGGTCGTCACATCGTAGATCGCCTGGCTCAGCGGCCCCAGCGTGGTGTAGTCGGGCGTCTTGGTCATGCGCACCACCTGCTGGGCCAGCGTGGTCTGGTAGGCAGTCTTGGCCTCGTCGTCGACGTTGTCCCAGAACTTGCTGGCCTCGGCCACGCTCTGGCGTGCGGGGATACGGCCCGTGCCCACCATCATCATCCTGCCGTTGGGGCTATCGTCGGTCTGGCGCGAGAGGAACTCGACCCATTTCCAGGCCTCGTTGGGGTGCTGCGTCCCCGAGCTGATCACAAAGCCCTCGACGTTGCTGTTGTTGATGGTCGAGAGCAGCGCGTCGGATTTAGGGTAGTTGATCTTGCCCATGGTGAAGGGTAGATCGGCGGCGGTCTGCGGTTTGCCGATGTCGGTGGCGCCCTCCATATAGGATGTGGTCATCTCGGGTGGGAAGATGCCCACATGGCCGTCGCGCACCACCTGCTGCGGGTCGCTCTGGTTCTTAGAGCCCTTGGAGACGCCGCTGTAGATCGTGCGGTTGGTGATCAGGCCCTGGATCTTCTCGATAGCGCTCACCAGCTCAGGCTGGGTGAGGTCGGCGTCGGCGGCAGACACATCCAAGACGTTGATCTTGCGGCTCTCGATCTCCGACAGCAGGCTGTAGAAGCCGCTGCTCGGGTCGTAGAAGCCGTAGGCCTTGCTGTCGAACGCGGCGATCTGCTCGGCGGCCCCGAACAGGTCATTCCAGGTCCAGTCGGATTTCGGCTCGGGCACGCCGGCATTCTTGAACAGATCCTTGTTATAGGCCAAGATCTGCAGCCACACGTAGCGCGGCAGCACCAGCATGCCCTTGTCGTAGGTGCCGCGATCGAGCACGCCGGGGTAGAAGTCATCGCGCTTGAAGCCCGCGTCGCTCTCCATCAGCGGCTTCATGTCTAGCAGCAGGCCCGATGCGGCCACCTCGGGCGAGATGCTGCTCTGGGCTGCGGTGTCGGCACCGCTCACCACCCGCCGCATGCGCGAGACCTCGTCCTGCGGGGCGTCGCTCTCGCCGCTGCTCGACAGCTCGTCCATCGATACGATCACGACGTTGATGCCGGGGTTTTCCTCGTGGAATTTTGTCGCCAGCGTCTCGTAGGTGCTCATCTCGTATTCCCATGCGGCAAAGGTGATAGTTGCGCCGCTGGAAGTGCCGTCGCCGCTGCCCTGGGCCGTTGGTACAGGGGATGTGTCAAGCCCGGGGATGGGTCCATCATCTTCGCTGTTGCCTGGCCCGCAAGCAGAAAGCAGCAGGCTGCAGAGGCATAGGAGCGAGAAGACACGTCGCATGATTTCTTCCTTGCAGGTTGTCTAAAGGTTGAGTGCGTATGGTCTGGACGTCGCAGACGCGCAGAAAGTTCCACGGCTAGTGTAGCAGAATGCAAGTGCGTGCGATTATGAGAGCGGCCTGATACGATCCTGTAGCGGCTGGCACGCGGCTTGCATAGCAGAGCGGCAGAGCAGGCGGCTGCGGTGCCGCCTATCGGTAGGAGGACAATCATGAACTACGTGACTATTCTTGGAGTGTTCGACACCCCGCAGGCCGCCAAGAACGCCCTTGAGTCGCTGCGCGCCAGCTCGATCCCGCTGCACGACACCTCGCTGATCGCGCCCGACGCGGCCCACGGCGATCAGCTGAATGTGGGCGAGGGCGCGCTGGTGGGCGCGGCCTGGGGCGGCCTGGTTGGCCTGGTGGCGCTGGTGCTGCCGGGCATCGGCCCGTTTATCGCGGGCGGCGCGGTGGCGGCGGCGCTCACGGGCGCGGCGGCGGGCGCGGTGGTGGGCGGCCTGGCTGGCGCGCTGATGCAGAGCGCGGGCATCACCGAGGAGGAGGCCCGCCGCTACGAGCAGGCGGTGCAGAGCGGCAAGACCCTGGTGGCCGTAAAGACCGAGGATTCCTACGCCTTCGAGGTGCGCAAGCTGCTGGCCCACGACGGCGCCGGCTCCATCCGCGAGAACGAGACCGACATGCTGTCGAGCGGGCCGGTGGATGTGGCGATCTACGACGATCAGGGCCACGCCGTGCCTATGGCGGGCCGCTATGGCGACGCGACCATGATCGACCGCCCGGCCAACGCCGCCACGCCGGTGGCCGCCGTGCGCACCCCGGGCGGCGCGGTCTCCGACCGCGAGCTAGCCCTGGGCGATGCGGCCCCGCCCGAGCGCCCGCTCGGCGGCGAGTCCTCGTCCGGCGGCGTGGCCAGCTTCGACGATGAGGAGACCGCCCAGCCCAGCGCGCCCGGCGAGCACTACGCCAACGGCGCGCGCGTGGTCTCCTACGACGATGCCAAGAAGAGCACCCAGCGCTAGGCTGGCGGCAGCCGCCGCTCGAAGTCGCGCAGCGCGGCGGCTAGGGCCTCCTGGCGCAGCGCCGAGGTCATGTCGCCGCGTGTTCGCTCAAGCACGGCCCGCAGCGCGTCGGTGGTGCGCCGCAGCCCGCCGGTGATCGCGTCGGGGAAGTCGACCGTCACCAGCAGGCTATAGACCTCGTCCATCACGCCCAGCAGGGCTTCGCCACGCGCCACCTGGCCATGGCGCAGGCCATCCAGGATGGCGCGGCGCAGCTCGGATGCGGCCTCGGCCAGGCCGTTCAGGTAGGCCGCAGGCTCCACGCCCAGCGACGCAGGGCCGGGCGCATCCTCGCCGCGCAGGAAGGCGTACACCAGCGCCGCCTCGGCGTACTCCTTCAGCGCATCCTGGGTATAGCCTGCGTGCAACAGGCCAGGGTGGCCGCGCAGCGCCTCGCGCAGTGTGGCCGCCGTGGCCCCGGCCTCGGCCAGCAGCGCCTGGGCCTGCACGAACTCGGCCCGGTGGCAGGCGCGGATGCTGTTGGCGCACTGCCGGATCAGCCCGCGCGAGAGCGCCAGCGCCCGCTCGCGCGTCGCGTGGGTCTCCTCGATCACCCCGGCGGCCTGGGCCACGATATCCTCAAGATTCATCGTGTCACCTCCTTCATCATCGGTTTTCTGCCCGCTGGCCATGCATGGCCGTGGCGGCGCATGCCCTTACGATCGGCATGGGCTGTTTGGCAGCTAGGTGCGCCGCATGGCATCTAGAGCGTACATGGTATAATAGCTTGTATCTGGCAGCAATGCGCTGCTGTCCGTGCGAACGCAGGGCGGGCCACACCCGCCCTTTTGTGTCACACCGATGCTTGAGAGGATGATGAGAGATGAATCTGTGGCACGAGCTTGAGCCGGGGCCTGCGGTCCCGGACGTGATCCACGTTATTGTCGAGATCCCCAAGGGGTCGCGCAATAAGTACGAGTATCACAAGAAGACGGGCGCGTTTAAGCTCGATCGCGTCCTCTACTCACCCGTTCACTACCCCGGCGACTATGGCTTCATCCCGCAGACCTACTATGACGACGGCGACCCGCTGGATGTGCTGGTGATGACCAACCTGCCCACTTTCACCGGCTGCATCGTCGAGGCCCGCCCGATTGGCGTGTTCCGTATGACCGACCGTGGCGAGTCCGACGACAAGATCCTGGCGGTGCTGCACTACGATCCGTTCTTTGCCGACATCCACGACTACACCGACCTGCCCGCCCACTTTATCAAAGAGGTCGAGCACTTCTTCACGGTGTACAAGGATCTGGAGGGCGCACGCGTCGAGCCGATGGGCTGGGAGAATGCCGCCACCGCCAAGCAGCGGATCGGCTACGCGATCAACCACTACTGGGACATGCGCGCGGGCCGCATCCCCATGGACAAAGAGTCGTAGGCTTCTGGTTCCGTATTGCGTGTTGCGTGATACGTCATCCTCTCCATGTCAGCAGCGCATTGCGCAACACGCACGAGGCAACATGTCATCATCGTCGCCAAAATCGAATACCCCCCCAGAGAACGATCGCCGGATCGCCTACTCGGCAGGCGGCGTGATCTACCGCGCCAGCGATGGCCAGGTGGAGGTCGCCCTGATCGCCACCAACGGCGGCCAGCGCTGGGGCCTGCCCAAGGGCCACGTGCGGCGCGGCGAAACCGCCGAGGCCGCCGCCGTGCGCGAGATCGCCGAGGAGACGGGCCTGAGCGGCGAGGTCGACCGCTGGCTGGCCACCATCGACTACTGGTTCCGCGCTGGGCCGACCCGCATCCATAAGTATGTGGATTTCTTCCTGGTGCGCTACCTCGATGGCACCCTGGTGCCCCAGCAGGCCGAGGTGGATGATGTGCGCTGGTTCGCGCTCGACGAGGCCTTCAGCCTGGCCAGCTTCGAGCGCGAGCGCGACATTCTGCAGCAGGTGCGCCAGCTGTTCGACGATCCGTCTTTCTCGCTCTAGGGCGAGTGGCGCAGGCCAGCCTGCGCCGCCCTCTTCCTGTGCCCTAGATCCGCACCTCGGGGTGGTACTCGCCCCACACCGCCCGCAGCACGCCGCACACCTCGCCCACCGTCGCATAGCTCCGCAGCGCCTCGCGCATGGGGTAGAGCACGTTCTCACTGCCCTGCGCCGCAGCCCGCAGCGCATCGAGCGCCGCGCCCATGGCCACGTTGTCGCGCTCGGCGCGGATCCGCGCCAGCGCCGCCGCCTGCTCCTCGGCCACTGCCTGGTTGGGCGTGAAGATCGGCGGGGCGGCCTGCTCGGCGCTGGCGAAGCGATTCATGCCCACCACCACCTGCTGCCCGCCCTCCACGCGCTGCTGGTAGGCGTAGGCCGCGTCGGCGATCTGCTCCTGCACCCAGCCCTGCTCCACCGCCGCCACCGCGCCGCCCATCGCGTCGATCTGGCCGATCAGGGCGTAGGCCTCGCGCTCTAGCTCGTCGGTCAGCGCCTCCACCGCGTAGGATCCGGCGAAGGGATCGGCGGTCTCGGCCACGCCGCTCTCGTGGGCGATGATCTGCTGGGTGCGCAGCGCCAGGGTGGCGCTCTCGGTGGTGGGCAGGCCCAGGGCCTCGTCGAAGCTGTTGGTGTGCAGCGACTGCGTGCCGCCCAGCACCGCCGACAGCGCCTGGATGGTGGTGCGCACTACGTTGTTCAGCGGCTGCTGGGCCGTCAGGCTCGACCCCGCCGTCTGCGTATGGAAGCGCAGCATCTGCGACTGCGGCTTCTTGGCCCCAAACCGCTCTTTCATGATCGTGGCCCACATGCGCCGCGCCGCCCGATATTTTGCCACCTCCTGCAGGAAGCCGTTGTGGGCGTTGAAGAAGAACGATAGGCGCGGTGCGAAGCTGTCCACATCCAGCCCGGCGCGGATGGCGGCCTCGACGTAGGCGATGCCGTCGGCCAGCGTGAAGGCGATCTCCTGCGCCGCCGTGCTGCCCGCCTCGCGGATGTGGTAGCCCGAGATCGAGATGGTGTTCCAGCCGGGGATGTGGTCGCGGCAGTAGGCGAAGGTGTCGGTGATCAGCCGCATGGATGGCTTGGGCGGGAAGATGTAGGTGCCGCGCGCGGCGTACTCTTTCAGAATGTCGTTCTGGATGGTGCCGCCTAGCTTCTCCGAGGGCACGCCCTGCTGCTCGGCCACCAGCTGGTACAGCAGCAGCAGCACCGAGGCCGGGGCGTTGATGGTCATTGAGGTCGTCACCTTGTCCAGCGGGATGCCGTCAAACAGCGTGCGCATGTCCTCCAGGCTATCGATCGCCACGCCGACCTTGCCGATCTCGCCCTCGGCGCGCGGGTCGTCCGAGTCAAGCCCCAGCTGGGTGGGCAGGTCGAAGGCCACCGAGAGGCCGGTCTGGCCCTGGGTCAGCAGGTAGCGGTAGCGCTGGTTGCTCTCGCGGGCCGAGGCGAACCCGGCGTACTGGCGCATGGTCCACAGGCGGCCCTTGTACATCGTGGGGTAGATGCCGCGCGTGAAGGGGTACTGGCCGGGGTCCGGCTGCGGCGTGCCGCCGTCCTCGGCGCGGTAGACGGTCTTCACGGGGGTATGTTCATCGCTCATGGCTGCCTCACATCGTTGTCGCGTGTCTTGCGGCCATTATACTCCGGCACCGCTGCTTGGCAGATGTGCCAATGTCACATACGGATAAACAGAAGCAAAAAATGTTCGATGGAGGGTGAAAAATGTTCGACGGAGGGTGGAAAATGCTCGACGGAGGGCGAAAAATGTCCGACGGAGGGCGAAAAATGTTCAACGGAGGGCGATTATTCTTTAACCGATAACGACGCACATAATCGGGCATCGCTATCGGTTCACTATAAGAAGCTACAGCCCCACGAACGGTAGAATAGCCCACAGGCGCGGCCTCAGCCCATCCTCGGCGCAGGCCAGCAGCGCGGCCAGGCCCTCGGCGGGGAAGGGCTGGGGCGGCAGCCCCGCGCCGCCGCGCAGCACCGCGAAGGGCGCGCGCTCGTCTGGCGGCAGCCCGGCCAGCTCCTGGGCCTTGCGGATGCCCTCGGGCAGCCCTCCCAGCGCGTCCACCAGCCCGAGCCGCAGCGCGTCGCTGCCCGACCACACCCGCCCGCCCGCGATTTTCTCCAGCTCGGCCTCGGCCATGCCGCGTCCCGCCACCACCCGCTGCCTGAAGTCGGCGTAGATCGTCTCGATCAGGCGGTGCCACGCGGCGCGCTCGCCCTCGCTCAGCGGCTGGGTGATGCTGTACATGCCGCTGTTCGCGCCGCGCCGGATGTTGGCCGTGTGGATGCTGGCCTTCTCCAGCAGCCCGCCCACTACCGGGCGCATCGCGATCACGCCAATGCTGCCCGTCACCGTGCCCGGCTGCGCGAAGATCGCCGAGGCGGGCGCGGCCAGGTAGTAGCCGCCCGAGGCGGCCATGTCGCCCATCACCACCACCACCGGCTTCTTGGCCTTCAGCCGCAGCACCTCGCGCCAGATCAGGTCGGATGCGAAGGCGTCGCCGCCCGGCGAGTTGACATATACCACGGCGGCGGCGATCTGCCCGCTTCGCTCGGCGGCGCGCACCGCCTGGGCGATGCTGTCTGACCCGGCCTGCACCTGGCCCAGCAGCGGCAGTGGCAGCGGCAGCCGCTGGCTGGCCCCCGCCACAATCGTGCCCTCCACCGGGATGACGGCGACCACACCCTTGCGGTAGCGGGCCATGGGCAAGCGCAGCGCGCCCTTTGCCCTGGCCCACGGGAGCAGCTTGGCCTCCTGGCCCGCGCCCAGGTGCCGAGCCAGTTCATCCTCGTACAGCCGCGCGTCGATCAGGCCCGCCGCCTGCGCATCGGCGCTGCCCATGGGCGCGCGGTCGATCAGCTCGCGGGCCGCCTCGGGCGTGGTGCCGCGCCCCTCGGCCACGGCGGCCAGCAGCGCATGGTAGCGCTGGTCGATCAGCCGCTCCAGCTGGGCGCGGTTCTCGGGCGACATGTCGGCGCGGGTGAAGCGCTCGTAGGCCGCCTTGTAGGGCGAGACGGCCTCGACCTCGGCCACAATCCCCACGCGGGCCAGCGCGTCGCCCAGGTACTGCACCTCGCTGGCGAACCCTGTGGCCTGAAACACCGCGCTGGGCGGCATCACGATCTCGTCGGCGGCGCAGGCCAGGTAGTAGCCCGGCGCGTCGAGCGCGGTGATGTAGGCCACCACGCGCTTGCCCCGCGCGCGGAAGCCCCGCAGCTCGTCGCGCAGGCTCTGGAGCGTGGCCCAGCCCGTGGCCAGCGCGCCGATCTCCAGCAGCACGCCCGTGGACTGCGGGTCGTCGGCCACCTGGGCTAGCTGGCGGCGCAGCGCCGTCAGGCTGGGCTGGGCTGGCCCGCGCCGCAGCAGGCGCTGCCAGCGCGGCGCGTGGGGCGGCAGCTCGGGCAGCGCGCCCCGCAGCGGGATGCGCACGTAGTCCACACGGCAGCGCAGCAGCGCCCGCCAGCCGTTGCGCACGGCCCGCGTGGTGTTGATCAGCGCGGCGATGATGTGCCCGATCATAGGCTACTCGCCGCGCTTAAAGTCGACGAAGCGGTAGCCCACGCCTCGCTCGGTCAGAATGTAGACCGGGCTGGATGGGTCTTCCTCGATCTTCTGCCGCAGGTAGGTGATGTACAGTCGCAGGTAGTGCGACTCGTCGTGGTACTCCGGCCCCCAGACCTTGCTCAGCAGCTGCTCGTGGGTCATCACATAGCCCGCGTTCTGCACCAGGTGGTAGAGCAGGCGGTACTCGGTGGGCCGCAGGTTAATGCGCTCGCCGTTGATCAGCACCTCGCGGCGGGCGAAGTCGATCGTCAGGCGCTCATCCACCTGCACCAGCGTCTGCGGCTCGGGCGGCTGGGTGTAGTGGCGGCGTAGCACCGCACGGATGCGGCTGATCAGCTCGCGGTGGCCGAAGGGCTTGCCGATGTAGTCGTCGGCCCCCAGCTCCAGCCCGCGGATGCGGTCCTCCTCCTCGTCCTTGGCGGTCAGAATGAGCACCGGCACCTGCGAGAAGGTGCGGATGCGCCGCAGTGTCTCGTAGCCGTCCATCCCCGGCATCATGATGTCCAGCAGCACCACGTCGGGCATATCCTCGCGCACGCGGTCGAGCGCCTCGCGCCCGTTCGAGGCGCTGATCACGCGGCAGCCCTCCAGCTCCAGGTTCATGCGCATGAAGTTGACCAGCCGCTGCTCGTCATCCACCACCAGCACCAGTTTATCGCGTATCTCAGACATAGCTATTCCTCATGGGTCAGCAGGCCAAATGGCTTGAAGGGAACCTCGGGTGGCTCGGGCGGCGTGGCGTCGGTCAGCTGCGGGGTGGCCAGGGGCAGCGTGAAGAAGAAGCGCGAGCCGCGCCCCGGCTGGCTCTCGACCCACATGCGCCCGCCGTGGGCCTCGGCCAGCGCCTTGCTCAGAAACAGGCCCAGCCCCGTGCCCGGCGTCGAGCGGCGCAGGCGGTTGTCCACGCGGTAGAAGCGGCGGAACACCAGCGGCTGCTCCTCGGGGGGGATGCCCACGCCCTGGTCGCTGACCGCGATCACGGCGTAGCCGCCGTCGGCGCGGGCCGTCAGGCGGATGGTGCCGCCATCGGGGCTGTATTTCACCGCATTGGAGAGCAGGTTCTCCAAGATCTGGCGCACCCGCTCGCGGTCGGCGTGCACGCTGGGCATGTCCTCGGCCAGCCGCAGCTCGAAGCTGAACGCCTCGCCCGCCTGCACCTGGAAGCGCTCGACCAGATCCTTGGCCAGCGGGGCCAGCGCAAAATCCACCGGGTCGAGCCGCATGCCGCCCGCCTGGAGCCGCGAGGCATCCAGCAGGCCCTGGATCTGCGCGGCCAGCCGGTCGGACTCCTCGGCGATCACGTGCAGGCCGTCGAGCATGGTTGCCGCATCCCAGTGCGCATCCTCGCGGGCCAGCGTCTCGGCGTAGCCCTTGATGATGCTCACCGGGGTCTTCAGCTCGTGCGAGACCACGGAGATGAAGGTGTTCTGCATCTCCTCCTCGATCCGCTGGCGGGTGATGTCGCGCACATTGGCGATCGCGCTCTGGAACTCGCCGCCCGCGCCGCGCTGCACCGCGTAGCGGCTCTGCACATAGCGCTGTCGCCCGTCGCGCGCGCCGATCCAGCCCTCCACCACCGGGTCGTCCGGTGCGGGCTGGCGGTGCAGCGGGCAGTCCACCTGGCAGATATTCACGCCCTGGGGCGTGCAGATGCCCAGCACCTCGGCGCAGGGGCGGCCCATGGCCTCATCGCGCGACCAGCCGGTCAGCCGCTCCATCGCGCGGTTGAACGTGGTGATCCGCCAGCGCGCATCAAGGATCATCACCCCGTCGGCGCTCTGCTCGATGATCGCATCCAGATGCTGCTTCTCGCGTAGCACGCCCTGGTACAGCCGCGCGTTGGTCACGGCGATCGCGGCCTGGTCGGCAAACGCGGTGAGCAGATCCTGCTCCTCGCGGGTGAAGGCCACGTTCACGGCGGCGCGAAACACATAGATGATGCCGATAGCATTGCCGCGAAACACCAGCGGCAGCGCAATAGCCTGGCGCAGCGGCAGCGCGGTGGTGCGGGCGATCTCGCCCAAGGCGCGGCCCACGGCGTAGCTCTCGGTGGGGGGCAGCGCCAGCAGCGGCTCGAAGGCCGACCATGTCTCTCTAGGCAGGCGGGCGGCGGCGTGCACGCGCACCTGCCCATCCTCGTCGCGCAGGCCGATCAGGCCGGATGTGCCGGCCAGCAGATCCACGGCCACATCGATCACGAGGTTGAGCACGTACCCAAGGTCGAGCTGCTCGGTCAGGGCGCTGCTGATCCGCAGCAGCAGCTCGCGCTGGCGAAGTCGTTTGTCGGAGGTATCTAACATTGCTCTAGCGCTCCACAGACGCTATTCTAACATACGCTGAATATACTAATACACGTACGGCAACGCGGCAGATGGACAGCAAAAGTCGAGCCGCGGGCCACCTGACATAGATAAATGATACAAGGAGAAGTTGCCATGACAAGCCTGAATCGCTGGGACCCTGTCCAGGACATGATGACTCTGCGCGAGGCCATGCAGCAGCTGTTTGAGGATAGTGTCGTCTCGCCTGCTGCCGCCCCGCGCCGCCCAGGCGCTGCCTTCGCCCCCGCCATGGATCTGAGCGAGACCAAGGACGCCTTTGTGGTCGAGGCCGCCGTGCCCGGCCTGAAGCCTGAGGATCTGGACATCACCGTCGAGAACAACGTGCTCACCATCCGTGGCGAGGTCAAGCAGGATCAGGAGAGCAAGGAGCGCAGCTACCACCGTGTCGAGCGCCGGTTTGGCGCGTTCCAGCGCAGCATCTCGCTGCCCACCACGGTCAACGCCGAGGGCATCCGCGCCAGCCTAGAGCACGGCGTGCTCAACCTAGTCATCCCCAAGGCCGAGGCGCTCAAGCCGCGCAAGATCAGCGTGAGCGTGGGCGCTGGCCAGCCCGAGCTGGCGGCGAGCAACAACTAAGCTTGGCAGCATGCCTGGCCGTTTGGCGGCTAGGCACCCGCGCTGGGGCGCGGCCACACGATCGTGTGGCCGCGCCTTTTTTGTTTTGCTGGGCAAACATTTACACTTCGCCGCCAGCTTGGGCCAAAGCGGCGCTGTAAGTGTCGGCCCTCGCGGCCACGATCTGCTGTGCATCTCGATTTCGCACAGGCTAAGCCTAGGTCATCGCTATGCTTTGTAGTGACATGAGTACTATGCTATACCTATGAGCGCACCCGCCGATTACTATTTACAAACAGTACTGGACAGCCCGTGGTGGGTATGATATGATGACAAACAATTCCGACCCGATATCCTGTCTTCCGTGTCCGACGGCAGGGCTGCGAATCAGCACATGCGGTAAGGAGGGCGCATATGCGCCTGGATCTGAGTAGCAAACGTGCAAAAAAGCTTATCCGCGATCATAACCTCACCGAGGAAGAAATCCTTCAGATTGTGGCATCGGCGCGGATTAACCTCGCAACGTTTGATCCTGAATACCGAACAAATGTTACTCAGATCGCCGACGATCTCAGCAAGAGCCGCCCAACCATCTACGGGTGGGCAGATCGCGCAATTTCTGCTACTATTCACTCGCTGCGGAACATCCGCACTGGTCGGCCGCCGAAAGAGAAAGAGCGCGCGAATGGCGCCGAGGCATGATCGCAGGCGCGTCTCGCTGACGAATGTAGTATAATAGCAGCGTCGGGCAGGATCGCGTTTCCCCGGCGCGGGTACCACAGCAAACAGGATAGGATACGCCATGGATCCACAGCTCACCAGTGTCATTGTCCCGACTGAAGAGGTAGCCCAGATCGAGGAGTGTCTGGCGCACCTTGTCGAGGATACGCAGGGGAACCATGCTCTGCTTCTCGACAAAAGTGGGCAAGTCATTGCATCTCAGGGCGATAGCAGCCGCCAGGATATTACCGCGCTGGGCGCGCTGATAGCTGGTACCTTTGCGTCCTCGCGCGAAGTCGCAAAGCTGCTGCGTGAGAAAGATTTCCGCATGCTCTTTCAGCAGGGCGTGCGCGAAAACATCTTCATTGCTCTGATCGAAGAGCAGTGGATTCTCTGCATTATCTTCAACAAAGGTACGCACATCGGCCTTGTCAAGGTGCTGACCAAGAAGGCCACCGACGAGCTGAGCGCCGTGCTCGAGCGCGTGCGGCAACAGCACAAGGCCCGGGATGATGTTCTTGGTTCGTCTTTCCGCACTTCTATGGAAGATACGATCGATCTGCTGTTCCGTGATTAGCCGCGGGGCCGCCTTCTAATGACGCTTGTACTTTCCCTGAGAGTTATGGCATACGAGAGGACCGTATGGCCCTGATTAACGTTGCAGCACGCGAGATCCACTGCAAGATTGTCTACTATGGCCCTGGTATGGGCGGTAAGACGAGCAATCTGCAGTACATTCACAGCGCCGTCCCCAAAGAGGTCAAGGGCGAGCTTCTCTCCATCGCAACTGAAACCGAGCGCACCCTTTTCTTCGACTTCCTGCCGCTTGACCTCGGCAAGGTGCGTGGCTTCCAGACGCGATTCCATCTCTACACCGTGCCTGGCCAGGTGCTCTACGAGCGCACCCGTGTGGCGGTGCTCAACGGCGCTGACGGCGTGGTGTTCGTGGCCGACTCGCAGCGGCACAAACTTGAGGAAAACCTCAAGAGCCTGCGCGAGCTTGCCCAAAACATCACGAAGATGAATAAGAACTTTCGGGAGTTCCCGATCGTCCTTCAGTACAACAAAGCCGATCTCCCCAATCGCCTGCCTTCCGACAAGCTCGATCAGTTTCTCAACCCGCCATCGCTTGGCACCAACTGGCCGCGCATTGAGGCAGTGGCGACGCGCGGCGACGGGGTCTTTGATACCCTGAAGGCAATTAGTCGGTTGGTCATAAGCAAGCTGTGATCGAGCTTTGAGTTTTGAGCTCGCAGGTTCGATCCCTATCGTCGATACCATTGCGATGCCCGCTCAGCAACTCAAAACTTAGAACTGAGAACTGTCGTATGGCGCTTGAAGGCGATCTGAGCGAGTTCCACCTGACCGATATCATCCAGCTGGTCGATCTGAGCAAGAAGACCGGCGGGGTGTTTCTGCAGGGGGCGCGCGGCGCAGAAACACTTGAGGGTTGGCTCTACTTTCGCGATGGAAAGATCGTCGGCGCACAGCTTGGCAATCTGCCCCCGCTTGAGGCGGCGTATACCTTCTTCACCTTTTCCTCTGGTCCGTTCCGCTTCCACGATGACGTCTCCATCGAAGGCTCGCCGATCACGCTGAGCAATGAGATGATGATCATGGAGGGGATCATGCGCCAGGAGGCGTGGGAGAAGCTGCAGTCGCAGCTGCCCTCGCTGTCAATGGTTCCTCGGCTGGTCACAAACCCCTCCTCGACAAGCAACGAGATCAATATCGAGGCCGAGGAGTGGCGCGTCCTAACTATGGTGAACGGCAAGAATACAATCGCTCAGATCTCTCAGCGCAGCGGCCTGGGCGAGCTTCGCACCTGCGAGATCATCGCCCGCCTGCTCAGCAACGGCCTGATCGAGCGGCGCGAGACCAACCTGGTCGACTCGCTCTACCCCGAGCTTGAGCGGATCGTCACCAGCGCGCTTGGCCCCTCGGCGCGGGGCCTGCTGGAAGACGCCTACATCCGC
This sequence comes from Chloroflexia bacterium SDU3-3, assembly GCA_009268125.1. Classification (NCBI taxonomy): domain Bacteria; kingdom Bacillati; phylum Chloroflexota; class Chloroflexia; species Chloroflexia bacterium SDU3-3. The sequence continues at coordinate 60,298 of WBOU01000016.1, read as the reverse complement.
GCTGGCATCGAGAACCGCTCGGTGGTGACGCAAGATCAGGCGCTCTCGGCAGTGAATGTGTTTGAGGCCAGCGCCAACCGTGTGTTTGGCCCCAACCGCGTGCGCCAGCCCGCCAATGATGTCCGGTCCTATATCCAAGAGGTCTTCGGGGCTATCGCCTAGAGCCTTATTGGTCATCCTAAGGCTATTCGTGCTATAATCGCGGCCCTGCCCCTGCCGTTGGGGGCAGGGCCGTTGCCGTTTGTTGCGGCCATGGTTTCCCTAGGCGTTTGGCCGCATTAGAGACCAAAGGTAGTACCGTGCGCGCACTCATTAGTGTTTCTGCAAAAGATGGTCTGGACGCGTTTGCGCGAGGGTTGCACGAGCTGGGGGTTGCTATTGTTTCGACGGGGAATACCGCCAAGGCGCTGGCCCAGGCCGGTATCCCCGTCTCCAAAGTGAGCGATCTGACGGGTTTCCCCGAGATCCTTGATGGCCGCGTGAAGACGCTGCATCCCAACATCCACGGCGGGATCTTGGCGCGGCGCGATCTGCCCGAGCACATGGACACGATCAAGGCGCATGGGATTGGGCCGATCGACCTTGTGGTGGTCAACCTCTACCCCTTTCAGCAGACCGTAGCCCGACCCGATGTGACCTTCGAGGATGCGATAGAGAATATCGATATCGGTGGCCCCTCGATGGTGCGCTCGGCGGCCAAAAATCACCAGGATGTGCTGGTGGTGGTGGACCCTGCCGACTACGTGCCGGTGCTGGATGCGCTGCGTGCCAACGCGGTGACGCCCGAGCTGCGGCGGCGGCTGGCGGCCAAGGCTTTCTCCCACACCAGCGCCTACGATGCGGCGATCACCCAGTACCTTGGCGGCGATGCTCTGCCCGCGACGCTGAATGTGGGGCTGCCCAAGGCGCAGGAGCTGCGCTACGGCGAGAACCCGCATCAGCAGGCTGCGCTCTATGGCGACTTTGGCCAGTTCTTCGAGACGCTGCATGGCAAAGAGCTTTCCTACATCAATATCCTCGATATCGCCGCAGCCCAGGAGCTGACCGAAGAGTTCCCTGCTGCCGAGGGCTGCGCGCTGACGATCGTGAAGCACACCAACCCCTGTGGTGTGGGCGTGGGGGCGACCCAGCTGGAGGCTTGGGAGGCTGCTTTTGCGACTGATCGTGAGGCACCGTTTGGCGGGGTCATCGCGATCAACCATCCCATGGAGCTATCGCTGGCCCAGGCGATCGATGAGCTCTTCACCGAGATCTTGATCGCGCCCGATTTCACCCCCGAGGCGCTGGAGCTGCTGCGCAAGAAGAAGAACCGCCGTCTGGTGCGCGCGCTGCGCCCGGTCTCGGCGGAGCGCAGGCTGATGCTGCACAGTGTGCCCGGCGGCCTGCTGGCCCAGGAGTGGGACCGCGCGCCGCTGGCGGGCGAGGAGTGGCAGGTGGTGACAAAGCGCGCGCCCACGCCCAGCGAGGAGCTGGCCATGCGCTTTGGCTGGCGGGTGGTGAAGCACGTGAAGTCGAACGCCATCGTGTACGTGGGCGCAGACCGCACGCTGGGCGTGGGCGCTGGCCAGATGAGCCGCGTCGATAGCTCGCGCGTGGCGGTGGAGAAGGCGGCCCGCGCCGGGCTGTCGCTCCAGGGCTGCGCGATCGCATCGGATGCGCTCTTCCCCTTCCCCGACGGGGTGGAGGTTGCGGCGGCGGCGGGGGCGACGGCGGTCATCCAGCCGGGCGGGTCGGTGCGCGACGACGCGGTGATCGCGGCGGCGGATCGGTTGGGGCTGGCGATGGTGTTTACGGGGCGGCGGCACTTCCGCCACTAAGCAAGCGAGCGGCATGGGGCGCATGTGCCCCATGCCGCTCTGGTCTGGAGAGATCGGTGAAATACGACGACAACGGCCTCATCCCGGTGATCGTGCAGCACGCCCGCAGCGGCGAGGTGCTGATGCTGGGCTACATGAACGAGGAGGCCCTGCGAAGGACGCGCGAGACACGGCAGGTGACATTCTGGAGCCGCAGCCGCCAGAGCTACTGGACCAAGGGCGAGACATCGGGGAATGTGCTGGATCTGGTCGCGATTCGCCAGGACTGCGATGGCGATGCGCTGCTGGTGCTGGCCGAGCCACACGGCCCGACCTGCCACACCGGCGAGCCGACTTGCTTCCACCGCGATCTTGAGGGCGAGATCCACCACGAGCCAGTCCCTGCGCTGGCCGAGCTCTCACGGCTGGCCGATGTGGTCAAGAAGCGCAATGCCGAGCGCCCTGAGGGCTCGTACACCACCAAGCTGCTGATCGGCGGGGTCGATCGGATCGGCAAGAAGATCGGCGAGGAGGCGACCGAGGTGGTGATCGCAGCGAAAAATGCCTCGCACACCGAGCTTTCTTGGGAGCTGGCCGATCTGCTCTACCACAGCTTGGTGCTGCTAGAGGACCAGGGCTTGCCGCTTGAGTCGGTGCTGGCCGAGCTACGTGGGCGGCACGGCGGCTAGGCCACACGGCTGCGCTGGCCTGGCTTGTGCGCTGTGGGGGCACGCCGCGTTGCGACGCGCCCCCAATGCTATACCTCTATCTCTGGAGGCTGCACTCTGGTGTTGCCCGCCATGCTTGTGAAGGGTAAAGGTCACAGAACCCATGGGCACCGATTCTGGCCGCGCGTTGGTAATAGATGATGAGCGCTCCATCCGCGAGCTGTGCGTGATGGTGCTGGCCCAGCTTGGCTACTACGTCGAGCAGGCCGACGATGGTGATGTGGCGCTGGAGCTGATCGGCACCGCGGATCCTTTCGATCTGGTGCTGGTGGATGTCCACCTGCCGCGCGTTGGCGGGATCGAGGTGCTGCGCGAGCTTCGCCGATCAAGCCCATCGACGATGGTGGTGGTGATGACGGGCTATGGCTCCTCGGCGCACTCCGATGAGGCGACCCGCCTGGGGGCGCGCGCCGTGCTGCTCAAGCCGTTTTCCATCGAGCTGCTGCGCTCGCTGGCGCGCGAGGTTGTGCCGGGCGCTATGGGCGCGCCGCCCCAGACGCCCATGCTTGCTCATCCGCTCGGCATGGTGAGCGAGCGGCTCATGGGCCAGGCGGATCTTTCCCGTCTCTATCAGCAGATTGTCGATGTGACCCACGAGGTGCTGGCGCTCGAACAGGTGCTGCTGGTGCTGGTGGAGGGCGGGGTGCCCTCGCTGGCGGCATCGCTGCTGCCGCCCGACGAGTCGGCGCGCTGGCTAGACCGCGCCGAGTGGGTGATCGCCCACGGGCGCGTGCTTTCGGTGGTGCCCGATATGCCGCGCCCCGATGGGATCGCCGATCTGGCCTTTGACCCCCAGCATACCTATGTAGCGGTGCCGATGCTGTTTGAGCAGCGAGTGGCGGGCGCGCTCCTGATCGAGCGGCGCACCTCTGGCGGCTGGGGTGCCGCGCAGCACGACATGTTGCTGGCGATCGCCAGTATTGCGGCGGTGGCCATCAGCCAGATGCGGTCGCGCGGTGCGCTGGCTGGCCTGCTGGCCTCGTATCGGGCGGTGCTGGCACAGTCCCAAGATTGCGCACTGCTGCTGGATGGGAAATCGCAGCGGATTGTAGAGGCCAATGCGGCGACTGTGGCGCTCAGCGGGTACAGCCAGGATGCGCTGCAGAAGCTGGCCCCGCAGGCCCTGATCGCTGCCGACTATGTGTATGGCCTGGAAACACGCGTAAACGCGCCCGAGTTTGAGGCTACCCTGCATGCGCGCGGTGGACATAAGATTGCAGTATCGGTGGCGGTTAGCGCGATCGCATATGCCGATCGCCCCTACCTGCTGGTGATCGCCCGCGACATACGCGAGCGCAATCGCCAGACCCAGCAGGCCATCCGCGCCGAGAAGCTCTCGGGCATGGGGCGGCTGAGCGCATCGATTGCCCACGAGGTAAACAACCCGCTGCAGGCGCTGCAAAGCTCGATCAACCTGCTGCTTGAGAATCGCCTCTCGGCAGATCGCCACCGCCAGATCATCCAGATGGCTAACGCGCAGGTCGCGCAGCTGGTGGGGGTGGTGCAGCAGATGATGGACCTCTACCGGCCAGCCATGCGCGAGGGCATGCGCCCGATCTCGTTGCACGAGCTGCTTGAGTCGGTGCTGTCGGCCTATGCGCCGCAGCTGCAGGCGCAGGGCGTGGCGGTGGAGCGCCTGTGGGATGCCTATCTGCCACGGGTGCGCGGGGTGGCCAGCCAGCTGCGCCAGGTGCTCGGCAGCCTGATCCAGAACGCCAGTGAGGCCATGCCCTCCGGGGGCAGGCTGGTGCTGCAGACGGCGGCGGTGGATTCGCCAAGCGGGCGGATGGTGCGGGTGGTGATCTCGGATACGGGCGGCGGAATCGACCCTGAGTCGATGGGCAGCCTGTTTGAGCCGTTCTACAGCACCAAGGTAGATCGCACCGGCCTGAGCCTGGCGGTGAGCTACAGCATTATCGAGCAGCACTCGGGGACGATCACGGTGGAGGCGACTGAGGGTGGGACGGCGTTTGTGGTGTTGCTGCCTGCGATCGGCTAGCTACATATTTCTCTAGGGCATAGCAACGCGCTGGCGGAGCCACCCGCCAGCGCGTTGCTATGCCTACTCGCCAGCGCCGTTGGCGAAGATCGTGCGCCGCCGCCCGCCGCGCAGCAGCGAAAGCACCAGCAGGATGAGGCACGAGCCAAGGAAGGTCCAGATCAGGTCGAAGGTAAAGGTGCCGACCCTGATCAGGATGAGCGATGGCAGCGATGGGATGAAGGCCGCCAGCCCAATCGCGATACCGTTGCCAAGGTATGCGCCTACCACGCCCACCAGCATCACCAGCAGGATCTGGCCGGGGCTGTAGCCCACCACGAACTCGGCGATCGCGCCGCAGATCCCCACGATCGTCACCGCCATAATGATCTCAAGCAGCAGGTCCATGTTGTCTCTCCATATGCGGGCGCGGCAGAGCGCGCCGGGAGGAGTTGAGACCATCGCTATTGCTAGCGGATCTCTTTCCTGGGTGCATTGTAGCGCGTCGGCCCGCCCTCGTCCATATCGATGATCTGCGGGCGGATGCCCTGCGCGAGCTGCCGGGCCATATGTAGGTCGGCCTCGCCAAGGTTCAGCCACCGCGCGGCGATCCACCCAATGGTGAAGGTGGGGATGGGGCCGGTGAAGGGGATGAGCGCCTCGATCAGAGCCTTGTTACGCAGGCTGGGCAGGCCCATGCGGTCAAGAAAGATCCACACGATCGGCGTGGCGAAGATGTCCATCCCTAGATCCAGCAGGTCGAGCATAATGACCAGCGCAATCGGCACATGGCGCATGGTGGTGAAGAAGTCGGCGTCGCGCGGGATGTCGAGCTGGCGGATGGAGCGCACCAGCAGCGCCAGCCCAAGCAGGCCGATGATGACGCATGTGGCGGCGATGATGCCAAATATGGCTAGGAACTGGGTGAAAGCATTATCCATGCGATATCCTTGCGGTTTGGGTGCTACGCCGGGCCAGCAGCCCTAGCGCCAGCATGATGGCGGCCAGCAGCACGAGCAGCGCCAGCGTGGAGAATTCAAGCGTCGCGCCAAATTGCGGCTGCCCAGCATCGAGGGCGGCCAGGGGTGCGCGCAGCACACCGGTGACGGCCAGCAGCGCCGCGAAGGCCGGGTTGTCGGGGCGGGCCGCCATAAGCCGCAGCAGCAGCCGCGCGATCAGCAGGGCCTCGATGGCCCCGAGGGCGCTGAGCAGCGGAGGGAGATAGCGCATGCGATCATTTCCTTTCGGATACGTATCGAGATGCGCTATCATACCATCTTCCCCCGGCGCTGGCGCGGCCTAGCGCAGCTAGGGCCTACGCATGATCGAAACACCAACAATATGTACCACCAAGACTCCAAGGGGACGAATACCACAAAGATATGAAGGGGAAATGGCAATCGCTCGCAGCGGGTCCATTCTGCGCTGGGGCAAACGTCGGCACTGCTTGGCGCGTTGCCCGTTCGCCCCAGCGCAACGGCTGGGTAACGAATAGCCCCTACTAGCGCAGCGTAGAGGGCAGGATGCCCAGCTGCGCGCGGTATTTGGCCACCGTGCGGCGGGCCACGTCGAACCCGCGCTCACCTAGCATCTCCACTAGCTCTTGATCGGTGAGCGGCACCTTCTCGTTGTTGACCAGCTCCTGGATCACATCCTTGATCGAGAGCGATGCGGTGAAGAAGTGGCTGAAGGGGACGATCTGCTTGCTGGGGAGCTGCACAAACTTGTTGGCGGTGGCGCGGCTCACCGTCGACTCGTGCACGCCCACCGCGTTGGCCACCTCGGCGCGGGTCAGCGGCTCCAGGTGGCGCACGCCGTGGCGCAGGTAGGCCTCCTGCCGCTCCACCAGATACTCGGCGATGCGGCGGATGGTCTCGCGGCGCTGGCGGATGTTGGTGAGGAACAGCCGCGCCCGCGACACGAAGGTGCGCAGGTGGTCGCGCTCCTCGACGGAGACCTGCTGCTCGCCAGCGGTGACGGCCTGGGTGAGATCCTGGTAGATCGGGCTGAGCCGCAGGTAGAAGCGGCGCGACTCAACCACTTCGATCACCAGCTTGTCGGCCTCCTCGCGGATGATCACGTCGGGGATGAGGTAGGTGGTCTCGGATGTGGTGTGGCCGTCGCCGGTGCTCTCCAGCGGGAAGGGCCGCAGGTGCTGGCGCATGAAGTCGCGGGCCTCCACCACATCCTCGTAGCTGATGCCGAGGGCCTGGGCGATCACGCCGTAGCGGTGCTCGCCGAGATCGAGCCAGTGGTCAGCTACGATCTTGTGGATGTGGGGGTTGCTGATGCCGGTGGCCTCAAGCCTATCGATCTGGATGAGCAGGCACTCCTGGATGTTGCGCGCGCCCACGCCCGCCGGGCCAAGCTCCTGGAGCTTCTTGAGCACGCGCTCGACGCGTGGGGCATCGGTGCGCAGGATATCGGCGATAATATCGACATCATCGTCGAGGAAGCCTTGGTCGTTGAGCGAGCCGAGCAGGTAGTCGGCGATGCCGTGATCCTCCTGGGGCAGCGAGATGTGCAGGTCGCGCTGCAGGCTCTCCTGCAGCGAGATCGGCGCGGCGATGGCCAGCATGGGGTCGAACTCGTCGTCGGGCGGCGTGCCGCTGCTATCGTCGCGCTCGGCCTCGGCTAGGCGCATGTCCTCGTGGAGGCAGTAGATGCAGGTCGCACCGCTCAGCGGGCGACCGCAGCGGCTGCACAGCGACTCCTCGCTCTCCAGCTGCTCAAGGGCCGGGTTGTCCTCGATCTCCTGCTGCACCAGCTGCTGCAGCTCGGTGTTCGAGAGCACCAGCATGTTGTTGAGCGCGATCAGTGCGGGCGATGCACGCATCTGCTGCTGCGGCAGCAGCCCCATCCCCATCGACATATCCATCATCTGTGCATCCTCGTTGCTAGTTCCCCAACAGTTTTCTGCGCCCGCCGCCAGAGATGGGGACCAAAAAGCTCTGGTGGCACGTTTTTTGTAGTGTGTATCTCAGGTACATCAGCAGCGTGTCACAGATCGCTCAGCCGCTCGCTATCGTCGGTAGGATACTACGATGATATGCTCAGGGCAGATCTTCACGGTGGCACACTTCCTGCTCTTTTCAAGAACCGTACCACCGTTTGCTCGCACGGCGCTGATAAAAATGAGAGTTTTCTCTCGTCGCTCAAAAAGGAGAGACGCATATGATCCACGCTCCCTCGACAACCTTCACCAAATCGAACGAGACGGCCTCATCGTCGCGGCGCGTGCGGCTGGGCATGCCGCTGCTGCTGGCTATGGGTGTGGTGCTGCTGGTTGCGATTGTGGCTGGCGTCTCGATTAGCGCGGCGGCAGTGCCTGCGGCCACGCCGGTGGCCGCTGCGGCGGACGTGATGGCGGTACGCACGGCGGTGCTGGATCGACTGGATGGTGTGGCTGCCGACCCTATGGTGGAAGCCGGGGCGGGCGCGCTGGCTCCGGCCAGCAGCGTGCGCGGCCTGAGCGTGGGTGGCACCAGCTACTACTACTACGTTGAGGGGCAGCGCGGCTACGACCCGCTGAGCCGAGGCGAGGTTGCGCCGAGCCAGGTGCGCGAGGTGCTGCGCGACGCACGCGGCGCGAGCACGCTGGTGATCTATACGATAGCGCGGTAGTGTTGCGACGAGGGGGAGCGTGGGCGGCTCGGCCGCAGGCCCGCAGGCGACAGCCTGCGGGCCTTTGTGTGCGCTAGACCGAGAGGCTGTGGGTCTTCAGGCGCTTGCCCAGCTCGGCAGTGGAGATCTGAAGCCTGCGGGCGGCCTCGTCGGCGTCGCCGTCGGCCTGGCGCAGCGCCTCCTGCAGCAAGATCCGCTCGACGTCGGCCAGCACCTGGGCCAGGCCGTCGCGGTTGCGCACGCGGTTTGCCAGGTCGATCTGGGCGGGCTGGCCTGCCGTGCCCAGGCTGAGGATCTGGCTGGTGACCACCCGGCCCTGCGAGAGCGTGACGGCGCGCTCGATCTCGTTTTCGAGCTGGCGCACGTTGCCGGGCCAGTCGTACTCCTCGATGCGCTGCATGGCCTCTTCCGAGATACGGGTAGGCTGGGCGGTGGGCTTGAAGCGATACTTGTTGAGAAAGTGCTCGACCAGCAGCGCCAGATCGCCCCGGCGCTCGCGCAGCGGCGGCATGTGGATGTTGACCACGTTGAGCCGGTAGTACAGATCCTCGCGGAAGTTGCCCAGCCGCACCTCCTCAAGCAGGTCGCGGTTGGTGGCGGCGATCACGCGCACATCCACTTTGAACGCGCCCGCGCCGCCCACGCGCTCGATCTCGCTCTCCTGGAGCACGCGCAGCAGCTTCTTCTGCACCGGCAGCGAGATCTCGCCCACCTCATCCAGGAAGATCGTGCCCTTATTGGCCAGCTCGAAGCGGCCCTTGCGCTGGGCCATCGCGCCGGTGAACGCGCCCTTCTCGTGGCCGAACAGCTCGCTCTCGATCAGGGTCTCGGGCAGGGCCGCGCAGTTCACCGGGATGAACGCGCCCTTGCGCCCCGAGTTCTGGTGGATGATGTTGGCCACCAGCTCCTTGCCGGTGCCAGTCTCGCCGGTGATCAGCACCGACGCCTCGGATGCGGCCACCAGGCCCACGGTCTTGTAGATCTCGCGCATGGCGGGGCTGCGCCCGATCATGCGGTCCTCGGGCGAGCGCTGCTCAAGCTGGCGCACGCGCGAGGCCAGGGCGCGGTGCTCGAACAGGCGGCGGATGGTGACGACCACCTCCTCGTTGTCGAAGGGCTTCATCAGGTAGTCGTATGCGCCCATCTGCATGGCGCGGATCGCGCTCGACGATGTGCCGTAGCCCGTGATCATGATCACCGGCACGTCGTTGTTGTTGGCGCGCAGCTTTTCCAGAATATCTATGCCGCTGATCCCAGGCATCTTGAGGTCGAGCAGCAGCAGGCCATAGGTCTCGCCGCCGTCGATGCGGCTCATCACATCGGTGCCCGATGCGACGGCATCGACCTCGTAGCCCTCGTCGGTCAGCAGGTCGGAAAGTAGCTCGCGCAGCCCTTCCTCATCATCCGCGATGAGAATACGCTCGCGGGTGGTTGGTTCTGATGCCACGGTTCTTCCTTTGCTTTCTGTGTTTCGTGTGGCCTGTATTGTAGCATAGCTTCCTGCCTTTGCACCGCTGGCCGTGAGGCAGCGCGGCGCACCCTGGGGCAGAGGAAGAAGATTGCGCTGGCGAGATGAGCAGGTTTCGTGCCGAGGTGCCGCTGCCCGCCGGGCGGCTGGGGGCGAGCAGGCGCGCCCCCAGCGCGGCGGCTACACGCGCCGGATGCGCGCCCCCAGCGCCTGCAGCCGCTGGTCGATGCGCTCGTAGCCACGGTCGATCTGATTAATATTATAGATCACGCTGCGGCCCTGGGCGCAGAGCGCCGCGATCAGCAGGGCCATGCCCGCGCGGATGTCGGGGCTTGGCAGGCCCTCTGGCTCGCCGTAGAGCTGGCTGGCCCCGGTGACGACCGCCCGGTGCGGGTCGCACAGCACGATTCGCGCGCCCATGCCGATCAGGCGGTCGACGAAGAACAGGCGGCTCTCGAACATCTTCTCGTGGATCAGGATGGTGCCGCGAGCCTGGGTGGCCACCACCAGCGCGATGCTGATCAGGTCGGGGTTGAAGCCGGGCCAGGGGGCCGAGTCGATCTTGGGGATGGCGTTGTGGGCGTCCTCGCGCACGCACAGCTCCTGCTGGGCGGGCACCACGATGTCGCCGCCATCCACATCCCAGCGCACGCCCAGCTTGCCGAAGGCGATGGCGGTCATGCGGTGCTCGTCGGGGCGGCACTGGGCGATCCGGATGCTGCTGCGGGTGACGGCGGCCAGGCCGATGAATGAGGCCACCTCCATGAAATCTGGCCCGATAGTGTGCTCGCCGCCGCCCAGCGCTGCCACGCCCTCGATCGTGAGCAGGTTGGTGCCCACGCCGCCGATCTTGGCCCCCAGCGTGTTGAGCATGGTGCACAGATCCTGCACGTGCGGCTCGGATGCAGCGTTGCGGATGACGGTGGTGCCCTCGGCCAGCACGGCGGCCATGATCGCCTGCTCGGTGCCGGTGACGCTCATCTCATCCAGGAAGATGTCGGTGCCGCGCAGCCGCTCGGCGCGCAGCACGTAGGCGGTGGGCGTCACCTCGATCGACGCGCCTAGCTCCTGCAGGGCCAGAAAGTGGGTGTCCAGCCGCCGCCGCCCGATCAGATCGCCGCCGGGGCGCGGCAGGGTGACGAAGCCGCGCCGCGCCAGCAGCGGCCCGGCCAGCAGGATGGACGTGCGGATCTTGCGGGCGGTGGCGACCTCGGGCTGGGTGTCGCCGACCCCAGCGGCGCAGATCGCCCACGAGTGCTCGCCGCGCCGCTCGACCCGCGCCCCTAACTTCTCGATCAGCGCCAGCTTGTTGGCCACATCGCCGATCTGGGGGACGTTGTGCAGCACCACTTCTTTGTCGGTCAGCAGCGTGGCGGCGATCAGCGGCAGCGCCGCGTTTTTGTTGCCCGCTGGGGTGATGGTGCCGCTGAGCTGCTGGCCGCCCTCGATGGTAAAGCTTTCCACAGTGACTCCTAGAGATGTGTGTTGGGTTTCAATCGTGTTGTTCTTGGCTGGGGTAGACAGCGCGGCGCAGGAAGGTCGGGCTGGCCCCGATCCCCTGCGCCGCGAGCTGGTGGGCTATGCTACTTTTCGCTCTGATCCTCGATGGCCTGGTCGGGCTTCTTCTGGCCGGGCAGCATGCTGCGGATGCGCTGGAAGATGCCCGGCTTCTCGGCTGCGGGGGCGGCCAGCTCGGGCGCTGGCCCGGGCAGCTGGGCTGGCTCGCCGGGCTTCTTGCCGGGCGTCATCTGCTTGGCCTTGTCGGCCAGCTCCTTGGCGCGCTGCCTGCCGATGCCGATGGCCTGCTGGGTAATGGTGTTCAGCTGCTCTTTGGTCAGCATCTCGCCGCGCGCGAACCAGCCCCAGGCCGCCACGCCGGTGGCGTAGGTGCCGCCGTAGGCGATCGCCACCTTGGGCACCACGCCCCACACCGGCACCAGGCCCACCAGGGTGCGGGCCAGCTGCCGCCACACGAAGCCGCCGCCGATCACCGGCGCGAGCTCCATGATCCGCTCCTGGAAGTCGGGCTTCGCGCCGTGGGCCAGCGCCATGCGGTAGACCATCAGCGCCTGGTTCTTGGTGAGCACCACGATGTCGGCGATCGCGAACGGCACGCTGATCACGGGGATCTGTTCGGGCAGGCTGGTGCCCAGCGCGTAGGTGGCGTTGGTGAAGCTGCTGGTGTTGACCAGATCGCGGGTGTAGGGGATGCGCAGCCCCGGCAGCCGCCGCGCGGCGGCCAGGTGCAGCTCGCTGGGCAGCCGCTCGAACACCGCCGAGGCCAGATTGTCCGAGGCGTTCAGCGCCGCCGGGTCGGGCAGGATGACGGTGGTGGGAGCCAGCGCGCGCGGCAGCGTGACGCCGCCCAGCGGCGCGGTGCCGAACACCAGCGCGATCAGCGTGGGGATGCTGGCGCGCTCCACTAGGGCCAGCGCATCGGCGTCGGCCTGGGCCAGCGGCGCGCGCGCGTCGACAGCGATGATCAGCAACGTGGCGCTGCGGATGCTGGCGCTCTGCTGGTTGGCCTGCTCGAAGGGAATGTGCTCGATGGGGTTGAGCCCCACCTGGCCGTAGCGGTCGTCGCCGGTGTGCAGCAGCTTGTCGATGGCGTCGATGGCTGCGGGGTGGCCGACGGCGACGATCGAGAAGGGCTTCTCGGCCTCGACGCGGATGGCGCTGACGTCGATCTCGCGCAGGGTTGACCAGATGTTGCCGAAGTCTGACCATTTGGGCACGAACGCACCTCATAGTGAACGCGGCGTAGGATCCGTGTGTTTCGCCAAGGCTAGTGCGCGTGGCAGTAGCAGCTTCCCTCATTATAGCACGCGCCCCCCGCCCTAGTCGATGAGATGCGGCTGATGGCCTCGGCCCACGGGAGTTCTTCACCACAAGGATGCGAAGGCATGCCTGCGCGTGTTCATCGCCGTAGGGGCGGGCCTCGTGCCCGCCCGCGCCGTGGGCATTGGGCACATCGAATGCCCCGACGATGCACGCGGCGTGAAACGCATCGCCACGCGCCGTGGGCATCGGGCGGGGTTACGATGCGGGCGGCGCATCGTGCTGGGGCGGACACGAGGCCCGCCCCTACAGCCATTGGGTATCATTGCGGGCATCGGGTTGGATGCGATGCGGCAATGCTCTGCCATCGACATCCGACCGCGCCTTTTTGCCAAAAAAGCACAAAAGCCGTCAACAATGACACCTGTTGACGAGCTATCCCCTCGTTGCCGCTCCCGTAGGGCGATGCCCAGATCCGTTTCGCCCACACCTGCGTTTGCATTAAAGGTCTTAACACGATCATCCTAATGGCTGTACAAAAGGAAGCGTGACTGTGGTACTATGTCGGCACTCACGCGAGGATTGAACATATCAGATACCTATCTGGAGGACTGTGTGAACGCGCAACGAAAAAAGGTGCGGGTTGCGATTGTGGGCGTCGGGAACTGCGCGTCGTCGCTGGTGCAGGGTGTGGAGTTCTACCGCAACGCCAGCGAGGATGATTTTGTGCCTGGGCTGATGCATGTGAACTTGGGCGGCTACCACGTGGCCGATGTGGAGTTCTCCGCAGCATTTGATGTTAACGAGGCCAAGGTCGGCAAAGATCTGTCGCTGGCGCTGGCCGCCGAGCCGAATAATACCATCGAGTTCGCCAAGATCCCCGAGCTGGGCATCACGGTGCAGCGCGGCCCCACGCTGGATGGCCTGGGCAAGTATGTCTCCACCGTCGTCACCGAGTCACCCGCCGAGCCGGTGGATGTGGCCAAGGTGCTGCGCGAGACCAAGACCGATGTGGTGGTGAACTACCTGCCGGTCGGCTCGGAGGAGGCCACCCAGTTCTACGCCACCGCCGCGCTGGAGGCGGGCTGCGCCTTCGTGAACTGCATCCCCGTGTTCATCGCCTCGCGCCCCGAGTGGCAGTCGCGCTTCCGCGAGGCCGGCCTGCCGATCATCGGCGACGATATCAAGAGCCAGGTGGGCGCGACGATCGTGCACCGCGTGCTCACCAACCTGTTCCGCGACCGTGGCGTGCGCATCGACCGCACCTACCAGCTGAACTTTGGCGGCAACATGGATTTCTACAACATGCTGGAGCGCGAGCGGCTTGAGTCGAAGAAGATCTCGAAGACCCAGGCGGTGACGAGCCAGCTGAATGTGCCGCTGCCCGATGAGGCGGTGCACGTCGGCCCTTCCGACTATGTGCCCTGGCTGACCGACCGCAAGTGGTGCCACATCCGCATCGAGGGCACCACCTTCGGCAACGTGCCGCTGAACCTGGAGCTGAAGCTTGAGGTCTGGGATAGCCCGAACTCGGCGGGCGTGGTGATCGACGCGGTGCGCTGCGCCAAGCTGGCGCTCGACCGGGGCATCTCCGGCCAGCTAGAGGCCCCCTCCTCCTACCTGATGAAGTCGCCGCCCGTCCAGTTCACCGACGACGAGGCTCGCCAGAAGGTGGAGGAGTTTATCGCAGGTGAGAGCGCGGCGCAGTACCGCTAGCCGAGTGAGGGCGCGGGGGCTTCGGCCCCCGCGCTTTTTTTGTGCCCCTGCTGTGCAATCTTCCCAAGCGTAGAGCAGGCCTTCCCGAGCACTGAGCACGTCATCCCGAGCACTGAGCACGTCACCCCGAGCGCAGAGCACGTCATCCCGAGCACTGAGCATGTCATCCCGAGCACTGAGCACGTCATCCCGAGCACTGAGCACGTCATCCCGAGCACTGAGCACGTCATCCCGAGCGCAGAGCACGTCATCCCGAGCACTGAGCACGTCATCCCAAGCACTGAGCACGTCATCCCAAGCACTGAGCACGTCATCCCGAGCACTGAGCACGTCATCCCGAGCACTGAGCACGCCTTCCCGAGCACTGAGCACGTCATCCCGAGCGCTGAGCATGTCACCCCGAGCGCTGGGCACATTTTCCGACATTCTACGAAAAAGTCACGTGCCTCTAGCGCTCATCTGTTCGCCTGTTTTGGTGTATAAAGGGGCAATAACTCTTTTTGAATCAGGAGCATGTGATGCCTCGCCCAACCCCCGCGCGCGCGATTGAGCCGCCCGCGCTACCCGAGACCCTGCCGCACAGCTGGGTCGAGCCAGAGAGCTTTGGCGATCAGAGCGCCTTTGCGCAGGCGCTGCTGAGCGAGATCGATCTGAGCGACTCGATCACCGCCGATGTGCTGTTCGACCGGGTGCTGATCCGGCGGGGCCACTTTGCCAATAGTCAGTGGAAGCTGCTGCAGCTGCTGGATGTGCGGATGGACGGCTGCGACCTGGCCAGCGCCCGCTGGGAGAAGCCGCACATCCAGCGCGCCGAGCTGCTGGGCTGTAGGCTGCTGGGCATGACCATCCAGGACGCGCAGTGCGATAATCTGCTGATCCAGGGCTGCAATGCCGAGGCGGCGCGCTTCTGGGCGTCGTCGTTCCGGGGCACGCGGTTCGAGGGCTGCTCGCTGAAGGCAGCCTCGTTCGAGGGCAGCAACCTAGGCGGGGCGGTGTTTCGCGGCTGTAATATGAGCGGGTGCGATCTGCGGCGGGCCAAGCTGAAGGGCGCAGATGTGCGGGGCTGCGACCTGAGCGGCGTGCAGATCACCCCGGTGGAGATGAAGGGGCTGATCGTGACGCCCACGCAGGCGGCGGAGCTGGCGGCGCTGTTCGGGCTGGACATCCAGCCCGAGGAGGCCGCTGCGGCGCGGGGCTAGGCCGCGAAGGGGTCGCGCATGCCGTTGTAGTAGACGTGGACGATCTGGTTGTGGGTCACCTGGCTCACCGCGTCCCACACCTCGTCGTCGCTGCTGCTGTAGACCACCAGCATGCCGCGCTCGGGCTGGAACTCGTCCTCGCCGGGGGGGATGACGAAGCCAAGCCACTGCTCGGGGTAGCGCTGCTCGATATCGGCGATCAGCTCGACGCGGCCCTTCTCGACCATGGCGGTGTAGGGGCAGCCGCAGGTGCAGTTGACGCCGCAGCTCTCATGCGAGCCGCAGGCCGCGACCTTGCCGCCGTGCTCGGCGGTGGTGAGGTTGATCAGAACGGGCATTGCTGGGCCTCCTGTGGGGTGCCTGGGGAAAGGGCGGGCTGCGGTGGGTGCCGCAGCCCGCCGTGGTTGCTGCCTAGACGTGGATGGCCGCGCCGGACGATGCGGCGTGCTCGGCCTCGCCCAGCGCCTCGTAGAGCGTGGGGTGGGCGTGGATGGTGCGCATCAGCGACTCGGTGGTGGCCTCGTGCGTGAGCGCCACCGCGCCCTCGGCGATCAGCTCGGTGGCGTTGGGGCCGATGATGTGGACGCCCAGCACCTCGTCATACTTCGCGTCGGAGACGATCTTCACGAAGCCGCCGTTCTGGCCGAGGATGGTGGCGCGACCGTTGGCCGAGAACGGGAACTTGCCGACCTTCACCTCGTAGCCCTTCTCGCGGGCCTTCTGCTCGGTCAGGCCCACGCTGCCGATCTCGGGGTAGCAGTAGGTGCAGGCGGGCACCTTGCTGTAGTCGATCGGCTGCGCGTGGTGGCCCGCGATAGCCTCGGCGGCCACCACGCCCTCGGCGGATGCCTTGTGGGCCAGGTACGGCCCCTTGTCCACGCAGTCGCCGATGGCGTAGATGTTGGGCACGCTGGTCTGCATGAAGGTGTTGACCTTGATGTAGCCGCGATCATCCAGCTCCACGCCGGTCTCGTTCAGGCCTACGTCGCGGGTGTTGGGGATGGGCGCGCCGATGCCGAGGATCATCTTCTCGGCGGTCACGCTCTCCTCCTTGCCGTCGGCGGTGGTGTAGGTGGCCGTCACCGAGTCGGCGGCCTTCTCGACCTTGCTGACCTTGACGCCAGCCTTGACCTTGATGCCGCGCTTGGAGAAGTTGCGCATCAGCTCCTCGCCGACCTCCTGGTCCTCGTTGGGCACCAGGCGAGGCATCATCTCCAGCAGTGTCACCTCGCTGCCAAAGCCACGGTACATCGAGCTGAACTCGCAGCCCACCGCGCCCGCGCCCACCACGATCAGCGACTTGGGAACCGACTTCTGGTTCAGGCCGCCGGTGGAGGAGAGGATGCGGTCCTCGTCGATGATCGCGCCGATCTGGGCGATGTCGCGGCCCCACTTGCCGCCCAGCGCCAGGATGATGGTGTTGGCCTCGACCGAGGTCTCCTTGCCATTGTTGTCGGTGACGACGATGGTGTGGCTGTTGGCCAGCTTGCCGGTGCCGTTGTGGACGTCGATCTTATTTTTCTTCATCAGGAAGCTGACGCCGCCGGTCATCTTCTTGACAACGCGATCCTTGTTTGCCATCACGCCCGGCCAGTCCAGCTCGGCACCGCTGATCTTGATGCCGAACTTCTCCATCTCGCGCACCTCGTCGTACAGCTCGGCGCTGTGCAAAAGGGCCTTGGTGGGGATGCAGCCGACGTTCAGACAGACGCCGCCCATATACTGTCGCTCGACGATCGCGGTCTTTAGCCCAAGCTGCGCGCAGCGAATCGCGGCCACGTAGCCGCCCGGCCCTGCGCCCAGCACAACAACATCATATCGTGATTCGCTCACGTGAATCCTACCTTTCTTCGAAGCGGACGGGTTTATTGTACCACAATGCACAATCGCTCGTCGCACGGCGGCGCACCCCAACGCCATGGCGCTCCGCGCGACCAGGCCGCCCATGGTATAGCTACGCGTGGCCGGCCTGGTGGATGTGCGACCCTAGCCCTGGCGCTCTAGGCGGAACCAGTAGAAGCCGTGCGGCCCCAGCGTGATGAAGTAGGGCAGCTCGCCGATCTTGGGGAAGACGGTCTCGCCGAACAGCTCCACCGGGGTGTCGCCGCTGAACTGGCTCAGGTCCAGCTCGCAGGGCTGCACAAAGCGCGAGAGGTTGTTGACGCACAGCAGCGTCTCGTGCTCGTCGTGGCGCACGTAGGCCAGCACCTTGGTGTTGGCGGGGTGCAGGAAGGTGATCTGGCCACGGCTGAACACCGGGTGGCGCCTGCGCAGGCGGATGAGGCGCTTCATCCAGTTCAGCAGCGAGGACTGGTCGCGCTGCTGGGCCTCGACGTTGATGCCCTGGTAGCCGTACACCGCGTCGGTGATCACGGGGCTGTAGAGCCGCGCCGACTCCGCACGCGAGAAGCCCGCGTTGCGGTCGCTGCTCCACTGCATGGGGGTGCGCACGCCGTTGCGGTCGCCCAGGTAGATGTTGTCGCCCATGCCGATCTCGTCGCCGTAGTAGATGATCGGGCTGCCGGGCATGGAGAACATGATCGCGTTGAGCAGCTCCATGCGGCGTCGCCCGTTTTCGAGCAGCGGGGCCAGGCGGCGGCGGATGCCCAGGTTGATCTTCATGCGCGGGTCTTTGGCGTACTCGTGGTACATGTAGTCGCGCTCCTCGTCGGTGACCATCTCCAGGGTCAGCTCGTCGTGGTTGCGCAGGAACAGGCACCACTGGCAGTTGTCGGGGATCTCGGGCAGCTGCGAGATGATGTCGATGATCGGCGTGCGGTCCTCGCGGCGCACCGACATGAACAGGCGCGGCATCAGCGGGAAGTTGAAGGCCATGTGGAACTCGTCGCCGTTGCCGAAGTAGGGGCGCACGTCGGCGGGCCACTGGTTGGCCTCGGCCAGCAGAATGCGGCCAGGGTAGAGCCGGTCGATCTCGGCGCGCACGGCCTGCAGGTAGGCGTGGGTGCGGGGCAGGTTCTCGCAGTTGGTGCCCTCTTCCTCGAACAGGTAGGGCACGGCGTCGGCGCGGAAGCCGTCGATGCCCATGTCGAGCCAGAAGCGCAGCACCTTGAAGATCGCCTGGCGCACCTTGGGGTTCTCGAAGTTCAGGTCGGGCTGGTGGCTGAAAAAGCGGTGCCAGAAGTACTGCTTGGCCACCGGATCCCAGGTCCAGTTCGAGCGCTCGGTGTCGGTGAAGATGATGCGGGCGTCTTTATACTTGTCGTCGGTGTCGCTCCAGACGTAGTAGTTGCGGTAGGGCGACTTGGGGTCGGAGCGGGCGGCCTGGAACCAGGGGTGCTGGTCGGATGTGTGGTTCATCACCAGGTCGGTCATCACGCGCATGCCGCGCCGGTGGGCCTCTTTGATGAACTGCCGCATGTCCTTGATGGTGCCGAAGTCGCTGTGGACGCCGTAGTAGTCGGCGATGTCGTAGCCGTCGTCGCGCAGCGGGGATGGGTAGAAGGGCGTGATCCAGATGCAGTCCACCCCGAGGTCCTGGAGGTAGTCCAGCTTCTCGATCAGGCCCGGGAAGTCGCCGATGCCGTCGCCGTTGCTATCGAAGAAGGACTTCACCTGAAGCTCGTAGAAGATGGCATCCTTGTACCACAGGCCGTCGCTGGTCATACAGTGTGCTCCATTACAATATGTGGGATACAAAGGCGGTGGGCTTTGTGCTGCCCTTCCGCAACTTTTGGGCCAAAACCTGTTTAGCCGCTATTGTAGCACGGGCGGCTGGCTCGGCTGCGGGGCGACGGCCTCGGGCGCGGGGCCTATGCGTACGCGACAGAGCGTCGGTTTTTCACTACCAAGACTCCAGATGGGTTGGTTCTGCGAGGGCGTGCCTTTGATGATGGCGGTCGTTTTTGGATGATGGTGCATGCCCTGCGCGGGCGGCGTCTGGGGGGATGCCCCTCGTGACCCTGCGCGGGGGCATCGCCCCTGACATGGTGTCACTTTATCGGGTGTTCCGAGGCCGTTTTAGCGAAATGGCAGTTTGTCTCGGGTGCGCCTTCGTCGATAGTGGGCGTTTTTGGATGGTGGTGCATGCCCTGCGCGGGCGGCGCCGAGGGGCTAGCCCCTCGGAACCCCACCAGGGGGCATCGCCCCCTTGGAACCCCCAATTTTGAGCGTTCCTCTGCTGAATGCTGGCGGCTGGTGTTCGTGCATATGGCCAGTTTGCATGAGCGGCACCTTCGCCGCATGGGCCGGGTGGGTAGGGTTGGCTCTCTCTATTTCCTTCGCGCCTTTGCGGTGCAAAAAACTTGGTGTCTTGGCGTCTTGGTGGTAAAAACTTTCGCATCTTCGTGGTGAAATGGTTCTTTTGGCGTCGAAAATCTTCTATACTGTGCCCACGACACCGACCAGCTTCGAGGAGGGCGGCATGAGCTTCGACAACATGTGGAAGGATATCCAGGCGGCGGCGGCCAGCTTCGAGCAGGCGGCCAAGGATCTGGGCGCGCAGGTGGGGCCTGCAATCAGCAGCGCCGCCGAGGTGGCGGGCTACACCGCGCAGAAGGCCTATATGGCCGCGCAGCAGCAGGTGGATGCGGCCACGACCTTTGTGAAGGACCAGGCCGCGTCGGTCGAGCCGCCGCCGCTGGATGAGCTGGGGCGCAAGCTGGCCTCGCTGGGCACGCCCGCGCTGCTGTTCGCGGTGGCCGCCTCCACGGCGGCGGGCATGGGCCTGGCGGGCGGCGCGGTGGTCACAACGGCCCTGGCCATGCTGGGCGGGCCGCTAGGCATGCTGGGCGGGCTGGCGGCGCTGGGCCTGCTCACCGTGATCGCCGACTCGGTGAGCAAGTACGGCATCGAGGCGGTGCTGGTCTCGACCTTCAACGCCCAGCGCGAGGAGGGTGCGACCCTGGGCGAGATCCACCAGCAGATCGACGCGCTGCCGATCTCCGAGGAGCTGAAGCTGAAGCTCAAGAAGCAGTTCTCGGCGCAGTAGCGTTTTCTGCTACACTAGCGGGCGTTGTCCTCTGGAAAAGGAGCGCACCCATGATCACCGCACGCCCGACCGAGGAGTCGGACCTTGACTTTGTGCTGGCCGCCGAGAGCCACCCCGACAACTGGCCCTTCGTGGGCCAGTGGAGCCGCGAGCAGCACCTGCAGGCTATGGCCAGCGCCGACTGCGCCCACCGCATCCTGTGCGATCCCGCCGACATGCGCGCGGTGGGCTACACGATCGTGCGCGGGCTGGCGAACCCCGACCGCACCGTGGAGCTGATGCGGCTGGTGATCACCGAGAAGGGGCGGGGCCACGGCCACGCGGCGCTGCGCTGGGCCAAGCGGCTGGCCTTCGAGGAGCATGGCGCGCACCGGCTGTGGCTGGATGTGATCGAGCGCAACGCCAGGGCGCGGCACCTCTACGCCGCCGAGGGCTTTGTGGAGGAGGGCACGCTGCGCGAGTGCCACGCCACCCCCGACGGCGGGCGCGACTCGCTGGTGCTGATGGGTATGCTGCGCCGCGAGTACGAGGCGCTGGCGGGCGGTGCGGGCGATGGGTGCTGACGCGTTGCCGATGAACCACTTTGTCGAGTGCGGGCTTGGCAACCCGTGGCCGCTCTCGACCGAGCACGAGTACGCGGACGGTGTCGAGCGGCGGATTGCGGGCGCGGCGTGGCCGCACGCGTTCTCGCACCTCTACCTGCGCTGCTGGGTGGGCTACGCGGTTCTGGTGCTGAATAGGCACGGTCTGCACGCGCAGGCCAAGCGGCGCTGGGCGTTCAAGCTGCTGCTGGGCGTGGCTGGCCACACCGATGATGCGGCGCTTGATGCCCGCTGGAGCACACCATGAGCGATGAACTGCGCGTGATCATCGGCGCGGGCGAGCAGCGCTACGCGGGCTGGGTGCCCACCCAGCGCGAGCAGCTCGACCTGCTGCGCCGCGAGACCTGGGAGGCCTTCTTCGGGCAGCGCCGCGCCGACGCGCTGCTGTGCGAGCACGTGTGGGAGCACCTGAGCGAGGCCGAGGGCCTGGCCGCCGCGCGGCTCTGCTATGACTTCCTGCGCCCCGGCGGCTACCTGCGCGTGGCCGTGCCCGACGCCTACTTCCCCGACGCGGCCTACCAGCGCACGGTGCAGGTGGGCGGCCCCGGCCCCGCCGATCACCCCGCCGCCGACCACAAGGTGGTCTACACCTACACGCGGCTGCAGCGCCTGTTCGAGCAGGCTGGCTTCGCGGTCGACATGCTGGAGCACTGCGACGAGCGGGGCCGCTTTCACTACCACCACTGGGATGCGGCGGGCGGCATGATCTACCGCTCGCTGCGCTTCGACCACCGCAATCAGGGCGGCGCACTGGGCTTCACCTCGATCATCCTGGATGCGTATAGGCCGTAGCTTCTTTACCACGAAGGCGCAAAGGTTTTACCACCAAGGCTCCAAGACACCAAGGTTTTTTTCACAAGGGCGCGAGGTTTTTTTCATCAAGAGTCTGAGCGGCGGGCACAAAACGGCGCGGCTGGCAAACAAAAGCCAGCCGCGCTGTCTTTGAACCTATGGCCCGCCTAGCGGTTGAGCGACGCCATGTTCTGCACGGGGTAGCGCTCGCCAGCGGCCAGCCCTGCCGGGAGCGCGGCGCTGATCGTGGCCAGCTCGGCGGGGGTAAGCGCCACCTGGGCGGCGGCCACGTTCTCCTCCAGGTAGCTCCGGCGCTTGGTGCCCGGGATGGCCACGATCTCCTGGCCCTGGGCTAGCACCCAGGCCAGCGCCAGCTGCCCGGGCGTCACGCCCCTGGCGGTGGCCAGCTCGCGCACGCGGGCCACCACATCCAGGTTCTTCTGGAAGTTTTCGCCCTGGAAGCGCGGCGAGAGGCGGCGGTAGTCGTCGGCGTCCAGATCCTCAATGCGCTGGATCTGGCCGGTGAGAAAGCCGCGCCCCAGCGGGCTGTAGGCCACAAAGCCGATGCCCAGCTCGCGCACGGTGTCTAGGATGCCATCCTCGGCGTCGCGGCTCCACAGCGAGTACTCGCTCTGCAGGGCGCTGATCGGGTGGGTGGCGTGGGCGCGGCGGATAGTCTCGGGGCCAGCCTCGGAGAGGCCGAGGTAGCGCACCTTGCCCTCGGACACCAGCTGGGCCATCGCGCCCACGGTCTCCTCGATCGGCACGGTGGGGTCGACGCGGTGCTGGTAGTAGAGGTCGATGTGGTCCACCCCCAGCCGCTGGAGCGAGGCCTCGCAGGCGGCGCGCACGTACTCGGGCCTGCCGTTGATGCTGCGCTGGTGCGGGTTCTCGCCGCGCTGGATGCCAAACTTGGTGGCCAGCACCACCTGGTCGCGCTTGCCCCGCAGGGCGCGGCCCACCAGCTGCTCATTGGTGAAGGGGCCGTACATGTCGGCGGTGTCGAACAGGGTCACGCCCAGCTCGATGGCGCGGTGGATGGTGGCGATCGACTCGGCGTCGTCGCGCGCCCCGTAGAAGTCGGACATGCCCATGCACCCCAGCCCCAGCGCCGAGACGCGCAGGCCCTGTGTGCCAAGTGCTCGCTGCTCCATGGTGTTCTCTCCTCTTTCTTGGCTGCTGCCTCTCCATCCCGAGGGCGCACGATCACGCGCGGGCGGCGCAAGGCCTCCCGCCTGCGCTGCTCTTTCGCCGCGCCTAGCCTACGGCGCGCTCGCTGGCCTCGGCCTCGCGCTGTTGGTAGAGGTCGATCTTCCTGCTGATCAGGTCTAGGTTCTCCTCCAGCAGGGCGATGTGGGCCTCCACGGCCTGGCGGTGCTGCTCAAGCATGGCGCGGCGCTCGGCCAGCGTGGCCTCGCCCTGGCGCAGCAGGTCGGCGTAGCGGCGCATCTGGCGGATGCCCATGCCGGTGGCGCGCAGCCTGCACAGGAAGCGCACCGCGCCCAGCGTGGCGCTGTCGTAGCGGCGGTAGCCGTTGGCGGCGCGCCCCACCGGGCTGAGCAGCCCGGCCCGCTCGTAGTAGCGCAGCGTGTGCACGCTCAGGCCGGTGTGCGCGGCGGCCTCTTGGATGGTGAGTAGCTCGTCGTTCATAGCTGGCACTATACACCTTCGAGCGCGCTCGAAGTCAAGGCCTTGGCGCGAGGATTCCGCTCCTTGCCTTTTGGTGAACAGGCAAGGTTGCTGTCGGGCTGACCAGGGTGCGCCTTCGTCGATGGCGGTCATTATGCTGGCGGCTGATGGTCGTGCATATGGCCATCAAAACGCAAGCGGCACCTTCGCCGCATGGGAATGGTGGGGTGGGTGCGTATTGCAACATGCGGCCTGGCCCATCCGGCGAAGGTGTGCGGTGGTGGCTTCTGGCCATCATCCAGACCGTAGCGGAGTGGCGGCTGCGCACGAGGCGGCGCGATTTTTCTTCCATGCCTCTCTGGGGCGCTCACCTGCTTCTTGGGCAAGACCTGCCATCATTAGCGATCCTGGCCCTGCGTGGAGCGCAGCGGCTCCCGCCGTGGCGGCGGCGGCCCGTGCTATAATCAGGCGCTCGTACGGCTTTGTAGAGGAGAAACACGTGCTGGCCCTGATTGCCACTGCGGTGCTTGCGCCGCTGCTATACATCCCCGGCTACCTTCTGGAGCGCGCCCTGCGCGGACGCCTTGCCAACCCCGACCCGCTTGAGCGACACTACGAGCGCACCGTGCTGGGCGCGCTGCTGGCCGGATGGCTGGCGCTGACCCTGGCCGAGCTTGGCGTATTCACGCTCTGGCTGTTCCTGCTGCTGCTGGCGCTGGCCTGCGGCGCGGCGGCCTTTGCGGCGGCGCGGCGGGGGGCTATGCCGTCGCGCCCGCTGGGCCTGGTGGCCAGCGCCGCACCTCGGGCGTGGGCTAGGCCGTGGGCCGGGTGGCGCGACGCGCGGCTACCGCTGGCGGTGGCGCTGGCGCTGGGCGTGCTGCTGGTGGTGCTGGTGGGCCGCCCGTTCGAGGTGGTGCTGGGCCTGCGCGACGCTGGCACCTACGCCAACACCGGCTTCGCCATCGCCAAACACGGTAGTATCTGGCAGCACGATGCGGTTGTGGCCCAGATCGGGGCCGATCGCGCCAGCGCCGACCCGGCGCTGGCGGCGGGCGCGGCCCAGGCCGAGACCAACTTTCTGGGCAAGCAGAACGAGGACCGCTTTCTGCTGAATGGGCTGCGGATCGCAGGCTTCTTCTTCGACCGCGAGCGCGAGGCCGAGGGCCGGGTGGTGCCGCAGGGCTTCCATCTCTTCCCGGTGTGGATCGGGCTGCTGGCCAGCCTGCTGGGCATGCAGGGCGGCCTGCTGGCCCCCGGGCTGATGGGGCTGCTGGGCGTGTGGGGTGTGGGCATGCTGGGGCGGCGGCTGGCCGGGCCGTGGGTGGGCCTGCTGGCGGCGCTGCTGCTGGCGCTCAACGGCGTGCAGATCTGGTTCAGCCGCTACTCCACCACCGAGACCACCGCGCAGTTCCTGACCTTCGCGGGGCTGTACGCCTTCGCGGCCATGCGCCAGCGCCAGCGCGATGGCGACGCGCCGCTCTACGGGGTGCTGGCCGGGCTGGCGCTGGGCCAGTGGGCGCTGACGCGGATCGAGTTCGTGCTGGTGGTGGGGCCTGTGACGGCCTACCTGCTGTACTGCTGGCTCAGCCGCCGCTGGTCGCGCGCGCACACCGCGCTGGCCACATCCATGGGCGCGATGCTGGCCCAGGCGGCGCTGCACATCGCCTTTATTGCGCGCGGCTACTTCTTCGACACGCTGTTCGCCCGCCTGCAGGATAAGTCGGCGATTGTTGCCTACCTGACGCTGCCCTTCCTCACCGAGAACCTGCGCACGATCTACCAGACCACGCCGCGCAGCCTGCTGCGCAACCCGGCCCGGCTGCCCATGGAGCTGGCGGCGCTGGTGGTGGTGGTGGTGGCGCTGGTGCTGCTGCGCCGCTGGCAGCGCCCGATCGTGTGGTTTGAGCGGCTGGCCGCGCGCGTGTCCGGCTGGGCGCTGGCCCTCTCGGCGGCGCTGATCGTGCTGGTGTGCGGCTACGCCTACCTGGTGCGGCCCCAGATTTTCACGCCCTCGGTGCTGGCCCAGCTGCCTGGCTGCCTGGCCCAGCCGCGCCAGGCCAGCGCGGCCTGCCTGGCCATTCAGGGCTACATCGGCGCGCCGATCGCCCCGCCCACCAACCCCGACCCGCTGGCCTATGCGCTGGACACGCTGCAGAAGCTGCCGCGCCAGCCCAGGCTGGCCGCGCTGGCCACGGTGGCCGCGCCCCAGCCCGCCGCCGTGCGCGACCTGCCGACCATGGAGGGCAGGCCCTCGCCGGGGGCCACGCTCGACCAGATCGCGGCGGGCGAGCAGGTGGAGCTGCTGGCCCAGAGCAAGGATGGCCTCTCCTTTCTGGTGCGCGATGCGCGCGGCGTCACCGGCTGGGCCGATATCGCCGCGCTGGGCGGGGCGCAGCCCGCGCCGCTGCCGGTGCAGGAGGATAAGATCCTGGCGCGGCTGGTCAACCCACGCTGGGCCACCACGCTCTCGCCCGGTAATCCCAGCGAGGCTGCGAAGTTTGCTATCTACCAGGGCAGCTTCGCCCGCTTCGGCTGGTACCTCTCGCCGCTGGGCATCGCGCTGGGCGTGCTGGGGCTGGCCCTGTGGTGGTGGCGCATGCGCTCCGACTCGTGGCTGCTGCTGGTGGTGGGCGGACTCTCGACCTACTTCTTCATCCAGCAGGCCTACGGCACCGACGACCAGACCTACATCTACATCCTGCGCCGTTTCGTGCCGCTCGTCTACCCGTTCTTCTGCCTGTGCATCGCCTACAGCCTAGCGCGTTTGGCCGGGCTGGGCGGGCGGCTGCGGGGCTGGGCGGGCCGCGCGGCGCGGCTGGTGCCGCTGGCCCTGGCGGTGGTGCTGCTGGCCTTCATGGCCGCCACCAACCTGCGGCTCTACGCCCACACCGAGTACGAGGGCGCGCTCGACCAGATCGGCGAGGTGGCCAGCAGCTTCGGCCCCGACGACATCATCCTGATGCGCGGCGGCGCGCCGGTGTTCGGCGCCGCCCGCGATATCCCCGATGTGCTGGGCACGCCGCTGATCTACGCCTTCGACCGCCACGCGCTCACGATCAAGAGCCAGTTCCCCGAGAAGTACGGCGCGGCGCTGGTGGGCTATATCCGCCACTGGCAGTCGCAGGGGCGACAGGTCTACCTGCTGCTGGGGCCGAGCGGTGCGGTCGGCCTGCCCGGCATCGGGCAGGAGAAGGTGCGCAGCTTCCAGCTGAGCCTGCGCGAGTTCGAGCAGCTGACCAACCAGAAGCCTACGAACAGCTACACGCAGAACTTGACCTACACGGTCTACCGCCTGACCGACGCCAGCCCCGCCCCCGCGCAGGTCGGCCCCACCGACTACGCGGCTCAGGTCGGCGGGTTCTACCAGCCCGAGCAGATCCAGGGACAGACCATGGCCTGGACCGACGGCGCGGCCACGCTACGCCTGCGCGGCCAGGGTGGCCCGCTGCGCCTACGGCTCACCCTCGCCCCCGGCGAGCGCCCTGCCAGCCTTGGCGCGGCCCAGGTGTGCTTTTCGTACCTTGTCGAGCGCGCAGGCGACGATCCCCAGGCGCGTGGGCCGTTCACGCCCATCCGCTGCGCCGCGCTGGGTGAGACGGTGGGCGATGTGGATGTGACGGTGGGCGACGCCAGCATGCCTGCGGGCGATGTGCTGCTGCGGCTGGAGAGCCAGCCCTGGGTGCCTGCGCGCGACACCACGACCAGCGGCGACGGGCGCAGCCTGGGCGTGCTGTTCGGCGGCGTGCAGATCCTGCCCTAGCCCAGCCCTCGGCGGATGCCCGCTCATCAGGCATCCGCCGAGGCTTTGATGGGGGCGGTTCGCATCAGCGACCTCGCCCAGCCCTCGGTCGGCTCTCATTGGATCTTTAGATTTATTGCAATCCTGTCATACCCGTTTTAAAAACCTTCACAACCCCTAAATATCTGTTACCATAAATCGTAGTCCCGATCAACCCAGATGAGGCCCGCTATGTTTCTACCCTCGCCCGATCTCACCAGCGAGGCGCGCTTCGAGTGCGCCTCGCCGCGTGTCGCGCCCACCGTGCGCATCCAGCTCTCCGAGGTGCTGCTGGCGCTCTCCCACGCGCTCGACCTCACCGAGGGCCAGCCAGAGGGTCACGCGCTGCGCACATGCGCCATTGGGATGCGGATCGCTGACGAGATTGGGCTGCCGGGCGACCTGCGCGCCGCGCTCTACTACACCCTGCTGCTGAAAGATCTGGGCAGCCCCAACACCACCGCGCAGATCGCTCGGCAGCTTGGCGTCGCCGATATGGCGGCCAGCCCCAACCTGCGGCTGTCCGAGTGGCCCGCCTTGCCGGGCCTGGCCTCGTGGGGCGGCGAGCGCCCCACCGCCAAGCAGACCATCGTTGAGCAGGCGCTCAACATCGTGCGCGGCGGCATGGGCAGCGGCCCCCTGCCCGCGACGCCGCTGCTGGCCGAGGGCGGCCTGCTGCTGGGCCAGCCGCCGGGCCTCGCGCGCGGCGCACGCATCGCCCAGCTGATCGGCCTGCCCGACGCGGCGGTGCAGGCCATCGGCGCGCTCGACGCCCGCTGGGACGGCATGGGCCACCCCGCGAGCATGGTCGGCGAGCAGATCCCGATCATCGCGCGCATCGCCAGCCTGGCCCAGACCTTCGACATCCTGCGCACCGCCTACGGCCACGAGCACGCCTACGCCGTGGCCCGCCAGCGCTGCGGCACCTGGTTCGACCCGCAGCTGGTGCGGGCGCTGGAGCGCTTCGCCTGCGATCTGGCCTTCTGGCGGCGGCTGGCCCAGCCCTGCGGCGACATCTCGGCCATCGTCGAGCCGCTGCCCCATGCGCTCGACGCCACGCCCGAGCAGATCGACCAGCTGGCCGAGGGCTTCGCGCAGGTGATCGACGCCCGCTCGCCGTGGACCTACCGCCACTCCACCCGCGTGGCCGCCATCGCCGAGCGCGTGGCCGTGGCCATGGGCGTCTCGCCCGAGGACCGCGTGACCCTGCGCCGCGCCGCGCTGCTGCACGATATCGGCAAGCTCGGCATCCCCAACAGCATCCTGAACAAGCCCGGCAAGCTCGACGAGCACGAGTTTGCGGTGGTGCGGATGCACCCCATTCACACCCAGCGCATCCTGGAGCACGTCGGCGCGTTCCACACTATGGCCGCCATCGCCGCCGCCCACCACGAGCGCCTCGACGGCAGCGGCTACCCCTACCACCTGCGCGCCGACGAGATCCCCCAGCTCACCCACATCCTCTCGGTCGCCGATGTGGCCGAGGCGCTCTCGGTCGAGCGCCCCTACCGCCGCGCCCTCGACCCCGGCGCGCTGCTGGGCCTGCTGCGCCGCGAGGCGGGCGTGCGGCTCTGCGCCGACGCCGTGGACGCCTTCGCCTCGGTGCTGGCGGCCTAGCTCCGACTCACCACGATGACGCGAAGGCGCGAGGGGAACCATTTACCACCAAGACGCGCAAAAAGAGAACCGTTTACCACCAAGATACCAAGACACCAAGACGCGCAAGGGCCGCTTTACCACGAAGGGAAGAAAAGGACCGCTTTACCACCAAGACACCAAGGCACGAAGGGGAGAAAAGGGAATAGCACACCGCGCAAACCTGACCCACCCGGCCCATGCGGCGAAGGTGCCAATAGTGTTTTGATGGCCATATGCACCAACACCAGCCGCCAGGAAACGGCATAGGAATGCTTCAAATTGGGGGTTTCGAAGGGGGTTACACCCCCTGGCGGGGTTCCTAGGGGCTGGCCCCTAGGAACCGCCCGCGCAGGGCATCCACCCGCCAACCACCTACCACTGCCATCACGGATGGGAAACCCATCAAAAAGTGACACCATGTGAGGGCGGTGCCCCTCACATGGTGTCACTTTGTATGGTTTTCTGAGGCGTTGTTGACGAAACGGCGCGTTGCCGTTGATACGGCCAGGGTATGCCTTCGTGGAATAGTGAGTCTTCGTGGATGGTGGTGGATGCCCTGTGCGGGCGGCACCAAGGGCTCCGCGCCCTTGGAACCCCGCCAGGGGCATCGCCCCTTGGAACCCCAATTTGCAGCGTTCCGATGCTGAATGCTGGCCGCTGATGTTCGTGCATATGGCCAGTAAAACATCAGCAGCACCTTCGCCGCATGGGAACGGTGGGAGGGTTCGTCCCGATCATGAGGTGGCACAATGTGCATGGTTTGTATGGCACGGCATGCGGGTTTGCAGCATGTACCGCATCCAGAGGCCCCCTCATGAAAGTGACATTATGTGAGGGCGGTGCCCCCTGGCGGGGTTCCGAGAGGCAGGCCCCTCGGTGCCGCCCGCGCAGGGCATCCACCCGCCAACCAAGAAAGCCCCCCCATGAATGAAAACGTATCCTGATCAGCCCGATGGCAACACACATTTTTACCAAAAAGGCCTCGGAACGCCGCACCAAGTGACACCATGTGAGGGCAGGCCCACTACCTAGGCCCGCCTCATAGGCGCACCGCTCACCCCAGCTCGCTGTAGGCCATCCCGCGGTACAGGTGGTTCACCGGCCCGTGCCCGCCGCCCAGCGGCACGGCGTGCGCTATCGCCCCCGCCAGGTAGGCGTGCGCCCGCGCCACCGCCTCGCGCAGCGGCGCGCCCAGCGCCAGCAGCGCCGCGATAGCCGCCGCGTAGGTGCAGCCCGTCCCGTGCGTGTTCGGCGTGTCGACCCGCCGCGAGCGCAGCTCCACCAGCCCTGCGCCATCGCACAGCACATCCACCGGCTCGCCCTCCAGGTGCCCGCCCTTCAGCAGCACCGCCTGCGGCCCCATCGCCAGCAGGTCGCGGGCCGCGTCGCGCATGTCCTGCTCGCGGCGCACCGCGCGGCCCAGCAGTACCTCGGCCTCGGGCAGGTTGGGCGTCAGCAGTAGCGCGCGGGGCAGCAGCAGCTCGCGCAGCGCCGCCACCGCATCCCGCGCCAGCAGCTGGTCGCCGCCCTTGGCCACCATCACCGGGTCCACCACCAGCTGGCGCACCCCGAAGTGCCCCAGCGCCGCCGCCACCGCCGCGATGATCGCCGCGTCGCCCAGCATGCCGGTCTTCACCGCGTCGGCCCCGATGTCGGACAGCACCGCCGCGATCTGCGCCTCTACCATGGGCGGCGGCAGCAGCTGCACCGCCGTCACGCCCAGCGTGTTTTGGGCCGTCACGGCGGTCAGCGCCGTGGCGCAGTAGACCCCGTGGGCGGCGCAGGCCTTCAGGTCGGCCTGGATGCCCGCGCCGCCGCCCGAGTCCGACCCCGCGATGCTCAGCACCTTCCTCATCGGCCCGCCTCCTCGCCGCCGACCCCGGCCAGGTGCAGCATCAGTAGCGCCAGCGCCGCCCCCACCGCCGACGAGAGCGCGAACGGCACGATCAGCACGGTCAGCGCCACCGGCTGCCCCATCACATAGGGGGCCACCAGCGCCGCGCCCGCCAGCGCGCCGATCAGCCCCGTGCCCACCAGCTCGCCCAGCGCCGCCAGCAGCAGCGTGCGGCTGCGCTGGAATAGCCAGCTGGCCAGCAGCACCCCGAACACGCTGCCCGGGAAGGCCAGCGGCGTGCCCAGCCCCAGCCCCAGCCGCGCCGCCGAGGTGGCCAGCGCCACGCCCAGGCCCCACCACGGCCCCACCAGAACGGCTGCCAGCACGTTGATACAGTGCTGCGTGGGCGAGATGCGGGCGATGCCCACCGGGATGCTCACCTGCGAGAGCGCCACGGCGGCGATCGTCAGGATCAGGCTGATGGTGGCGCGGCGCACGGTAGGCCGCATGGTCAGTGTCGCATTCATCTGGTCGCTCCTTTGTTCATGTTGCGCCGTGCGTGTGGCCGCAGCGCATCGGAAATGAAACCGGCCGTCTCGTCGATCCCGCCCTCGTCTCTGCGGGCTGGATTATGGCCAGCCGCCCCAGCGCAGCGCCTTCGCCGGATGGGCGAGGCCGCGCCACACCAATCGCCGACGTAGGGGCGGGTCTCGTGCCCGCCCGCGCTGGGGCGTCGTGGACATCGATCCACCACCGCCGCAGATCGATCCACCACCGCTGCAGATCGATCCACCACCACGGCGCATCGATCCACCACCACGGCGCATCGTTCCGCCACCGCTGCAGATCGATCCACCACCGCGTGGGATCGATCCACCACCGTCCAGGCCGCTAGGCCAGCTGCGTGATCCGCGCCCCCTCCAGCACCTGGGCGGGCGTCAGGTGGTAGGCCTGGTCGAAGAAGGCCAGCTTGAAGCTGGCGGGGCCGCGCGCGCCCTCGGCGGCCAGCTCGGCTGCCAGGCCATAGGATGCCAGCGCCGCCGCAGCCGCCACCAGCGCATCCGGCTCCACCGCCGCGAAGCAGCCCGCCACCGCCGAGGCCATGCAGCCCGTGCCGGTGAGCGTGGGCAGCCAGCTGTGGCCGTTCTCCACCGCCAGCGCCCGCCTGCCGTCGCAGATCAGGTCGCGCCTGCCCGTCATCGCCACCGTGGTGCGGAACGCCTGTGCGGCGCGGGTTGCCACCGCCTGCGGGTCCGCTAGCGCGCCCACGCTCTCCACGCCGCGCACCTCGCCGCCCGCGCCCACCAGCGCGGCGATCTCGCCCGCGTTGCCGCGCAGCACCGTCACGTGCAGCTCATCCAGCAGCCGCCTGGCCATGCTGGTGCGCAGGCTGGTCGCCCCCGCGCCCACCGGGTCGAGCACCACCGGCACGCCCAGCTCGTTGGCGCGGCGGCCCGCCCGCTCCATCGCGTCCACCCAGTCGGGGGTCAGCGTGCCCAGGTTCAGCACCAGCGCCCCGGCGTGGGCCACCATCTCCTCCACCTCGTCGATGCCGTGGGCCATCACCGGCAGCCCGCCGAAGTGCAGCGTCATATTGGCCGAGTCGTTCATCACCACGAAGTTGGTGATCTGGTGGATCAGCGGGTGGGCTGAGCGCAGGCGCTCCAGCGCCGCCGCCGCCTGCTCTGCGTAGGTTGGCATCGCTACTCCTTTCCTATCGTCTGCGAAAGCTCATGCTCAAACGCGCGGCGCAGCAGCCGCGCCGCGACCTCGGGGTCGGGCACGCCCACGATGGCCGAGATCACCGCCGCGCCCGCCGCGCCCGCCGCCGCTACCTGGGGCGCATTGGCCACGGTGATGCCGCCGATGGCCACCACCGGCAGGCCCACCGCCGCCGCGATCTGGCGCAGGCGGGCCAGCCCCACTGGCGCGCCCGCGTCATCCTTGCTGGCCGTGCCGAAGATGTCGCCCACGCCCAGGTAGCTGGCCCCGTCGGCCCGCGCCGCCCAGGCCTCATCCAGCGTGGCCGTGGAGACGCCTAGGATGGCCTGCGGGCCGAGCAGGGCGCGGGCGTCGCGCGCGGGCATGTCGCCCTGGCCCACGTGCGCGCCCTCGGCCCCGATGGCCAGCGCCACATCCACGCGGTCGTTCACCACCAGCGGCACCCCGGCGGCGCGGGTGATCGCGTGCAGGGCGCGGCCTAGCGCCACCAGCTCGCGGGCGGGCAGCAGCTTGTGGCGCAGCTGCACCATGGTCGCGCCGCCGCGCAGCGCCAGCGCCACCACATCCTCGATCGGGCGGTCGGCGAAGGTGCGCTCATCCGTCACCAGCATCAGCGTGTAGTTGTGGCGCATGGCTAGGCTTCCCCTGCTGCGGCGCTGGGGCGGGAGAACACCGACCATCGCCAGCGCAGCGCGGTGTAGAGCAGCCCGGCCAGCAGCATGCTGGGCAGCGTGGCCCCCAGCGCGGGTGCGGCGTAGCCAGCCAGCTGATATGCCAGCACCCCGGCGAGCCACGCGGCGATGCCGCGCCAGCCCCAGGCCCGCGCGGGCGCGGCGTCGCGCACCAGAAAGTGCTCGCACAGCACCACCGCGAACAGCGGCGCGAACACCGAGCCGATCAGCAGCAGGAAGGACTCGTAGGATGCGGCAGGCACCAGCAGCGCCAGCGCGGTGGAGAGCGCCCCGAAGGCCAGGGCCAGCCGTGGCGCGGGCAGCTGTGGCAGCAGCGTGCTGGCCGAGACCGCCGCCGAGTAGAGGTCGGCGAAGGCGTTATCCGACTCGTCGAAGAGGATGAGGGCCAGGGCCACAGCCCCGCCAGAGGCACCCAGCAGCGCGGGCAGCAGCGCCTGGCCGCCCAGGGCCAGCGCGTAGCCCGCGCCCAGCGCGTAGAACCACACATTGGCCAGCAGGTAGCCCAGCGCGCTGCCCCAGAACACCCCGCGCGGGCTGCGCCCGAAGCGGGCGTAGTCGGCGATCAGCGGCAGCCACGAGAGCGGCATGGCGATCACCAGATCGAGGGCGGCGGGGAAGGCCATGCTGCCATCGCTGGGGGCGGCGAGCAGGTCGCTTAGGTCGAAGCTGGCCAGGAGCTGGAAGCTGAGCCAGAGCGCCGAGCCGAGCACCAGCCAGATGCCCCAGCGGCGCAGCACGCGGCGCACCAGCGCCAGCGGCCCGCCCCAGGCCATCAGGGTGGCCAGCCCGCCCCAGGCCAGTGTCCACAGCAGCGGGGCCGAGGGCAGCCCCAGCCGCTGGCCGATGGCGTCGGCGCTGTCGCGCATCACGATCAGCTCGAACGCGCCCCAGCCTACCAGCTGCACGATGTTGGCCAGGGCGGGGATGATGATGCCGCGCTCGCCCAGGGCCGGGCGCAGCGTAGCCATGGCGGGCAGGCCGGTGCGCGCGCCCACCACGCCAGCTAGCCCCAGCAGCGCCACGCCCGCAGCCGAGCCAAGTGCGATGGCGGCCAGCGCGGCGGGCAGCCCCAGCGGCACCAGCAGCGCGCCGGACTGCAGCACCAGCAGGCCTACGCCCAGGCTCAGCCAGAGCGCGGCGTGGTCGAGAAAGCCAAGGGTGCGCCGCTCCTGCGGCACGGGGGTGTGAGGCAGCGCCTCGTCGGTTGATGGCATAGCACCTCCACTGTGCGCCAGCACGAGGAGGCGATGGCAACAAAAAAGCGCCGACGGAAAGCCGTCGGCGCACATGTGCAGCCTATCGCTTCCCTTCGCTGGAATGACCCAGATCAGGTTCGGAGGGTTAGCGGCATTGGGGCCGCAATCTCAGCCGGGCTCTCCCGGCTCCCCTAGCGTCGCCACATCCACGTTTGGTGGGTGGCCAAAGTTGTTTGGATGGCGTGATTGTATAGCGCGGCTCGGGCGCTGTCAAGCGCGAGGGGGAGACCGTTTACCACGAAGACACGAAGGCGCGAAGGGGGAGACTGTTTACCACCAAGACACCAAGGCCCCAAGGGCGAGAAGAACGGTTTTACCACGAAGACGGCGCGCAGAAAAGAGCCGAGGCCGCCCTACCCACCCAGCCCATGCGGCGAAGGTGCTGCGCCCGCCAGCTGGCCATAATCAACAATGATGGCGATGGCGGTGATGGTGCTGACCACACTTTTTTTCATAAAAAAGAGCAGAGAAATGCGCCTGCACCGTGCGGGCTACTCGTCGCCAAACAGCCAGGTGCGCCCGGCGTCCGCCGTCACCATCGGCACGGGGTTGTCGGCCCCGTCGTCGCTGGCATCCACCCACAGCTGGCCGTGCTGGCTGTTGTCGAAGCTGACGCCGCCCATGCTGCCGCTGGTGGTCAGGATGGTGCGCCAGGTGCGCCCGCCATCCCAGGTGGTGCGCAGCGCCGAGCGGCGGGGCTGGCCGTCAAGCTCTACCACGAGCCAGCCGTGGTAGGCGTTCAGAAAGAACATATCGCCCACCTGCGCCGCACCGCCGGTCACGGCCTGCCAGCTCTGCTCGGGGGGGCGGTGGATGCTGGCCCAGCGCAGGCCAGCGTTGTCGGAGCGCATGAGCGCGGGCGGCTGCTGGCCCGGCTGGGCGCGGCAGATCAGGAAGATCGTGGTGGCCCCCACCCGCGCCATGCTCGCGCCCTGGGCGGCGCAGGGCGTCTCCACCGTGCGCCAGCTGCGCCCGCCGTCCCCCGTGAAGGCCAGCCCCTCGGCGCGCTGGGCGTAGCCGTAGCGGGCGCTCACGAAGGCCAGCTCGGCCAGCCTCACCCCGCTGGTGCGCACATCCCACAGCTGGCCGCCGTCGGCGGTGTAGAGCAGCTGGCCATCCTCGCTGGCCACAAAGCCCTCGCTGGCCGAGATGCGCTGGGCCGCCGCCACCGGGCTGCCCCGGTAGATCGTGCGCCAGGTCTTGCCGCCGTCGTCGGTGGCCAGCAGACCTCCGTCGTCGGCGCGCTCGCCCAGGCGGGCGGGCTTCCACCACAGGCCTGCGCCGCCAGCCACCCGCGCGCGCGGGCAGCCGGCCAGCCCAGCCCCGCGCGAGATATACCAGCGCTCGGTGGCCCAGCTGCGCCCGCCGTCCCCCGAGCGCAGGTGCCAGACCTTGTAGGCGGCGGGCTGGGCCTTGGGCAGGTCGTCCACCAGCACCAGGGTGCGCTGCGCGCCCTGGCCCTGCGCCACGCCGCAGCTGGCCGAGGCCGCCTGCGAGAAGGCGGGCGGCGGGGCGTGCAGCAGCGCCGCCGCGCCCAGCGCGCCCAGCGCCAGGATGAGCGCGAGGATGAGCGGGGAAATGTGGTGGTGAGGAATGTGCATAGCAGCCTCCCGATTGTGATGCCCCAGGCGACATGTCAGGCCCGTGTGGGCGCAGGCGGTTCCAGTGGGGGGCGGGCCGCGGGTGGCGCGTGCGGCCCGCCAGGGGTGCGCCTACACCAGGCGCAGCACCTCGGGCAGCAGCGCGCCGTTGGTGGCGATGGCCTCGTTGGCCGTGATGGTCGGGTTGCCCTGCCAGTCGGTGAAGGTGCCGCCCGCCTCGGTGAGCACCGGGTAGAGCGCGGCGCAGTCCCAGATGCTCATGGCGGCGTCCAGCATCAGCTCGGCGCGGCCCGTGGCCACCAGCGCGTAGCCGTAGGCGTCGCCCCAGGTGCGCTGCATCTTGGTGGCGGCCACCAGGCGGCGGTAGGCCGCGCCCCGGCCGTACTTCTCCATGCTCTCGCTATCGGTGGAGAGTAGCAGCGCCTCGCCCAGGCTGGCCGTGGCGGAGACATGGGCTGCTCGTCCGTTCCACGAGCAGCCCAGGCCCTTGGCGGCCACCAGCAGCTCGGCCATGGGCGGGATGTTCACTGCGCCCACCACCACCTCGCCCTCGCGCTCTAGGCCCACCAGCACCGCGTACATGGGCACGCCGCGCACAAAGGTCTTGGTGCCATCGATCGGGTCGAGGATCCAGCGGAACGTGGCCCCCGGCCTGGTCTCGCCCTCCTCCTCGCCCAGGATGGAGTGGCGCGGGTAGCGGGCCTCGATCATCTCGCGCATCAGGCGCTCCGACTGGCGGTCGGCGATCGTCACGGGCGACTCATCGGCCTTCAGCTCGGTGTCCAGCGCGGTCTGGAAGTAGCGCAGCGTCACCCGCCCGGCGTTCCACGCCAGCTCGGCGGCGAACTCGCGCAGGGCCTCTAGCGTCTCTTGGGCCATAGGGGAAACCTCCTCACGAGGGTTGCAGGATAGAAGATTGGGCGGCCAGCTGCTCGCGGGCCAGCCGCTGCAGGAAGCGGTTGCCGCCGCGCTCGGCCACGGCCACCAGGTCGAAGCGGGCCTCGCTGGCCCGGCCCATGGCGGCGTAGGCCATGCCCCGCCCGAACAGCGCGGCCTCCCAGGATGGGCGGGCCACCAGCGCGGCGCGGTAGTGCTCCACCGACTGCTCGGGCTGGCCGTTGGCGCGGTGGGCCTCGGCGCGGCCCAGGTGCACCAGCGCCGGGTCGACCTGCTGATCCTGGGCGCAGCGGCACACGAACAGCTGGAAGTCGAGCCGCCCGCGCACATAGTACGACATAACGCACGGGCTGGGGGCCAGCACGCCGCGCGCGTCGGCAGCGAGCGCCAGCGCGGCGTGCTCGGCGGCGCGGCGCTGGTCGCCGCGCTGGAAGGAGAGCGCGGCTAGCTCGCGGTGGTTGAACATATGCTTGGGGTCGAGCGCGGCCAGGCGCTGGTACTCGGCCAGCGCGCCCTCGGCGTCGCCGCGCGCCGCCAGCAGCTCGGCCTTGCCGCTCAGCAGGTGCATGCTGTCGGGCAGGCGCGCGAACGCCAGCTGGTAGTCGGCCTCGGCCCCGGCCAGATCGCCGTTCAGGAAGCGCACGTAGCCGCGGTTGTTGTAGCCCGTGTCCTCGGCGGGGGCGAGCGCGATCATGCGCGTGTTCTCGGCGATGGCCAGCTGGTGGTCGGCGTGGCCTACCGGGCTGCGGTGCATGTACACTAGGGCGCGCGCCAGCGGGCCAGCCACGTGCCCCGGCGCGACGGCCATGGCGCGGTCGGCCTGCTCTAGCGCGCGGTCGAAGTCGCCCTGGGCGATGTAGCCGTGGGCGGCCTGCGCGAAGGCAAACACGTTGCTCGGCTCCAGCTCCGCCGCGCGGTGAAAGTCGGCCAGGGCTAGCTCGGGCTGGTGGAGCGCCAGGTAGGCGTTGCCCCGGTTCATGTAGATGAGCGCCGCCCCAGGGCTCAGCGCGATCGCGCGGCTGAAGTCGGGGATGGCCTGCGCGGGGTCTCCCAGGCATAGGTAGGCGTAGCCGCGGTTGTTGTGGTAGTTCGCATTTGAAGCCTTGCGCGGGATGGTGCGGCTGTAGTGGTCGACCGCCCGCTGGTACTCCTTGCGCTCGATGAAGCGGTAGCCCGGGTCGGCCCGCAGGCCGATCTGCCGCGTCATCCACGCGCTGGCCTGCGGGTTCAGGCTGATCGACCCGGCCACGATGAACAGCGCCACCACGCCCATCAGCGGGTCGCCCAGGGCCACGCTCGCGCCCACGATCAGCGCCGCCAGCGCCGCGCTGATGCCGATCATCACCCGCGCCGCCCAGGGCTGGCCCAGCAGCCGGTCGAGCAGCAGCCATGCGATCTGGCCGCCATCCAGCGGGTAGGCGGGCAGCATGTTGAACACGCACAGCACGCCGTTGGCCATGGTCGCGTAGCTCAGCATGGCGGTCAGCTCCACAGGCGCGCGCAGCGCCGTGCGCGCCGCCAGCCAGGCCCCGCCGCAGATCAGGCCCAGCGCCGCGTTGGCCGCAGGCCCGGCCAGCAGGATCACCGCCCGCTGCCAGCGCGCTGCGCCGCCCATCTCGATATTGGCGAAGCCGCCCAGCGGCCACAGCACGATCGAGCGCGTGCGGAAGCCGCAGACCCTGGCCACCACCGCGTGCCCCACCTCGTGCAGCAGCACCGAGAGCAGCAGCAGCACGCCGCCCAGCAGCGCGTAGCCCACGCCGCGCATGTCGCTGGGCCGGTTGATCCAGACGATGTAGACCAGAAACAGCGGCAGCAGCCAGTGGATCTGCAGGTCGACGCCCCAGTAGCGCCCAAACGAAAACGTTCGCCGCATGCGGCAACTCCTCAATCAAGAGCGGGCGGCGGTTCCTAGGCCAGCTCGCGCAGCGCGGCCAGCAGCGCGTCGTTCTGCTCGGGCCGGCCCACGCTGATGCGGATGCAGTCGGCCAGGGCCGGGGTGGTGTAGTAGCGGATGAGGATGCCGCGCTCCTCTAGGTGGCGCTTGATCGCCATCGCCCGCTGCGGCCCCGCGCCCGGCTCGGCGGCCACGCGGCACAGCACGAAGTTTGCGCTGCTGGGGAAGGGCCGCAGCAGCGGTAGCTCGGCCAGGGCCGCCATCAGCCGCCCGCGCTCGGCCACGATCTGGTCGATCAGGCCCTGCAGGTACGGCATGTCGGCCAGGCTGGCCAGCGCGGCCTGCTCGGCGGCGCAGTTTACGTTGTAGGGCTGCTTGATCTTCCACAGGTGTGCGATCAGCTCCTCGGGCACGGCGGCGTAGCCCACCCGCAGCCCGGCCAGCCCC
Source organism: Chloroflexia bacterium SDU3-3 (assembly GCA_009268125.1). Taxonomy (NCBI): domain Bacteria; kingdom Bacillati; phylum Chloroflexota; class Chloroflexia; species Chloroflexia bacterium SDU3-3. Next base: position 21,278 of record WBOU01000016.1, on the reverse strand, counting down.
GCCCACTTCGAGAACGTGCGCAGCACCACTAGGTTGGGTCGGCTGCCCACCATGTCGATCAGGCTCTGCCCTGCGAACTCGGCGTAGGCCTCGTCCACCACCACCAGCATGGGCAGCTCCAGCAGGCGCTCGATCTCGGCGCGGGGCGTGAGCGTGCCGGTGGGGTTGTTGGGGTTGGCCAAAAATACCATCTTTGCGCCGTGGGCCTGGGCCGCGTCGGCCACCGCCTCGATGTCCACCGCGAATCCCTCGGTGCGCGGCACCGCGATGACCCTGGCCGCGAACAGCTGGGCGTCGAAGGGGTACATGCCGAAGGTCGGCCCGCAGTTGATGATGGCGTCGCCCGGCATCAGGAAGGCCCGCATCAGCAGGTCGATCAGCTCATCCGACCCCGCGCCGCAGATCAGGCGCGCGGCGGGCTGGCCGGTGTAGGCGCTGAGCGCGGCCCGCAGCGCGGTGTGCTCGGGGTCGGGGTAGATGGCGTAGTGCGGGTAGCTGGCCAGCGCCGCCAGGGCGCGCGGCGATGCGCCGTAGGGGTTCTCGTTGGCGTCGAGCTTGATGATCTGGTCGATCGGGCGGCCCAGCCGCTCGGCCAGCACCTCCAGCGGGACGATGGGGGTGTACGGCTCCAGCGCGGCGATGTCGGGGCGCAGCAGGTGCGAGATGTCGGGCATGGTCTTCCTCGGGTGTTTGCTTTGCTCGGGGGCTATCATACCATTTTTGCGCGGTCGGCGCGGCGCTTCTCTCGGATGCGCGGTCGTTTTCCGCATTCCCCTCCACATCATCCATCTTCCCTTCTGTGCCACCCGCGCTCCCTTGCCCATCGCCCTTGGGTCCTTGGAGTCTTGGTGGTGAAGGCTCTTTGATCGTCGCGCACCGGCCCACCTTTCCCACGCGGCGAAGGTGCCGCCCGCATAGGGCAGTCGCCCAGCAATCGCGAGCAACCATCGTGATCGAGGCCGCAGCCGGTCGGGCCGACCGTAGGTCGGCCCGACGAAGCGTGCAGTGCTAACCCTACCCACCTGGCCCATGCGGCGAAGGCGCTGCTCAGGTCTTGATGGCCATATGCACGAACATGAGCTGCCAGCGTGCAGCACGGGAACGCCCAACATTGGGGGATCGAAGGGGGCGTAGCCCCCTCGCAGGGTTGCTAGGGGCTGGCCCCTAGCCGCCGCCCGCGCAGGGCACCCACCCACCGCCCGAGCGGAACCACCATCGTGAATCGCGCCCGAAAAGCCCCGAAGAGTGACACTATGTGAGGTGTTTGTCTTTCTGATCGCCCTCGCGCCTTCGCGTCTTCGTGGTATTCGGCCCCTTTTGTTCCTTGGAGCCTTGGCGTCTTGGTGGTAACGGTTCCCCGGCCCCCTTGCGCCTTCGCGTCTTCGTGGTATTCGGTCCCTTTTGTTCCTTGGAGCCTTGGCGTCTTGGTGGTAACGGTTCCCCCGCCCCCTCGCGCCTTCGCGTCTTCGTGGTATTCGGTCCACCTCCTTGGAGCCTAGGAGCCTTGGTGGTAAATCGGCTCTTCTGCTATAATCGGCACCTGCGAAACACGACACCTAAGGATGATCCATGAACGCTGATCGCCCGAGCATATCTGCGATATTTCCCGCCTACAACGATGGCGGCACCATCGGCAGCATGGTGCTCTCTATGCTGCACACCCTAGCCGAGATCACCGACGACTACGAGGTGATCGTCGTCGAGAACGGCAGCACCGACTACACAGTGGATGTGCTGGAGGAGCTGGCCAAGGGCCACCCGCACTTCCGCTACTTCTCCTTCCGCGAGCCGCTGGGTTACGGCGGCGCGGTGCGGCTTGGCTTCAAAGAGGCCAAGAAAGATCTGGTGTTCTACACCGACGGCGACGCTCAGTATGACCCGCGCGAGATCAAAGATCTGCTGCCCGCCCTGCGCGATGGCATCGACATCGTCAACGGCTGGAAGATCGACCGTGGCGACCCGGCCCACCGCAAGGTGATCGGGCGCATCTACCACCACACCGTCAAGCTGCTGTTCGGCTTCAGGCTGCGCGACGTCGACTGCGACTTCCGCCTGATGCGCCGCGAGGTCTTCGATGTGATCGAGCTAGAGTCGGTGACCGGCACGCTGCCGCTGGAGCTGGTGAAGAAGCTCCAGGACGCCCAGTTTAAGTTTGCCGAGGTGCCCGTCCACCACTTCCACCGCAGCTATGGCCAGAGCCAGTTCTTCAACTTCCCCCGCCTGTGGCGCACCGGCGTGCACCTCATCCAGCTGTGGGTCAAGCTGGTGGTGTTCCGCACCCACATGCGCGGCATCCGCGCCCGCAAGCAGGCGCTGGCCGCGCGGCTCGCCGCCACCCGCTAGCCCTTCTGCTACAATATATGGCGTACCGCATCCAGAGCACCGCTGCCGTTGGTGCTCTGGCTCCTTTTCTACCCTGATCCAACACCCGCGTGCGCGCACAGAAAGGAACGCTGCCGATGAACACGCATGGCTTTGCGCTGGTCCGCGAGCAGGAGGTGCCCGAGCTGAACAGCCGCGCCCTGCTCTACCGCCACGTGGCCACCGGGGCCGAGCTGCTCTCGATTGAGAACGACGATGAGAACAAGGTCTTTGGCATCACCTTCCGCACGCCCCCGAGCGACTCCACCGGCGTGGCCCACATCCTTGAGCACATCACGCTCTGCGGCTCGCGCAAGTATCCGCTGAAAGATCCCTTCGTCGAGCTGATCAAAGGCTCGCTCAAGACCTTCCTCAACGCCTTCACCTACCCCGACAAGACCTGCTACCCGGTGGCCTCGCAGAACACCCAGGATTTCTACAACCTGGTGGATGTCTATCTGGACGCTGTGTTCTTCCCGCGCATCGCCCGCCACCACTTCGAGCAGGAGGGCTGGCACTACGAGCTAGAGGACGCCGCGCAGCCGCTGGCCTACAAGGGCGTGGTCTATAACGAGATGAAGGGCGCGTATAGTTCGCCCGACAGTATGCTGCACCGCTATGTGCAGCAGTCGCTTTTCCCCGACACCACCTATGGCGTCGACTCGGGCGGCGACCCCGCGCACATCCCCGATCTTACCTACGAGCAGCTCAAGGGCTTCCACGACACCTTCTACCACCCCTCCAACGCCCGGATCTTCTTCTACGGCAACGACGATCCCGCCCACCGCTTCGCGCTGCTGGCCGAGTACCTCGATGCCTTCCAGCCGATCGAGGTGCCGTCCGATGTGCCGCTGCAGCCCAGCTTCGCCGCGCCGCGCACCGTCGAGCGAACCTACGCCGCCAGCGCCGCCGACGCCGACGCCAGCAAGGCCATGGTCGCCATCAGCTGGAAGCTGGGCGAGGTGAGCGACCTGACGGAGACGCTGGGGCTTGTGGTGCTCGACCATATGCTGCTGGGCACGCCCGCCGCGCCGCTGCGCAAGGCCCTGATCGACAGCGGGCTGGGCGAGAACGTGGTGGGCGGCGGCCTGGGCGACAGCCTGCGCGAGCTGACCTTCTCCACCGGCCTGAAGAACACCGACCCGCAGCGCGTGGCCGAGATCGAGCAGCTGGTGCTGGGCACCCTGCGCGCCCTCGCCGATGGCGGCATCGCCCAGGGCGAGGTCGACGCGGCCATGAACACCGTCGAGTTCTCGCTGCGCGAGAATAACACCGGCTCGTTCCCGCGCGGCATCAGCCTGATGCTTGGCGCGCTGGGCGGCTGGCTCTACGGGCGCGACCCGATCGACCAGATCAGCTTCGAGGCCCCGCTCGCCGCGCTCAAGCAGGCCATCGCCGCCGACGCCCCGGCCTACTTTGGCGCGCTCATCCAGCGCTACTTCCTCGATAACCCGCACCGCACCACCGTGGTGCTAAAGGCCGACCCCGCGCTGGGCGAGCGGCTGGCCGCCCAGGAGCGCGCGCGCCTCGATGCGGCCCAGGCCGCGCTCAGCGAGCAGGCCGCGCAGGCCATCGTGCTGCGCACCGCCGAGCTGAAAGAGCTGCAGGAGCGCCCCGACCCGCCCGAGGTGCGCGCCACCATCCCCAGCCTGGGCATCGCCGACCTCGACCGCCAGGTGCGCAGCATTCCGATCGAGGTGCTGGATGGTGCGGTGAAGCTGATCTACCACGACATCTTCGCCAACGGCATTGTCTACCTCGATCTGGGCTTCGACCTGCGCACGCTGGCCCCTGAGCTGCTGCCCTACCTGCCGCTCTTCGGGCGCTCGCTGCTGGAGATGGGCACCAAGCGCGAGGACTACGTGCAGCTCTCGCAGCGCATCGGGCGCAGCACCGGCGGCATCCACGTCGACCGCCTGGTCTCCACCCGCCGGGGCGATCGCGGCAGCGCGGCCTGGCTGCTGCTGCGCGGCAAGGCCATGCCCGAGCACGTGGGCGAGCTGCTGGCGATCATGCGCGATGTGATCACCGGCGTGAATCTGGATAACCGCGAGCGCTTCCGCCAGATGGCCCTGCAGGAGAAGACGCGCTTCGAGTCGTCGCTGGTGCCGTCGGGCCATAGCTTCGCCGACGCCCGCCTGCGCGCCCGATTCAGCGAGGCCGACTGGGCGGGCGAGCAGATGGGCGGCATCAGCTACCTGCTGTTCGTCCGCCAGCTCATCCAGCGGATTGATTCGGACTGGGAGGGCGTTTGCGCCACGCTGCAGCAGATCCGCGACACCCTGCTGAACCGCGCCGCCATGCTCTGCAACATCACCGCCGACCACGCCTCCTGGCTGCAGGTGCGCCCGCAGATCGATGCGGCGCTCTCCGAGCTTCCCTCCTCCCCTGTCAGCCACGCGCCCTGGCCGCAGGGCCTCGATCAGCCCGACGAGGGCCTGCTCATCCCCGCCCAGGTGAACTATGTGGCCAAGGGCGGCAGCCTCACCGCCGCCGGATTCGCCCCTAGTGGCGCGGTGGCGGTGGTCTCGAACTATCTGCGCACCGCCTACCTGTGGGAGCAGGTGCGCGTGCGCGGCGGCGCGTATGGCGGCTTCTCGCGCTACGATCGGCTCACCGGCGTGTGGAGCATGCTCTCCTACCGCGACCCCAACCTGCTGCGCACGCTGGATGTCTACGATGGCACTGGCGCGTTCCTGCGCGGCCTCGACCTGAGCGAGACCGAGCTGACCCGCAGCATCATCGGCACTATCAGCGATCTGGACGCCTACCAGCTGCCCGATGCGAAGGGCTACACCTCGCTGGTGCGCTACCTGATCGGCGAGACCGACGAGCTGCGCCAGATCTACCGCGACCAGGTGCTTGGCACCACGCTGGCCGATTTCCACAAGATGGGCCAGGCCTTGGATGTGCTCAGCCAGCGGGCCTCGGTGGTGGCGATCGGCGGCCAGGCCGCCGTCGAGCAGGCCAACGCCGAGCGGCCAGGGCTGCTCCATGTGGAGCAGGTGCTCTAGCTCTCCGCCGCCAAGCCATAGCATCGGGGCGATGTTCTAAAACATCGCCCCGATGTTTCGGCCCCCGCGCCCGACCCACCAACCCCCACAACATAATCACCGAACCCGCCCCGCACCCATCGAAACCCCGCGCCGCGCCATCGAACCCGCCATGCCCCACGTCGATGGAGGGGCGGGTCTCGTGCCCGCCCGCATGGTGATCAACGAAACCCCGCACCGCGCCATCGAAACCACCGCGCTGCCATTTGACAAGCGCCGCCGTGGGTGGTACCGTAGCCCCACGCGAAGACAACTACATAGCTAGGGGAGCCAGGTGAGCCTGGCTGAGACTGCGGCCCGAATGCTGCTAACCCTCCGAACCTGATCTGGGTTATGCCAGCGAAGGGAAGCACACCGATACACCGAACGGAACGCCGACCAACGCTGGTCGGCTTTTTGTTTTGTGGAGAAGATGCCATGCGAAGACAGATGACCGCCGCCATGCTTGCCCTCACGCTGCTTGCGGCCTGCGGCCAGAGCGCCGCTGCCCCCACGCCCACGCCTGCGCCCGCCACGACCGCGCCCGCACCCGCCGCGACCGAGCCTGCGCCCGCCGCGACCGAGCCTACCGCCGCCGCGACCGCCCCTGCCGCCGAGCCTTCGGCCCCTGGACAGCAGCTGGTGGTGATGAGCCACGACAGCTTCAACGTAAGCGCCGATGTGATCAAGGCATTCGAGCAGCAGAACAACGTCAGCGTGAAGATTCTGCAGTCGGGCGACGCCGGGTCGGCCCTGAACCAGGCGATTTTGAACAAAAATGCCCCCCAGGCCGATGTGTTCTTCGGCGTGGACAACACCTTCCTCAGCCGCGCGCTTGATGCCGACATCTTCGCGCCCTATCAGTCGCCCGCGCTGGCCGATGTGCCCGCCAAGTTCCAGCTTGACCCGAGCTACCGCCTTACCCCGATCGACTACGGCTACATCAGCCTGAACTACGACAAGGCCTACCTGGCCCAGAGCAATCTGGCCGTGCCCGCCAGCCTTCGCGACCTGACCAAGCCCGAGTGGAAGGGCAAGCTGGTGGTTGAGAACCCCGCCACCTCCTCGCCTGGGCTGGCCTTCCTGCTGGCCACCGTGGCCGAGTTCGGCACCAGCGGCGACTACACCTACCTCGATTTCTGGAAAGAGCTGCGCGCCAACGACGTGCTGGTGAGCGACGGCTGGGATGAGGCCTACAACACCCAGTTCAGCGGCGCGAGCGGCAAAGGCCCGCGCCCCCTGGTGGTCTCCTACACATCCAGCCCGCCCGCCGAGGTGATCTACAGCGAGACCCCGCTGACCGACGCGCCCACCGGCGTGATTACGGCGGGCAGCTTCCTGCAGGTCGAATTCGCCGGGGTGCTGAAGGGCAGCAAGCAGCCCGAGCTGGCTCAGAAGTTTATCGACTTCATGCTGGGCGCGCCCTTCCAGCAGGACATGCCGCTGCAGATGTTTGTCTACCCAGTGCTGCCCAGCGCCACGCTCCCCGAGGCCTTCACCAAGTATAGCGTGCTGCCCGAGAGCACCAAGGACATCGCCCCGGCGGACATCAGCGCGCACCGCGACGAATGGATAGACGCATGGACGCAGACCGTGCTGCGCTAGGGCGCGGGGCTGCTGGCGGCGTGCGGCGGGTTGCTGCCGCCCGCGCCGCCCTGCTGCCGCTGCTGCTCTACGCGCTGCCGCTGGGCTTTCTGGCCCTGTTCTTCTTCTTTCCGCTCGGCGCGATCCTGCGCCTAAGCGTGGGCGTGCGCACGGCGGTGGATGCCGACGACCTAGCCTACTTCATGCGCGTGGTCGGCTTCAGCGCATGGCTCGGCGCGGCCTCCGCCGCGCTCACGCTGCTGGTGGCGCTGCCCGGTGCCTACATGTTCGCCCGCTTTCGCTTCCCCGGCGCGGTCGCGCTGCGCGCCCTGGCCACGGTTCCCTTTGTGCTGCCCACCGTGGTGGTGGCCGCCGCCTTCGGCGAGCTGCTGGGGCCGCGCGGGCTGCTGCCCGCTGGCCTCGCTCGGCTGTTGCCCGCTGGTGCTCCACCCCTGGCGCTTGAGCGGTCGATCTGGCTGGTGCTGCTGGCCCACATTTTCTTTAACTACAGCATCGTGCTGCGCATCGTCGGGGGCTTCTGGGCGGGCATTGATGTGCGGCTGGAGCAGGCAGCGGCGGTGCTGGGTGCGAGCCGCTGGCGGGCTTTCCGCTATGTGACCTTGCCGCTGCTGCTTCCGGCCATCGGCGCTGCGGCGCTGCTGGTCTTCATCTACTGCTTCGCCTCGTTCAGCATCGTGCTCATCCTTGGCGGGGCGCAGATGGCCACGGTGGAGGTGGAGATCTACCGCCAGACCGCCCAGATGCTGCGGCTGGATGTGGCCTCGGCCCTGGCTCTGGTGCAGATCGCCGTCACGCTGCTGGCCACCATGGCCTACACCCGCCTGCAGGAGCGTACCTCGCTGGCGCTGGCCGCGCGCGGCCACGGCGCAAACGCCCGCCCGCCCCGCACCCTGGGCGAGCGCCTGCTGATCGTGGCAAATGCTCTGCTCATCCTACTGCTGATCGGCACGCCCCTGGCTGCCCTGGCCCTGCGCTCGCTTGCCAGCGCCGATGGCACGCCTACCCTGGCCTTCTACCACGCGCTGGGCCAGAATACCACGCGCTCGCTGTTCTTTGTGCCGCCGCTGGTGGCGGTACGCAACTCGCTGCTGTTCGCCATGGCCACGGTGGCGCTCTCGCTGGCCGTCGGCGTACCTGCGGCCTACCTGCTGGCGCAGGGCAGGCGCGGCGGCTGGCTGACGCGGGTGCTTGACCCGCTGTTCACCCTTCCGCTGGGCACCAGCGCGGTGACTCTAGGCCTGGGCTACATTGTTGCGTTCGGCGCGTGGGGCTGGCAGCGCTCGCCGCTGATGGTTCCGGTGGCCCACTCGCTGCTGGCCTTCCCGCTGGTGGTGCGCAGCCTGCTGCCCGCGCTTCGCGCGCTCGACCAGCGCCTGCGCGAGGCCGCCCGCACCCTTGGTGCCTCGCCCCTGCAGGTGCTGCGCCAGATCGACCTGCCGCTGCTGGCCCCCGCCATGCTGGTGGGCGCGGTCTACGCCTTCACGATCTCGCTGGGCGACTTTGGCGCGGTGCTGCTGATCGGCCAGAACGAGTACCCCACCATTCCGCTGGTGATCTACCGCTTTCTTGGCCGCCCTGGCGGGCTGAACTATGGCCAGGCCATGGCGCTCTGCACCATCCTCATGCTGGTGAGCCTGGCCTGCTTCGCCCTGCTTGAACGCGCCCGCCCACCGCAGGCCGAGCTATAGCTTCGGCCTGCGGCCCCGTGCAACCTAGCCGCCCCGCGCTGCGTATCTGATGGTGGCACCCGCCCAACCAAGAGTAGCGCAATGCGAGATGGCACCTGCCCCAAGTGTGGCTCCAACCAAGTTTTCTTTCACCCCGCGCCCGCCGCCGTGCCAGCGCCCGATGTGGCCCTGGATCGCTACGCCTGTATGGCCTGTGGCTACGCCGAGACCTACCTCTCGCCCCTGGTAGATAGGGCGGCCCTGCGCGATAGCTGGCAGGCCGCAGGCGCGCGCATCACCGAGCCACTGCTTTCCGCCGCCCAGCCATCCACGCGCACCATCCGGCTGCCGCCCATGCAGTTCGGCACGGCCCGCATCCTGGCCTACGGCCCGCTCGATGATCGCGTGAACCCCACCCCGCTGGCCAAGCCGCTGCGTACCATGGGCAGCGCCGCAAGCTGGCCCGCCTACGTGGCCTTCTACCAGTACCCCGATAGCCACGAGGTTCACCGCTGCTACTGCGACAGCCGCTGGACTATCTTGCAGCAGGATGTCTTCCCCTACATGTCCTCGGCCATCGCCGCGCTCGACCTTGAGTACCAGGGCGCGGCCAGTCTGCTGATCCCGTTTGGGGGCTAGCTGCTGCCTATACCAGAGAGGAAGTGGGCTATGTCTTCCGAAGGCCTACCAACGGTTCGTCTGGACCCGGCCTCGCAAGGCTGGGAGTATCGCGTGCTTGCTGTTTCGTGTCGATAGCTTCTTTGGGCCGGATGACGATGCCGATGTGCTGGAACGCCACCTTAATCAGCACGGTGAGCAGCGATGGGAGCTGGTGTCGATGATGCCCGTGCAGCACGGGATGGGCGGCACCGCTGGACTGATGGTGGTCTTCAAGCGCCCGCGCCAATGATCTGCGCTCTATACGCAAAGCACATTTTGAAAGAACTAAAGGAAACCACGCCATGTCATCAGAAGGAATGCCGACCACCCGCCTGCATACAGCGCCCACGCAGCGCTGGGAGTACCAGACTGTGACTCTTAACATCGATGGCTTCTTTGGCCCCAATATTGACGAGCTTCAGATCAGTCGAACCCTCAACACAGCGGGTATGGATGGTTGGGAGCTAACCTCAGTCCTTCCTGTCACAAAGGGCCAGGGTTACACGGCGATCATCATAGCTATCCTCAAGCGCCCGATCTAGGCATAGGGGCGCGGCCAGCGGCGGCGCGGCCCTGCGCTGGCCTTCTCATGGTGCTTTTTGCCCGCCTGTGGTGCTTCGCCGCGTGCCAGCACCCCAGGGCGGGCTTTCTTTGTGCCAGGTTTGGAAGCATGGAGGGGAGTGTGAAGAAGCATGGAGGGGGGTGTGAAGAAGCATGGAGGGGGGTGTGAAGAAGCATGGAGGGGGGTGTGAAGAAGCATGGAGGGGGGTGTGAAGAAGCATGGAGGGGGGCGCGAGGAAAGGAAACGCGGGTGTTTGGAAGCATGGAGGGGGGTGTGAAGAAAGGAAACGCGGGCGTTTGGAAGCATGGCGGGGGTCGCGAGGAAAGGAAACGCGGGCGTTTGGAAGCATGGAGGGGGTCGCGAGGAAAGGAAACGCGGGTGTTTGGAAGCATGGAGGGGGTCGCGAGGAAAGGAAACGCGGGCGTTTGGAAGCATGGCGGGGGTTGCGAGGAAAGGAAACGCGGGTGCTTGGAAGCATAGAAAAGAAGAAAGAAAACCAAGCCTGCCGCGCTGCAAAGCCCAGCGGCACCCGATCTTGGTGTGCGCGGCGTGCAGGGATGCCGCGAGCAGCGCGGGCTTTGCTCGGCTGGTGGCCAGCAGCCCATGGCGGGGCCGCAGCCTGCGCCGCAGCCCCGCCCGCCTTGCTTACGGCGTAGGCTGCCAGCGCGGCGCGTCGGCGCGCAGCACGGCGGGCGGCGTAGATCGCATCCCCAGCGCGTCCAGCACCCCGGCCAGCGCCCCCAGCAAGGCGGGCACATCCTGCGCTGCCCCGGCGTGCTGGCCCTCGCACACAATCAGGGCGCGGCGGGTCGCAGCGCCCACGGTTGACTGTCGGCTCTGGCGGAACACCCAGCGGCGGGCGTGGGCGTGGCCCTCCGCATCGGCGAAGATCACCTCGCCAGGCTCGGGGTGCTCGATCTCGCCGCCGAACGAGAGGTATACCTCATCGCCCAGGGCCTGCCGCACCTCCAGGAAGCCTGCCACATGATCCAGATCGAGCACTGCCACCGGCAGCGCGAAGGCCAGCGAGGCCGCGTTGCAGGCATCCACCAGCGGGTGCAGGCTGGGCAGCGCGCCCTCCTTGCGAAAGCGCCGCAGCAGCGCCTCGGCGGCGGATCGGTACTGCGTCGGCTTCAGGCCCATCTGCCCGAACACCTGCCGCCAGGCCTGCACCTCGGGCATGGCCGACTCGGGGGTGGCGGCTAGCCGTGCGCGGGCCTGCTCGAACAATGGCTCCAGCAGCGGCAGGGCCTGCGCATCGGGGCGCACGCCCTCCACCAGCATCACGCCCGGCACCAGCGCGGGGAAGGCCGCCCAGATTGCGGCGGAGTGGCAAAAGTACATCGGCGTCACCATTCCTCTCTAGCCAAAGATCTGCGCGCACAGCGCGTAGAGCACGGGCGCGAACACCAGCGCGGGCAGCAGCGCGGCGGTGCGCACCGGCGTCAGGTCGAGCAGCCGCAGCGTGATGCCCAGGATGAGCACCCCGCCCACGCCCACCACCATCACGAACATCGGCGATGTGCTTGGGTCGCCCGCGCCCGCCCCTAGCGCGCCCGCGATCAGCGACACGCTCGCCTGGAACAGCACCAGCGGCAGCGTCGACAGCCCCACGCTCGGGCCGAGTGTGCATGTCAGCGCCACGGCGGTGATGCTGTCCAGCGTGGCCTTGATCAGCAGCAGTCGCATGTCGCCGCTCACGCCGTTGGCGATGCTGCCCAGCAGCGACATCGGCCCGATGCAGAACAGTAGGAACGGCGTGATCAGCCCCTCGCTAAAGCGCCCGCCGCCGCCCATCTTTCGCCGCGCGTAGTCGCCTAGCGCCGCCAGCCGCTCCTCAAGCCGCAGGGCCTCGCCGGTGGCCGCGCCCAGCGCCAGCGCCACCAGCGCGATCAGGATGCCATCCACCGGCCCCACCGCCACGCCTGGCAGCTTCATGGCCATCTGTATACCCAGCAGCAGGCTGATCAGCCCCACCGCATACTGAAGTGTCTGCTGAAACATGCCCCCGGCGCGGGCGCGCAGGCCAGCGCCCAGCGCCGTGCCCGCCAGCACCCCGGCGGCGTTGATCCATGTCCCGCTGGTCATCGTCCAAAAGCTCAGGGTCATCGTTCTCTCCTCTGTTGGCTGCGTGCCTCGGCGCGGTATGTTGATTGCTCGGCTTGCGCACTGCAATCATCACCGCAGGCATCGGCATCATCGGCGGGGCGCGCGAAGGGCGCGATGCGCGCCGTGGCTTCGATGCGGGCGGGCACAAGGCCCGCCCCTACGTCGGCGGGTTGTTGTGGCGTGCGCGCTATTGCCAGCCCCATTCGTTCCTTCCGATCTTCGTGCCTTCGGGTCTGTGTGGTGAAAAACTCTTTGTCCCCTTGGTGTCTTGGTGTCTTGGTGGTAAAGAATCGTCGCGCTTGTCGCTCGCTGTTGCAGGAAATAGCATACGGTGAGACACTGGCGCTGGGAAAGAGCCAGTCGCACGCCGAAGTGCGGGTACCAGTTTGAGAGACGAAGCATTGGAGCTGCTGCTGACGCTTGACCGCGCCGCTGCCGAGCCGCTGTGGCGGCAGATGTACTGGCAGATCCGCGAGCGCATCCACCAGGGCGGGCTGCGCGCAGGCGAGCGTGTGCCCTCATCGCGGGCCTTGGCCACCAGCCTGGGTGTCTCGCGCAACCTGGTGCTGGCCGCCTACGATCAGCTGCTGGCCGAGGGCTACCTGGAGAGCCGCCCGCAGTCGGGGATGCGGGTCGCCCCTGGGCTGCTGCACCCCGCGCCGCCCGCGCCGCCTGCCCCGCCGCCCGCGCCGCCTGCCCCGCCCGGCCTGGTCGACTTCCGCGCGGGCACCCCGGCGCTGGAGCTGATCCCACGCGCCACCTGGGGTCGGCTGTTTCAGGCCATATGCCGCGACCAGGGGGCCGCGCCGTGGGGCTACGGCCCGCCCGAGGGCCACCTGGCCGTGCGCCAGTCGCTGTGCGGCTACCTCGGGCGCACGCGCGGGGTGCGCTGCCACCCCGACCAGATCATCATGACCACGGGAGCGGCCCAGGCCTTCGCGATCGCGGGCGAGCTGTGCATCCGCCCAGGCGACACCGTGCTGGCCGAAGACCCGATGGCGGTGGATATCCAGCGGCGCTACGCCGCGCTGGGCGCGCAGCTGTGGCCAGCGGCGGTGGACGAGCACGGAATCACCCTGGCAGGCCTGCCAGCCACGCTGCGGCCCCGGCTGGTCCACGTCACGCCCTCGCACCAGTTCCCGCTGGGCGGCGTGCTGCCCATCGCGCGGCGGCTGGCCCTGGTGCAGCTGGCCCAGGAGCGCGGTAGCCTGATCATCGAGGACGACTACGACAGCGAGATACGCTACCATGGCGCGCCGGTGCCCGCGCTGCAGGGCCTGGCCCCCGAGCAGGTGATCTACATCGGCACGCTCAGCAAGATCCTCGCGCCCGCGCTGCGCCTGGGCTACATGATCGTGCCGCCCGCGCTGGTGGCGGCGGCGCGGCAGGCCAAGTGGCAGACCGACCTGCACTCGCCCGCGCTCGACCATCTGGTGCTGGCCCAGTTTATCGACCAGGGCCACCTCGACCGCCATATCCGCGTGGTGAAACAGGCCTACCGCCGCCGCCGCGATGCGCTGCTAGCCGCGCTGGAGGCCCACTTCCCCGGCCAGCACCGTGTGTGGGGGGCCTCGACCGGCATCCATGTGGCGGTGGCGTGGCCCGGGCGTCATTTTGATGCCGTGTGGCTGGCGGGGCAGGCCGCGCAGGGCCTGCGGCTGCACCCGGTGGCCCAGCACGCCATCGCCAGCGACCACCGCGACAAGCTGATCTTCGGCTATGGCCACCTGAGCGAGCCGCAGATCGCCGAGGGTGTGGCGCGGCTGACCCGGCTGGGCCTGCCCTAGGGCCGAGGCGTACCTGATTGGGGCAACATGGGCTTACCACCAAGACACCAAGGGGACAAGGGAACGAATACCACGAAGACTCGAAGGCACGAAGGGGAGAAATGCACTATTCCAAGGTACCAAAGTCTCAACAAGTGTTGGTTTTTATATGGTGCATCTGAATGCGGTACAGAAAGCAAAACTAGGTGCTAGCTCATGCCCAAAACCTGGCTCTATCTACTAGCGTTTTCCACAAGCAATGTGCGTCAAGCTATGATCGCAGCGCATCATCTCACTTTTTCCATGCGGCGAAGGTTCCACTGATGTTTTGATGGCCATATGCATGAACACTAGCTGCCAGCGAATGGCATAGGAACGCCGAACATTGGGAGATTGAAGGGGGTTGCACCCTCAGCAGGTATCACTTTTTTGCGTGGGGCCGCTGGAAACGGCACATGGTGCAAAACCGCGTGCCGGGACATGACCGCTGGTTGCCACTGGCAGCGATTGGGATGCGCGCGACGCCATCATTGCCGTAGGGGCGGACCTCGTGTCCGCCCACGCCGCATTGCATCGCCTGCATCGAATGCCCCTGCGATGCAGGCGATGCAGGCTCACGGCACGCATCGGAACGCGCCGTGAGCATCGAATGGAGGTGCGATGAACGCGGCGCATCGCGCTGGGGCGGACACGAGGTCCGCCCCTACACCCGTGGTGAATCATTGCGATCATCGGGTCGGATACGATGATCGCAATGCATCGCACCGGAAGTCGATCGGGCATGGGTGCCAAAAAAGCCTTGAAATGTCGTACAACGTGACACCATGGAAGGGGTTGCATCCCCTTGCGGGGTTGCTAGGGGCAGGCCCCTAGGTGCCGCCCGCGTAGGGCATCCACCACTATCCAAGAGCCATCACCATGAAGTTTTGAAGACGCGCGGGGAAAGGCGCACCATTCACCACCAAGGCACCAAGGCACCAAGGCACCAAGGGGACGAATACCACGAGGGCGTGGATGAGGCGTGCCGAAAGCCAAGCGGCGGCTTGGGCAGGTGTGCTATGCTGGAACGGATGATGCAAAAGGAACTTTTCGTATGCTTCACTCGTATCAGATAGTGTAGCCCTAGGTGCTTGGGAAACGCACGGAGTGTAGAGCAGGGCACTGAGGGCGTGGCCCCCGAGAAAGATATAGCTCAGTCTTAGACATCAAAGACAGGCAATAGTAGGCGAACCACTGAGGAAAAGGAGTTCTCGCGTGCGCAAACTTGTACGACTGCTTGCGGCCATAGGGCTGTTGATACTGCTTGCCTCACCGGCATTTGCGCAGGGGCAGCTCTATTTCAAAGACGATGCGGGCAAGCTCGACCGCGCAAGGGTGGCCGAGGCTGCCCAGCCGCTGATGCAGCGCGGCGCGCTGGTGGCCATCTACACCGCCAACAACGGCAACGAGTCGACCTTTAAACAGTATTTGATCGCCGACAACCTGGCTCGCAGCAACGGCCAGGTGCGCGACGAGATGATCGCGATCTTTATCGGCTTTGGCAAGTCGTACAGCGCCATCCGCTATGGCGATGACTGGGCCAAGGCCCTGGGCACCAACAACCGCTACGAGACTATCCGCACCAACGATCTGAACAGCGGCCTCAAAGCGGGCGATTTCACCCAGGCCGTGGTCGATACCCTTGAGTCGATCAACAGCGCGGTTGGCTCGGCGGGCACCAGCAGCGGAAGCGCCAGCACCAGCAGCGGCAGCACCGGCACGGTGGGCAGCAGCAGCAGCTCCAGCGATGGGTCGGCCTGGCCCTGGCTGCTGGGCGGCGGCGTGCTGGTGGGCGGCGGGGCCTTGGCCTACAACTCGATGAAGAAGAGCCAGGGTAAGCAGAAGGTGGTGGCCAGCGCGCGAGAGAAATACGAGGATAACCGCAAGCAGGCGGGCGCTGCTATCGCCGATACGTTGCCGCTGTTCCAGGATGCAAAGGAGAAGGCGCAGTACGACCGCATCTCCTATCTGCCCGCCGACGTGAAGCACATCACCGGGCTGCAGCAGGAGGCCGAGGCGGCCTACGCCGAGGCTCAGGAGCACTACGCCGCCGCCGAGGAGCGTGTGCGCGGCAAAGAGGCCAGCAGCCTCACCCCCGAGCTGTACGAGGAGCTGGCCACGGCCTACGCGGCGGCAGCCGCGCAGATCGAGCAGGCCCGCGCCCAGCTGGCCCAGGCCAACGAGCGCCGCGACGAGCTGGACAAGATCAACGCCGCTGTGCCGCAGGCCATCGCCAAGGCCAAGCAGGCCACCCAGGCCGTGGTCGATCAGGCCGCCAGCCTAGGCGACTTCGACAAGCCGCAGGCGGTGGCGCGCGAGGCCAGCGAGCAGATCGCCCGCGCCGAGCAGCTATTTGCCGAGCACCACAGCGCCGAGGCCTCCCAGGCCGCGCAGGAGGCCGAGGCCACGGCCAAGGGCCTGGGCGAGCTGGTGGGGCGCTTCGCCGCGCTGCGCGAGCAGATCTCGGCGGGCCGCGCCGACGCCCAGCAGGTGGCTACGCAGGGCTACAAGACCCAGGCAGGCCTCGACGCGTTCTCTGAGGCCGAGAGCGAGCTGGTGATCGCTGCGCTGGCGCTGCAGAGCAAGGGCGCGCAGGCCGCAGCCGAGCCGCTGGCCCAGGTCGAGGCCTTGATCGCCGAGGGCGTGGGTCGCGGCGGCGGCATGCCCGCGCTCCAGCGCGAGAACGAGAAGCGGCTGGCCCAGGTCGAGCAGGCTGGCGGCCAGCTTCCGGCCCATATCGAGCAGGGCCGCGTGGCCTTCGACGAGGTGGACGAATACGCCGAGAGCACGTGGAGCGACATCCGCGGCAACGGCAGCGAGGCCCAGGCGGCGGCGGCCCGCGCCAAGGCGCTGTGGGAGCGAGCGAAGGCCCGCAACGCTGGCGAGGACCAGGATTTCTACGGCGCGAAGCTGGATATCGACGCCGCCGAGCAGGAGATCGAACGAGCGCGCACGCTGATCGATACCATCACCCAGCGATTGAACGACCTGAAGGCCGCGCAGGTGGCCGCGCGCAAAGAGATCGATATGGCGCAGGCCGATATCGAGAAGGGCTGGCAGTACATCCGCGAGAATGACGCCGATGTGGGCAAGGCCCCCGAGCAGGCGCTGCGCCAGGCCGAGCAGCTGCTGGCCACGGCCCAGGCCGAGGCCGCGCAGCCCAAGCCCGACTGGATCGCGCTGGTGAAGCAGGCCCAGGAGGCCAACCGCCTGGCCGACGACGCGCTGGCCCAGGCCCAGGGCGAGTTCGACGCGATGGACAAGCTGCGCGATCAGGTGGCCACCGCCCGCCAGCTGGCGCTGGGCGAGCTGCAGCGGCTCACCCACTTCACCCAGCTGCACCCCGGCGACCTCTCGTCGGACACCAGCGCGGCCTTCCAGCGCGCCCAGCAGGAGGCGCAGCAGGCCGAGCAGGCGATCGCGGCGGCGGAGCGCGCCCAGGAGGATGCCCGCGCGAGCGCGCTGCGGCAGGCCCAGGATCGCTTCAGCAAGCTCGCCGACAGCGCAGGCATGGTCTACCAGCAGGCCTACAACGAGTTCCAGGCGGTGGAGCAGATCCGCGCCCAGGTGAACCAGCATGCGCAGCGGGCGACGCTGGCCATCCAGCAGGCCGAGCGCTCGATGCAGACCAACAGCAACATGATCCCGCGCAACTCCGAGGGTATCCAGCTGCTGGAGCGCGCCCACGCGCTGATGAGCGGCATCGGCACGGTGCGCACCGAGGCCGAGGCCCAGCAGGCGATCGCTAACGCGCAGGAGGCCGAGCGAAACGCGCAGAGCGCCGACAGCCTGTTCCGCAGCTACGCCAACCAGGGCGGCTACGGCGGCTATGGCGGCTATGGCGGCTACGGCGGGCAGCGCGGCGGCGGCATGGGCGACTTTGTCGGCGGCGTGGTGATCGGCTCGATGCTTGGCGGCGGCAGCCACCACCATCACGGCGGCAGCGGCTGGGGCGGCAGCTGGGGCGGCAGCAGCAGCGGCGATAGCGGCGGCAGCAGCTGGGGCAGCGGCGGCAGCGACGACAGCTGGGGCAGCGGCGGCGGCGGCGGCGGCGACTGGGGCGGCGGCGGCGGCGATAGCGGCGGCGGCGGCGACGGCGGCTGGTAGGCAGCGCACAGCGCGAAGGGCCAGGGGATGTTCCCCTGGCCCTTCGGATTATTTGTCACAGCTGAAGCGCGATCGTGTTCTGCTGCACGGATCTATCGCGTGGGGCGCGGCATCGTAGGCGAGCGCAAAAGCCCACTCGAACGAGCGGGCGATAGACCCACCGCGATAGCTGGTATGGCAACGGATGGCCCGCATGGGGCCTGCGCCAGATCGGGCGGGCAGCCTAGCGCGGCTGCGCGGCGTTGATCTCCCAGGGCATCGATGCCTCCTGCACGCGCGGGGCCTTGCTCGGCGCACGCACGAGCAGGTGTGGCCCATAGGCAAAAAACGCGCCATGCTTGGCGCATACAAGCAGCTCTCCCTCGGCGTGGAGCTTGCAGGCACAGGTAGGACAGAGATAGACCTGGGGGGTGTTGGGGGTCTCGCGCTGCAACATAGGTGCCTCCTAAGGCATAAAAAGACCGATCTTGCCGCAAGATCGGCATCAGTTGCCGGATGTGTTTTGTAGTGGTTTCGTTACACAAGAGATTATATCTCTCCTGAAATTAAATGTAAAGGGCAGTAATGTGAAAAAAAACACAGCTTTCCACGAGGCTAGGAAAACTCATTCCACGATATTTTAACAAATAGCCCCGCGCAGGCTTGCCAGAACCGCTTTACTTTTGTACACTACCCGTACGGTTACGGCTGCAAAGGAATAAGCGCTTATGTCGGCATCGCACTCACCCGCCTTCGACCTCGTGCGGCGCACCCGTCTGCTGGCGGCCTTCTTTCTGGCTATTGAGATTATCGCATTTGTGGCTGGATTCTTCGCCTACCCCGCTGATCAAAATCCGCAGCAGCTCTACTGGGCCAGCGGGATACTGGCTCTGGCGCTGATCGCGACGGCGGCGCTCTACGTTCTCGCGCCTACGCGCTATGTGCAGCCCTGCATCTTCGCGGTGATCGTCACGATCACCTTCCTGATCGCCGCGATCGACCCGCTGAGCGGCACGCTGGGCGGCGGCACCTGGGTGCTGTTTCAGATCTGCCCGTGCGTCACAGCGCTGGTGCTGCGCAACCCGATCGCCACCATCAGCATCGCGGTGGTAAGCGCGGCCACGCTAGGGGTCACGGCGGCGCTGCAGCTGTCGGGCAGCATCCCGGTGACCCTGGTGGCCACCCGTAGCGCCCTGACCTTTAACCTGGGGCTGCAGATCGGCGTGATGATCGTGCTGTCGGTGGTGATTGCGGTGCTGACGCTGCAGGAGCGGCGCTCGTTGGAGCAGGCCACGCAGGCGCGTGTCGCCAGCGAGCAGAGCCTGCAGCAGCTGAACCAGCTGCTGGCCCACCAGCAGCAGCTGAACGAGGCGATGGCCGCGAATGTGGCCGAGCTGCAGCGGCGCGAGGCCCAGCTGGCCAGCGAGCAGGCCAGCAAGCAGGCCATGCGCGCCGACATGGTGCGCCAGGCCGCGCCGGTGGTGCCCATCCTGCCCCAGGTGGTGGTCATCCCGCTGGTGGGCATCTTCGACGATCAGCGCGCTGGCGCGATGCACCGCCACCTGCTCAGCGAGATCGAGCGCCAGCGCGCCCGCCTGATCGTGATGGATGTGACGGGCATCGAGACGATGGACATGCTGGCGGGCAAGGCGCTGATCAACATGGTGCAGGCCTGCTCGCTGCTGGGCGCGCATGTGATCATCGTGGGCATCGCCCCCGAGGGCGCGCAGTTCTTGGTGAGCCTGGGCATCGACACCACCAAGCTGCACACTATGGCCAACCTGCAGTCGGCGGTGCGCTACGCCATGGCCACGGTGGGCGGGGCTAGCGCTGGCGTACGAAGCACGCAGCCTGGTGGTCGTTGACGAGGCCGGTGGCCTGCATCCAGGCGTAGACGATCACCGGGCCGACAAAGGTGAAGCCGCGCTGCCTGAGCGCCTTGGACATGGCCTCGGAGAGCGCGGTCTTGGCGGGCACCTGCTGGACGCGCTCCCATGGGTTGTCCAGCGGCGTGCCGCCGACCATCCCCCACACAAAGGTCGAGAAATCCTCGCCCGCGTCGCGCATGGCCAGGTAGGCGCGGGCGTTGCGCACCACACCCTCGATCTTGGCGCGCGAGCGCACGATGCCCGCGTCGCCCAGCAGCCGCTCGACATCGGCCTGGCCAAACTGCGCCACGGTCTCCGGCTTGAAGCCCTCGAAGGCGCGGCGGAACGCCTCGCGCTTGTGGAGGATGGTGCGCCACGATAGCCCGGCCTGGAAGCCGTCGAGCATCAGCTTTTCCCACAGGGCGCGGCTGTCGCGCTCGGGTACGCCCCACTCGGTGTCGTGGTAGTGCTGCATCAGCGGGTCGCCGCCCGCCCAGGCGCAGCGCTGCGGCTCGGGTATGTCTGCCATGGTCGCTCCCCTCCACTCGAACATATTTTCCACCCCAATGATAGCACGGTGCGCCAATCCGGCCCAGGGCGGATGCGCGATCATCCGCGCGGGCGAGCTAGGTTGGCCCGCAGGGTGCTAGACTGCGCACCATGCAAAGGAGGTGGCCGATGTTCGAGCTTGTCTGGCCTGCCGAGGCGTATCTGCCCGGCTATGTGGATGCGCTGCGCCGGGGCTGGTCGCCCAACACCATGCGCCCCGAGGCGGCGCAGGAGGAGCTGGCGCGGATCGGGGCCGACGCGGCGGCGTTTGTGCGCAGCAAGGTCGACCGCGAGGCGGCGGGCGGGCCGATCACCCTGCCGGATGGCTCGCAGGTGAACCGGCTGCCGGGGGTGGCGCTGTGGATGTGGGATGGCGCGTTCTGCGGCGCGATCAACCTGCGCTGGCAGCCGGGCACCGCCGCGCTGCCGCCGCACGTGCTGGGGCACGTGGGCTATAGCGTGGTGGCCTGGAAGCGGCGGCGGGGCTACGCCACGCGGGCGCTGGCCCTGCTGCTGCCGCTGGCCCGCGCCGAGGGCCTGCGCGAGTATGTGGAGCTGACCACCGACCCCGGCAACATCGCCTCGCAGCGGGTGATCGAGGCCAACGGCGGCGTGCTGGTGGAGCGCTTCAACCGCCCGGCGTCGATGGGCGGGACGGAAACGCTGCGCTACCGCGTGGCGCTGGGGTAGGGCGGGGCCGGGCCGCCCACAGGCACTGCGTGCAGCGCTGCGCGGGCGGCCCGATGCAGGTTACCTCATTCACCAGAGAGGTTTCTCGTGGCGGGTGGGTGGATGCCCTGCGCGGGTGGCAGCAGGGGCTCTTGTCCCTCGATCACTGCAAGGGGCCATGCCCTCACATGGTGTCACTTTATCGGGTGTTCCGAGGCCGTTTTAGCGAAACGGTGCGTTGGTATTCGTTCGGCTTGGGTGCGCCTTCGTCGATAGTGGTCATTTTTGGATGGTGGTGCATGCCC